>JADEWQ010000027.1 GCA_015207585.1 Pleurocapsales cyanobacterium LEGE 06147 | reverse complement strand
AACCACGCTTTCAATCAGGCACCATCGCACCATTGAAGTTACGGTTTTAACTGTTAGGATACAGGAATAATATACAAGAATTGAGCAGAGCGTCTCCGATTCATGTCTCTATAAGCTCTTGCTTCAAGCGCTCGCTCGTCCCCTAGTGTTTCTTCCCTCCATAACGGGTGTCCTCGCTCCCGTGGAGCGCTTTTAAGTAACTTTTCGGTTTCTCAAATAAGCCAAAAAGATCGAGTTCCCAACGAGCACGAACAAAGTGAATCCCAACAATGGCGAAGGATGACAGCAGAAGAGGAAGAACGAGTATGGCAATACATTCTTAATAGTCCTGTAGGTATTGCTGCTCTCAATCAATTAGCTATTGAGGACTTTATCGCTCCTGATTGTCCTAAAACCTTTTATCTCAACGAAGAGTACGGTGATTTTCAAACCTTGTTACAGATTAAATGTTCGACAGCACGTGGAGTTTCTATTGCTCTAAATTATGAGGAAATGAGAGTTATTTTTAACCGCTTTGAAGATAACATTGAAAGTTTTGAGGTTGAGCGGATCTCGATGCCAGACAAACCTCCTAGCATTCGTCTATCAGAGCAACTCAGTCAATAATTGATAATTGATAATGATTAATTATTTATTAACTCCTGACTTTTGTTATATTTTTCATAATTAATTTGAGGTTGAGTTCTGTTCAACAGCGGTCGTAGTGCATTTAATTCTGCCAAAAGGTTTGCTGTATTGTTCGCGATTACTACCGAGATGGGATCTAAGATAAGCAGAACGCCCAATAAGGTTGCACCAATGTTGGGAATAGCAATCAGTATTTTGACGAATAATGTTAATAGCATCTGTTGCTAGATCGAACGCCACGAGCAAACTGATGAGATCGCCGTAGGGTAAGCGTAAATTTGCCGTCTCTTGAATCAGAGAGCAGGATTGATGGGTTCCCACGGCAACATTGGCATAGCGCAAGGCAGGGTAGTCATCGATGCCTTCGCCCATATAAACAACCGTTCTACCCTCGGCTTGGAGACGGCGCACTAGGGATTTCTTATCCTCTGGGGTTAGTTCTGCATGAACGGACTCTAAGGGAATGTTCACTTGGGTGGCGATCGCCTCTGCCATTTCGCGTCCTCCCCCCGTCACCATATAAACATCCAACCCGCGTTGGCGCAGACGAGTTACTACCTGGCGACTCTGCGCTCGCACCTGGGCACGACAAATAATCTGTCCCAACAACTGACCGTCCGCTGCAACATAGACATACCAATATCCCCGCTGCTGACCATCATGCATCTCCGATATTTCCTCAATAGTATCTGGAAACTCTATGCCTTCATGCTTTAGATAGTTGCGGCTTCCCACTACAATCGTGCGATCGTTTACCTCAGCCGACACCGCCATTCCGTATCCCGCTCGGCGATGGCAAGCCTCATTGGCATAAATAGGCACCCCTAACTCGCGAGCATGGTTAATAATGGCACGGGCAACCGGGTGCTGCCATCCCTGTTCGCACTGCTCTGCCGAGGCTGCCAAAGATAGCAATTCTGTCGTTGCTTCTTCCTCCGAGGAGAACATCGCCTTCTCCCTAAAAGGATGAATTGCCACAACAGTTAATGTTCCTTGGGTAAGAGTACCAGTTCGAGCAAAAATAACGGTATCTGCCCGAGTAAGGGTTTCTAAAACTCGCCCGGAATAAACATAAATTCCAGCCCGTTCTGCCCGTTTCATGGCAGAGAGGATGGTAGTAGGTGCGGATAGATTGATACCCGTGAGCAGATCTAATTGCAGAGGTGTCAGGGCACGCTCCAGATTAGCTGTTAGAAGAAAAATTCCTCCTGAAAGTGCCAGGGTGGGCAAAATTAGCGTTTGCCCGACTTTCTTAGCATAATTGCTGATGTGAGTTTGCTGAAGGGGGGCATCCTCGGCTAAAGACACGCCTTGGGCATATTGGGTATCTTCAGCGAGTTGTTCGACTCGAACCTGCAAACACCCATCAATCACAGAACATCCCGCTAAAATTTGCTTCCCTTTACCGCGAGGCAATGGAGTTGGTTCTCCAGTGAGCGAGCGAAAGTCCAGCCATGCTTCCCCTTCCAAGATTATGCCGTCGGCAGGACAGGTTTCCCCTGGCGCGAGCATTACAATATCGTTTCGCCGTAATTCATCGATAGAAATTTTGCTTTCTTTTCCATCACGCATTACCCGTACTTGCTCGACTATGGGTAAATGGCTGGTTTGGAGTGAGGGTGGAACCGGACTGGTTGCTTCATGAAGTAAATCTGAGGTTTCTGCTAGAACCATATCTAGGTTGGGAGCAATAAAATCGCCGGTTAGACCGGAAAAAACTGTCCATAATAACTCTAAGATCTCTTCATCGAATCGACCCCGAGCTAGATCGTTCCCAGATTTAATAAACCGCGGCATCGATGCAGCAAAGGTAACGCTTCCTAGTAACCGGGTTGGCAGGGACAATTCCAAGGAAGTAGCCAAAATTGCCAGAGTAAGACCGAAGGTAGGCAGGGCTAATCTTTGCCAGGGATAGGCTAAGGTATCGTTACGAATATTTTTCTGTCTTTCGGGCGTACCCTTATTTGAAGCAGTAGGTTTTTGGCAAACTAATGCCTTGTCAATGGTTTCCTCAAGATGCTGTAATAGTTTGTCGCCGGACAGTATAGATGAATCGTATTCAATAATTAGCGATCGCGCATAGCCATTGACCCGAGTCGACCTAACCCCTGAAATATCTGCAACTTGTTTTTGCAAAAAATAGGCAGAGTCCCGATTGTAAGTTAGATAGGGAATACGAACTCGCAAGCGACCAGAAATCCTGTGGACGACTGTATAGGAGGCAGGATAGGCAGAAGTTACCATAGAACTGCTTTTAAGCATAAATCAATTCGTGATGGTAGACGAGTCAAGCGTAACTGCACCTCAGCACTTTCAGTTTAAGCTGCTTGAAAAGATCCGGCAAAGAGTTGTAAGTTGGAGTTACTAGAGTAGCTAAATAAAATTAATTAACTACACTCAGTTTTAGTTCATACTATTTTTGACAATCTGTACAAAGTTTTCAAAGAGAATTTTGGCTTCCCGATTCATGATTGCAAGTCGTGCATCAACAGCTTGTTTCAAATTGTCACGGCCAGTTGAACCAAGAGTTAACTCTAAATCGGCTCGATAGGCAGGAATTTGCACCCAATCCTCTACTGTTGCTTCAGTTACCTCACTATGAAATTGCAGCCCAAATGCACAATCTCCAACTGCATAAGCTTGTACTTGACAATAAGATGAGGAAGCGAGAAGTGTCGCTCCCGATGGTAGCCGTTTCACTTCTTGACCATGCCACTGGAGAACTTTGAGTGTTTTGGGTAATCCTGCCGTAAGTGGGTGATTTAGTCCTGCCTCCGTTAGATTAATAGGAAGAAGACCTACTTCGGGGGCTGCCATCGGTTGAACTTCCCCTCCCAAAGCCTCAGCTAAAAGTTGTGCACCAAGGCAAATGCCCATGTAGGGTAAATGGAGATCTCGGACAGCCTTGTCGATTAAAGCTTTCTCCTCAATCAACCAGGGAAATTGCCCCTCATCGCTGACATTCATAGGACCGCCCATTACCCATAAAGCAGAGTAAACTTCTAAGTTGGGAAAGGAATCGCCTTTTTCAAGTTCTACCGTATCCACGGCAATACCAGCATCATGACAAAACTGTTCAAAGATTCCCAATCCTTCTTCAACAACGTGCTTAATCAGCAGAAATTTCATTTGGCTATCTCCCTCGACAATAGTTAAATAGGTTTTCAGGTGGATTAATCTCGGCAGAAAGTTGCGGATCTCGAATGGGAATGCCTGAAGTTATTCTCAGGGGTAATTCACCCGCCCAAATAGGTAGGGAGTAATCATCAGTACTATCATTAGGTGAGCCACTGCGGACTTTAGCCGAACCTTCTTCAATTGGCAATGAAAGAACACTTGTAGCTTTTAATTCATGAGAATTAGGAAGACGAGCTTGCTGCCAACGTCCGGGGATAATTTGTTCTGTGAGAACTTGTAGCGCAGTCATTTTCTCTGCTTCACTTTTAACCAGTGTTGCTTTGCCAAATAACACTACCGAGCGATAGTTCATAGAGTGATGAAACAAAGAGCGAGCAATTACCAATCCGTCTAACAAAGTTGCTGTGAAGCAAACTTCAAGACCTTTTTCTAGGGTTTGCAACAAGCGACTAACAGAAGAACCATGAATATAGAGGCGATCGCCTTCTCGTCCGTATGCCATGGGAATGACGAAGGGTTGATTATCGACAACAAATCCTACATGAGCGACGAGGGCTTCATCTAAAATTTCGTAGATAAGTCCTCGCTCGTAAGAACCGCGTTTCGGGAGGCGTTTAACTTTGCTTCGTTCAGTTGCTTGAAGCTGTTTGGAATCAGACATCAGTTAACTAATTATTAATAGAATACATAACTAAAATAAACATAAGATTGGTACGATCCAAGAGCCACTTTTGGTTTTTTATACCAGTCCACTTATCGGATTATGGATTTAGCTATCTTCCTCGATCGCACCTCTGCTATCCCAATCTATCAACAACTTGCAGAGAAGCTACGTCATGCTGTTCTAGAAGGAAGACTTAAACCCAATCAAAAACTTCCTTCATCTCGCACTCTGGCAAAATCTCTAAATATATCTCGTTTTACAGTTACTCAGAGTTACGAACAACTCGAGAGTGAAGGATATCTGGAAACTCGCTGTGGAGCGGGAACTTATGTATGTTCTCAAATACCTGATGATTGGTTACAATCTAAAGCGATCGAACTCGTGGCAGCACAATCATCTAGATCCTCTGTACTCTCTCAATTTGGCAATAATTTAATTTCTGTAAAGCACTTAGAAGTTTCAGAACCAGAAAATGAAATTAGTTTTCGGTATGGCAATCCTGCTGTAGAGTTTTTTCCGATCTCACAGTGGCGAAGGCTTTTATCTCGTCATTGCAAAAATTCTCCAACTTTGCTGCATTATACTCCCGATGCTGCCGGATATTTTCCTCTCAGAGTCGAAATTGCTAACTATTTGGGACGTTCTCGTGCGGTTCGATGTACTCCAGAACAAGTAATCATTGTTAATGGTTCTCAGCAAGCATTAAATCTAATTGCTCGCCCGATCTTAGATCCAGGAGATTGGGTGGCAATGGAAGACCCTGGTTATCTGGGGGCACGTTATTGTTTTAGGGGACAAGGAGCTAATTTACAACCTATTGCTGTAAATTCTGAGGGTTTAGATGTAGAAGCTCTCGCTCGCTGCCATCAAAAGTTTAAATTAGTCTACGTTACGCCATCCCATCAATTTCCTACGGGAGTTACCTTAACATTGGCACAGAGAATAGCACTTCTCCAATGGGCACAAACAACAGAAACGCTGATTATCGAAGATGACTACGACAGCGAGTATCGTTATGGAGAGCAACCCATTCCTGCTTTACAGGGAATGGATCGAAGTCAGTCGGTAATTTATGTAGGGACTTTCTCTAAAACTATGTTTCCGTCTTTAAGAATCGGCTATTTGGTCGTACCGCTATCATGGATATCTCTTGTGAGTAAAGCTAAGTGGTTATGCGATCGCGCTTCTTCACTTTTGGAACAGTACGCCCTTACCGATTGGATTGCCGAAGGACATTTTGAACGACATATCCGACGAATGCGACATCTTTACAATCTACGTCGCCAAGTTTTGATCGAGGCTTTTCAAAACTATTTTGGTTCGAGAATAACTATCCTTGGGGCGAATGCAGGTATTCATGTGATGGTCAAAATTGAAACAGGTTTATCGGATGACATGGTAATCCAAAAAGCAGCAGGAGTTGGAGTTGGCTTGATTAGTGCTAGAGAGTATTATTGGAAACCTCAACACCAAGGGGAATTTATCTTTGGTTATGCCCAGCTAGAAGAAACTCAAATAGAGCAAGGTATTTTTAAGCTATCTCAGATATTAGAGCATTGAAGATAGCCAACTTTTGATGAGTGTCAAGAAATGCGAATTAGCGGTTAAAAATTAATTTGCGAAATAGGCATAATAGAGAGGATTAGTTGTTGGTGCAGTCGATGTCTTCTTCCGGTCCCTATCAAAGCCGCTTATTTAATTTGCTCAATCGCTACAAAATTCGTTGGAGCGATC
This sequence comes from Pleurocapsales cyanobacterium LEGE 06147, assembly GCA_015207585.1. Classification (GTDB taxonomy): domain Bacteria; phylum Cyanobacteriota; class Cyanobacteriia; order Cyanobacteriales; family Xenococcaceae; genus LEGE-06147. The sequence goes on along the minus strand of JADEWQ010000027.1, from coordinate 51,226 downwards.
GCGTTACTCAAGCAGTACGACAGATTCAAATAGCAACGGAGTGGGGTATACAAACGCTTCTCTATCCGATTTACTTGATGGTACAAATGGGGCGTTCGACGAGACAGCAACTCGAACAGCAAGTTCAATCGTCTTCTGCTTTGCCTCCTGGCTCAGAATTAGAATTAGATGCACAGATACAATTTTCTGCTGTCGATGCACCAATTGAAAAAGTATTACAAGCAGTTAAGCCTTGGCTGATAGAAGGAAATGAAGAAAAGAGGGAATTAGAAGATAAGCAGACAAATATATGGGGAAAACTGAGCAAATTTGTCGCACAACTTCGTTCTCCTATTCCCAAACAAATTAAAATTGAATGGTTTCGGCATCAAAACAAAGCACTTGAATTAACGGAAAATCGATTACCCCAGCAAGGAGAAAATTTAGTCAATCTGGCAATTAGCGACCTGCGAAGCAGATCCCTGCGGGATCGCCAATCCTTAATTCTCAATTCTCATTTAGACGAAACCAACTCTCTACCAAGAAGGAATAAAAGAACATTAGCGATTCAGGGTATAGCTACTCTTGTAGAATCTCGCGTTCTGGTGTTAGTCACTCAAGATAACCAAATTCTCGATATTCTAACTTCTCAACAACAGCAGCAATTACAACAGCGCATCATTCAAGCACTAGCAGCTTATCGCCCCCATCGAGGTTTTCTGAAGACAACCACCAAAAAAATTCTTCAGAGTTTACCCAACTTTTCTTCTAACAACTCCAAAGCCTTACCGCCAGTACGTTTTGTCTGGAACATTATTGATTGGTTACAAACTAGTCCCGTAGCACTTAAAACTAATCTCTTTGGTGAATCTAGTCTCGTTTCTGTATCGTCCGAATCTACAGAAATTAGCTACAAGCGATCGCCTTTAGAGGAATTATCTATTATTCTCGATCGCGCTCTTGCCGGGTTAGAAACTCAATCCCAAAATTTAGTTACATTAGTTCATCAGGTAGGTAACAACCTTTCCTATAAAATTAACCAAACTGGCACTCTTAAGCAGCGACAATCTCCTGGGGAAAATCTCAATGCTACCAGGGAACATTCCGAACCAGATCCTTTTCAGATTCAGGTGTTAATTAAGGCAGCGATCGATTATTTCTTTGGTAAAGTTTACGGAAACGATCTTTCCCATTCCTCAAGCAAAATTCCCCTACAGCCGACAACTTCATCTTCCTCTCTACCAACAGCATCGCCAGAAGATCCTTGGTTATCCTGGAGTGACCTTTTTAGCGATACTTTTTCTTCACCAACTATTGCTCAAACGTCTCAAAGATTAGTTACTCTCAAGGGAAAAACTGACAAAAAAAGTCTGCCGGAAGCTATTCATAAACCAACCAAATCTAAACAATGGAAAAAAAACAGAATTAAGTCTCGTCTTCAGCCACTAAAATCCCGCGCGCTATCAGTTGTTCAAACTCATCTTACCAATGTAACTCTCAAACCGCAGGAAAGTTCAACTCTAAATGCTACTGACAATTCTACTGGTGCTGAAGTTTTGCATTCACGACAAACAACACCCGATTGGGTAGAAACTGATGCTACTGCGGTGGGTTACGTCAAGCATCCTCTAGAAATCCTTTTGGAATGGCTCGATCGCACTATACTTTGGCTGGAAGAGTTGGCTTTGAAAATATGGAAGCAAGTTATTAGCTTCACGCAAAGGCGCAAAGAACGCTAAGAAAGCACGCAAATCTATTATGGCGTACTATTCAGAGCGACGAAATGTCTATATTATAATTTTTTGACTTTTGACTTTTGACTTCCTGCACTAGTTAAGCGATGAGAACAAGTGTTTTTCTAACAAAAGGGGAACTTGTTGGGGTTTGACATTACTGTAGCGAGCTTTGTCTGGCATGATTACTAGGTTAGGTCCTTGTTTACAACGCTTGAGACAACCAGTAGTTTTTATTTGAATCTTATCGCCCAAATCGCGATCGCGACGCATTGCTTCTATTACTTGGCAAACTTTTTCGCCTCCCCGTTTCCAGCAACTTGATTTTTTACATACTAAAATTTTTGCTGCTGGTTTAAGAGAATTTTGGCTGGCAGTTGGTAATAAAACATCGGACATCGGGCATCTAGAATCTAAAACAGTAAGAGGCTGACTGTTAACTTCTTTTCCTTGTTCCTCGTTAACTAACTCAACTGCGTAGGCTTTATATTTTACTTTAATATTTTTAATATTTCGTTTTTGCTTACCCCTAACTTGTAACTTACAGCCTGGGGTAACTATCTGACGGATATCTTCTCTAATTTCTTTAGCAACCTTAATCCAGTATTCCTTGTTAGCAGCAGAAAGCTTAAGATATTTTATTTGATTATCATTCTTAGTAACTACATCTATTAACTGTCCTACAAAGTTAAATTCGGAAACTATATTTTTTGTCTTAGCCATTTGTCTCACCCAGTTAATTATATTCTTCTCGTCGAGCGCTTTTGAGCTGCCAGCAGCACTCAAGCCAATCCACTAATTCTTGACGGGACCCATTAAATTGTCTGGCAACACTCCATAGCTGAATGGCGGTTTTAGTACTGTCTAGTTGCACTTGTAAAGGTTGATTTGTACTGCATTTACAAGGTATTTGCAATTCCTGCAAACGATAATAAACTGACCATCTCTCCGCCCAGTTAACAGTGACAACTTGCTGTGTTTCTACTTCAGAATTATTAATACTCATTATTAGTTAATACAGAGTGTTTTTACAACTATCTACTAGCTTTTGGTTCTTCTCATTGAAGTTAAGCTCGTAAAGGGTTTGTACATCCAGTCAATTAATCCAAGCTTATTGAGAATTAAATTCATTAAATTTCAGTATAAAAAATAGTATAACGACTAAACAATAAAAAGTAGCAACAATTTGAGTAAAATTTTTGAAATAAATTTTTGTTTATCAATAAATTGATGTAATGAATAATACAATTTTTAACCTGACTTTAATTTTCTTCTGGAACTGTTCCAGCTATTGTGTGTTAAGGTGTAATTATCAATAAGCCTGCCTAACTGAGAGTAGAGCGAGAGGAGAACACTAATTATGTCTACAACTACAGGTTTGGTACGCCCCTTTGGTGAGGTAGGGGATAATGCAGTACTTCTTGAAAAACATGTCACCGAACCAGTTTGTGAAGGCTTAAATATGGCTTTAGCCAGCTTTCAAGCACTGTACCTACAATATCAAAAACATCACTTTGTGGTAGAAGGGGCCGAATTTTACTCCCTGCACCAATTTTTTGCAGACAGTTATGATGAAGTTCAAGGTCACGTTCACGACTTGGGCGAGCGTTTAAATGGATTGGGTGGTATTCCCGCTGCTGGTTTTGCCAAGTTAGCCGAATTGTGCTGCTTTGAACCAGAAGCTGATGGTGCTTATGACTCTCGTAGCATGGTAGAACACGATCTGGCAGCCGAGCAAGCCATAATTCAACTCTTGCGTCGCCAAGCGTCACAAGCAGAGAGTTTAGGCGATCGCGCTACTCGTTATCTGTACGAGAAAATTTTGCTCGAAACTGAAGAAAGAGCTTATCATTTGGCTCATTTCCTAGCGCATGATAGTTTGGTATTGGGATTTGTTAATAATTAGTCTGTCAAAATAGGACACTGTTAGTCTTCTAGTTTCATAAAACATAAAGGCTAAACTTAGCGAGGGAAGTACTTTCCTCGCTTTTTTCTAAGTACATATGCAGACCTAGAAAATAAATACTAAATGTAAATCCCATTGGTTGGTATTGAGGCGAATAATTTCAATTTTTTTAATAAACTCACGAAAATAAAATCTTCGCTCTGCTTCTGAGAGATCGAGCCAAAATTGAGGCAAAGAGACTGTTTGAGCGATCGCCTGTAAATTGACTGGTGGTAGTTGGGCTAATTTATCTTCTAATTGGGCTATTTCCGTACGTAATTTATAACTGCGCCAATCCGAGGTTTCCTCATCTAAAATCCCTTGTTCCTGTAAGACAGGTAGCCGTTTAAGTATGTCTCGTTTTTGGTTTATTTCTGCTGCCAATACTTTTTTAATTCCTTCTAAATGCGGGGAATCTAACTGAGCGACTGCACGGGGTAAATCGGCGCAAATTTTCTCAATTATTCGTTCTAGCACTTTTTGATAGGGAATTGCTTGACAAGATGGTTTTTGCGAACAGCTAACGGGACGAAGATATAAATATTCTTGTTTTTTCCCTCTTCTAGTTACGTGAGTTACGGACATTTTAGACTGACACTGCTGACAAATAACTAAACCAGCTAGGGAACGAGGCGCGCTAGCGGTACGGGAAGGCAAACGACTGTTACGCCGCAACAAGCGATCGATTTGTGCTGCTTCTTCACGGGAAAGAATAGGGACGTGGGTATCGGAGATAATTTGACCCTGTTTGTATTCTAAGTCACCGCGATAAACTGGATTGGTCAGCCACCTGCTACCAGTAGAAGGAGATATTTTCTTACCGTATCTTTTTTCCAAATAACGTACTGCACCCCGCAGGGAACCGAACAGTAAAAAGCGTTCAAAAAAGTCTTTAACTACTGGTGCTGTACTTTTATCAATAATATATCTATCTTTACCTCGACGATAGCCATAAGGAGCTTTACCAGGAGGGGGAAGAGCCTTCAGTCGATTGCGAGCGTGTCCTAACTTAAGTTGTCTTTGCAAATAATATTGTTGAATTTCTTGCCATAATTTACCCAAATTAGCGTTGTTATTTAGGCTGGAAGAGTTGTAGGGTTGTTCTGTAGCAATTATTTCTATACCCAAAGATTCGAGTAAAGCAAGGCGATCGCTCACCTCCTCAACTGTTTCTCCTAATTCTGCCAAACGCCGAATCAGTAAATAATCTGGCGGTTCTTGCCGACAATCACTCAATAACTGCTGCAGTTGCTGGCGTTTGCCTAAATCCTGGTAAATTTTCTCTACTTCTAGTTCCCAATTATACTGTTCGGGTAAGGATTCTCCCAATAACGGATCGTTATAAACATAGGCAATAATTTTCATAGGAGAAATGGCATAAAGATACCAAATAGTTTCTATAACCTCAAAATAGATTTTTAATCCCAGACAGTTTTTAATTTAGAAGAATCCCGTAACACATCATCTCTTGTAATCAAGATAGCTTGATAGTAAGTCGTTGTAGCTGCGATAATGCGGTCATGAATATCCCAAGTTTCAGGTAGTTGCAGCATCTTCTGAAAAATTAAAAAATCAAAAGACACAATCGTAAATCCATCACCTCGATCGATTTTCTCTAGTAGTTTCTCAATGGTAACTGTAACCCTCTTTTTTTGAGCAATATGAGTCAATTCTGCGAGAACTAATGTAGGAATTAAAACCTGAACTTCCCCCGCTTCAGCTTGACTGAGAATGTGTGTCGCTCTAGGCGATAATCGTTTATCTTCGCTGACAAACCAAGCTAAAGCATGAGTATCAACCACATAAGTATCCATTTCTAACTAATCTTCCCACTGAACCGCATCTCGAAAAACCGCTTTCTCAGCTTCTTCTAAATCTTCATCAGTAATAACAATATCTTTCCATAACCCTTGAATTTGAGTCTTATTTCGAGAACCTTCAAGCTGATGAATAACAGTTTTTTTTAAGGCTTCTAGTTCTTCTTGAATAGCTTGAATCCTAAATAAAACATATTGACTCATAAGAAAATACCTCTGCTTAGATAAATGAACCTATCAGTTGATTGTTAGTTGTTAATTGAATGTTTTACTGTGTTTCAAACTGAAGAATCTGCAAATTTTTTGGAGCGACTCGCTTACTCAATTGCAGAATTTCAATCCCAACTACTTGACCCTCAGCATTAAAGTCTAAAATTATTCCTGGTTGCACCTCTTCTGACTCCAAAATTGACGATTCATCGAGTCGAAAATATAAGGCATCGCTTTCCTTATCTACTTTTAATCTCATCCTTACCTCTTAATACGACGATCGAAAAATACAGTAATAACGCGATTGGGAATAACTTCCAAATTCATGACGACTCTTAAGCTACGTCCTTCAAATTCTGGAATCGCTTTAATGTAGTGAGTCGTATTATTTGTCATTATCTCTTTGCAATCGGGGTCATTAAATGTCCGCATCACCTATTCTTCAGGGATAGCCCTCTCTTTTAGCATATCCCGTGCATGAATAGAAAATTCGATATCTGACATCGTGAATGGTTGACAAGATCGATCGCTGATAACTGAATAAATGGCTTATCCTTGACTAATCTCGATTACATTACCATCTGGATCTTGAGTAAATAAAGCTGCGCGTCCCGAAGCACTCATTTGAATGGAGTATCCGCGCTCTTGGAGCCGTTGTTTGGCTTCTTCTAGATTGTCTACAGCCAAAGCAAGGTGGGGATTGCGACCCCATTTTTCCTGATTGGGTACTGAAGAAGTAAAGTGAGGATGAACGATTAGATGGATCTGGTAGTCTCCTACTTGATACCAAATCCCAGGATATTTCAGGGGACGATGCTCTGCCGGAGATAATCCCAAAATATCGCGATAAAACTCTTCTGCTTTGGTTAGGTCAGAAACCAGAATTGCCGTATGGAGACATCGAGTAATCTGCATAAATGGCGATCGCCTAGCATAATCTTAGGTTATCTAAATCGTTATTTTACAAGGTAGCAGAAGTCGCCATTTTTCTTTGCTTAAAAATGATAAAAATAATTGATTTTATTTTTCTTTTGTTTTTCTATCATGATCGACCATAAAGACCGAACTTCTAATACCCAATGGGGATCTAAACTGGGATTTATTGCTGCTGCTGCTGGCTCGGCAGTGGGACTGGGAAACATTTGGAGATTTCCTTACATTACCGGTCAAAATGGTGGAGGAGTATTCGTGCTCTTTTACCTTCTATGCGTAATTGTTTTGGGATTCCCGATTATGGTAGCTGAAGTCACGATCGGTCGAACTACTCAAAGTTCCCCAGTGAGAGCTTACGGAGAACTTTCTAACCACAGTCGACTTTGGCAAACGGTGGGGTTAGTTGGTGTAATTACCGGAGCAGTGATTTTGTCTTACTACAGTGTCGTTGCTGGCTGGGGACTTCACTATTTAATGCTTTCATTAGTAGGATGGTTTCCCCAAGTAAATACTCCCGAGGCTTATACCAATCTGTTTGACTCGCTTCACCAGTCTGTTGGTCTGAATATTTGGTGGCAGAGTATTTTCATGATTATCACTACTTGGGTAGTTCTCCGAGGTGTTAGGGGCGGACTCGAACAAGTAGCTAATATAGGAATGGTTACTCTGTTCGGTATCATAGTAGTGCTGACTATTTATGCCAGCACGCTGCCAGGATTTGGTTCGGCACTGGATTTTGTTTTCGGTCACGCGGAAAGATTTACTTGGGTATCGGCCCTCGAAGCACTGGGTCAAGCCTTTTTTTCCCTCTCATTAGGCATGGGTGCCATGCTTACTTATGGGAGCTACTTGAAACTTCATGATGACACTGTCGGTACCTCTCTCGTCATTTCTCTAGCTGACACCGCTGTAGCTGTCGCAGCTTGTCTAATAATTTTCCCAATAACCTTCAGTGTGGGACTCGAACCCGCAGCAGGTCCCGGACTGGTATTTATCAACATCCCCCTAGCACTACATCAGCTTCCTTTTGGAGGCGTTGGCATGTTTGTCTTTTTTCTTTTGTTGTTTATTGCTGCCCTAACTTCGGCTATTTCCTTGCTTGAAGTGGCTACAGCTTTTCTGATCGACTCTCTCGGCTGGCGAAGGCTTAAGGCGGCTATAATCTGCGGCGCGATCGTTTATTTTCTCGGTCTTCCTTCTGCTGCTAGTGGCGGAAGTGGATTATTTGGCAACGGTATGGAGCAACTTATCGGCATGACTTGGTTTGATGCTGTCGATTATTTAGCAAGCAACTGGCTGCTTCCCTTGGGTGGAATCGGTATTAGCTTATTTGTCGGCTGGCATATTAACTCCCAGAGGCGATTGAGTGAGTTTCGCGAAGGGTCTTGGTTGGGTTCATTGGGGTGGGTTTATTCTGTTTGGGTTTTTCTGATTCGTTGGTTTGCTCCTGGAGCGATTGCTTTCGTGATGCTTAACGTTTTAGGCATACTCTCTTAAGCAACGAGCTAAATCAAAATTTTATTACTGGTTTAACTAAAAATATGGGAATAATTAGCAAAAATATTGGCGAGCAAGAAGTCTACTCCCGTTCGGTGGCAGAAATTTTAGATGATTTCTCTGTGGATCCGGAGCAGGGATTAAACGAATCTGAGATCGAGCAAAGACGGCAACGCTACGGTGCTAATCGCCTAGAGCAAGCTAAGCGACGCAGTACGTGGCAAATCCTGATTACTCAGTTTAAAAGCCCAATTATCGCTCTTCTGGCAGTTGCGGCTCTTCTTTCCTTTATTTTTAGAGAGTGGGTAGAAGGAATCGCCATTATTATCGCGATTGTGTTAAATGCTGCTATTGGCTTTTTTACCGAAGTAAAGGCGGTACGGTCGATGGAGTCCTTACAACAACTCAGTCGTACCCATGCCAAAGTGCGACGCGAAGGACGGGTGCAAGAGATTGCCGCAGAAGATTTAGTTCCAGGAGATATTGTCGTTTTAGAGAGTGGCGATATAGTTGCCGCCGATTTGCGCTTAATTGAGGTTTCTAAACTCCAGGCGGATGAATCGGCTCTGACGGGGGAATCGGTTCCTGTCAGTAAAACAACCGAGCCACTGGAAGGGGACTTACCCCTAGCAGAAAAGAAAAATATGCTGTTCAAGGGAACGGCACTCACCCGTGGTTCGGGAGAAGGAGTGGTAGTAGCCACGGGTATGGATACCGAACTCGGTCATATCTCCTCCTTGGCGGCTGAAGCAGAAGAAGAAATTACGCCCCTGGAAAAGCAACTGTCTCAACTGGGTCGACGACTGATTTGGGTGACTTTGGCAATTGCTGCTTTGGTTGCGATCGCCGGAATTATCGGCGGGAAAGACCTCTTCCTCATGATCGAAACCGCGATCGCTCTAGCGGTAGCTACCGTTCCCGAAGGTCTGCCGATCGTGGCTACCGTTGCCTTGGCACGAGGGATGTGGCGCATGGCAAAAAGAAATGCCCTGCTCGAGCGTCTCTCGGCAGTAGAAACTTTGGGGGCGACTAAAATTATTTGTACCGATAAAACGGGCACTCTCACCCAAAATCGGATGACAGTCACCGAAATCGCCTTAGATTCGGAGCGGGTCGAGGTAAGTGGCAAAGGACTACAACTGAAAGGAGAATTTACCCGCAACGACGAAACAATGGATCCAGCTTCCGATGAAATGCTCAAAACCGCTCTCGAAGTTGCGGTCTTGTGTAACAATGCCACTCTACCGCAGCGGTCGTCAAACGAAGAAGATAAAGCCATTGGCGATCCGATGGAAGTGGCACTGCTAGTAGTGGGAGCGAAAGCGGGGATCGTTCGCGACGAATTGCTCGAGAGACAGCCAGAAGTTCGCGAGGTGGCTTTCGACCCCGAAACTAAAATGATGGCAACTATTCACGAGCGAGAAGGTAAGTATCGCTTTGCGGTTAAGGGAGCACCGGAATCGGTAATTTCTGTTTGTTCTCGGCGATTGACTGCTAATGGGGTTGAAGAAATGACCGAACAAGACCGCAATTTTTGGCGCGATCGCGGTCAGCAAATGGCAGAGGAAGGACTAAGAATTCTCGCTCTGGCGGAAAAAACCACCGATAATGCCGAAGCCGAAGCCTACGAGCAACTAACTCTTATCGGTTTGGTCGGATTGCTCGACCCGCCCCGACAGGAGGTTCGCCAAGCGATTAAAGCCTGTCACGATGCTGGGATGAGAGTAATTATGATTACTGGAGACCAACCAGTAACGGCGCGAAATGTAGCGATGGCAGTTGGTTTGGTTAGCGAACGGGAAGCTAGAGCGGTTCTGGGAAAAGAACTCAAAAGCCCAGAGGAATTATCCCAACAAGAACGTTTAGAGCTATTACAAGTACCGATTTTTGCCCGCGTCAGTCCCGAACAAAAGCTGAATCTGATTGCCCTACATCAAGAAGACGGCTCAATTGTTGCCATGACTGGGGATGGAGTTAACGATGCTCCCGCTCTGAAAAAAGCCGATATCGGTGTCGCGATGGGGCAGCGAGGAACTCAGGTAGCTCGCGAAGCAGCCGATATGGTGCTGCAAGATGATGCTTTTTCGACTATTGTTACCGCCGTTGCCCAAGGAAGAACTATTTTTGCCAATATTCGTAAATTTACTCTCTATCTACTTTCTGGCAACGTTGGCGAAATCATTACGGTAGCCGCCGCTTCTCTAGTCAATGCTCCTTTACCCTTATTACCGCTGCAAATTCTTTTTATCAACGCCGTCAACGATGTTTTTCCTGCCTTAGCATTAGGAGTTGGTCTGGGCAATCCAGTACAGATGCAACATCCCCCCCGCGATGCTAAAGAGCCAATTTTGACTAGGCAACACTGGCTGGCGATCGCCCTTTATGGTCTTCTGATTGCCGTTACAGTTCTGGGTGTATTCGCTCTGGCACTGGTACAACTAAAATTGGAACAAAAACGAGCAGTGACTATTTCTTTTCTTACTATTGCCTTTGGTCGATTGTGGCATGTTTTTAATATGCGCGATACTGGTTCGGGTCTATTCCAAAACGAAGTAACTCGCAATCCTTATGTTTGGGGAGCATTACTTATTTGCACGGGATTGCTGCTACTAGCTGTTTATTTACCAGTCCTGTCAGATGTTTTACAAACCGTAAATCCCGGTTGGTCTGGTTGGGGACTGGTCATCGGCATGAGTCTCATTCCGTTAGTCGTCGGACAGATCGTGAAACAAATTAGGGGAAGTCGTAAAAAGAATCGGATTAACCAAAATTAATTTGGGGCGATCGCTTTTGTAATGCTTAATGTCCTAGGCATACTCTCTCGAGAAACACCATTAGTTACTGGGATTGAGCCACCAGCTCAAAGCCAAAAGACTGAGCCTTTTTCTTGAGGTTGTTGACCATCCGTTCTCGATATTGTTGCTCATAGTAGTCAGCGCCTGGGTCACAATAGGACTCACCTGTAGTCCAGAGCCGATAGAACATCCGAGCTAGTTTGTGAGCGGTAGCCGTAATCGCTTTAGGAGCTACCTAATCGTCCTCGTAGCCGCCGAGAAAATGCTCCTAAGGCTGAATTAGAGCGACTAAGGGCTTGTGCCGCTATCCGAAAAGCGTTGGCTGGCCGATTAACCACTTGACGAGTTTGAGAACTTTTCACTTTCCCCCCAGTAATACGAGAGCCAGGACATAAACATAACCAAGAAGTGAAATGCTTAACCGTGGGGAAACGAGTGGGATCTAAACCGACTTCCGAGATAATTGTCTCAACGGTCAGGACGTTGAGACCGTCAATGACCGTGAAATCGACGCCAGTCATCCGATAGAGATGGCCATGGAGGTCAAAGTTAGGCTCATTGCCCGGAGGCTTTTTCCGTCGCTTTCCTCGACGAGGTGGAGGTGGGTCTTGTCTCTGGGGCTCAAAGTTAGTAAGGCATTGTTCGATTTGGCAGTCGCACTCAGCTATTTGTTAGCCTATCGTCAGGATGTAAGACCAACGTAGCTTGCTACTGAGGCAATTCTTTGGGTAGGAAGCCTAAGCTTACTCGCAAGAGAAGCGATAGGTAGTTCACTCGGTTAATTATGTGCCTTGACCTGGGTTGGTCTTCTGTGAGATTCTCTCAAACGGGATAGGGACAAACCCTTCACCAATGCCATAACCATTAACCCCAGAACCACGCTCCTAATCAGGCACGATCGCACCAGTGAAAGATCGCTCTTAACTGTCAGGACACTCCTTTAGAATATCTGTAGTGGAGGCCCCCAGCAGATAGTGTTTCTTTCATCCCTAAAGGGTTGCGAGCGCGCCCGTGGGGCTTTTGTCTGGACGGGGAATTGCGGAAATTGATGACGAAGAATTTGAGGTAGGAGCGGATGACTTTTTAGGATTTCCTGCTCCTTCTGTTGCCCACCATCTTCGCAATCCCTTTGAGACTGACCTAATTTACTTAATGGGTGGAGAAAGGCAGGCAGTAGAAATCGGCGACTTTCTCCGTCTGGGCAAGCGAGGCGCTGCGCGATCGCGACAAAGCCTATATTATCGATCTCGACTCAATTGAGGACTTTGTGCCCCGTAGACTGCCCGTGGATTAATTACAAAATTTAGAAGACCAAGTTATCTGGCTTCATCGCTTGGGAACCTTCGGCGTTAACTGGAGTTTATATGGAAATGCGGATTGAACCTTACGACGCTCATCAACTTGATGCAGTCATTCGTCTTTCGCTTCGAGCATGGGCTTCGGTCTTTGATTCGATTCAGAAAGTGATGGACCTTGATGTCTACCGGGAACTCCATCCCGATTGGCGCGTGAGCCAGCAAAAGGCTGTCGAGGGTGTCTGCGCTGCAGAGGACACAAATGTATGGGTTGCTATCGACGCTGATTCAACCGTGGGCTTTGTAGCCGTGAAACTGCACTCGGAGACCAGCATGGGTGAAATTTACATGGTCGCTGTCGATCCAGACTTTCAAGGTCACGGCATTGGCACCGCTCTGACAGAATTCGCTCTTGATTGGATGAAAGATGCTGGGATGTCTGTTGCTATGGTCGAGACCGGAGGCGATCCCGGTCATGCCCCAGCACGTCGCACCTATGAAAAGCTGGGCTTCGGGCTGCTACCGATCGCCAGATACTTCAAGAAGCTCTAGGTACGCAGGGATTGAAAACGATCGGTACGAGCGCTAATCTGTAGGTTGGGTTGACGCTAGGAAACTCAACAACTTTTTACACTCGCACTCTTGTTCACTTCTGCCACTCCAGCAATCACCAGCTAATCATCCCATGCACCGGACGGATTGGTAATCCTTGACTTCGTTTCAATAATATCTGCTGCCGGTGATGCTAGCCGTTATCTGTATAATCTAACTCGGTAACAGGAAGAGCTGTTGACGAGAGGAAGGGTCTGGCGGGTTCGGAACCTTCTCTACCGTCTGGGTCTAACAAAATGATAGAACTATCGCCCTCAGAGCCAAATTGAATGTAACCATCGGCAATGGGGTCTGTACCTTCGTAGCCAAGACTAGCCAATAATTCGGTGAAGACTAATCGATCGCTACCTACCTCAAAATTGTCGATAACGTCGCCTGCATCATCGATACTGCTATAAATGAACTCATTGCCACTGCCGACAATGGCTTCGTTAGCATTGGTACCCAATAGTGGATCTCGACCTCCTTCCAGAACGGTATCAGTACGGAAGTCTAGATTTTGAATCCTCTCGTCGAGTTCGGGAGGTGTATCTTCTCGCTCAAAAGGAGTTTCGCTAAAGTTAGCTACTAAATATTCAGCTAAAGCATCCTGTTCCGAACCATCGGGGGCAAAAGTAGCTTCTCCCGTACGCTCTGCGTCTTCCGCTCGTGCTAAATCGACGCGGTCGCGATCGGGGAAAGGATAACCATCACCACCATCGGCAAGAAAGCTGAGAGTAACGAGGCGAAAAGTTCGGTCGGGATCGCCTACCAGTTCGCCATTTTCGACCATAACGTCGATGATATTGCCTTCATCGTCCTCGATCGCTAGAGATTGAACGCGATCGCCTGCGGGTAAACTGGCATCGAAACTAAAAGCAAAACCAGCAATTTGAGGAAAACGACCGGGTGTAGCTCCTTCAGCCGTCTCGGCAACTCCGTGTTCGACGACTTCTAATAATTCTTCAGCAGTTAGGGTCAGTAAAGTTAGGTCATTGTTGAAACGGAGGCTATTGGCAATGTCGAGTTGGGAAATATCTCCCTCTTCTTTTCCGGTTAATTCATTAGCCTGGGGTGGAACTCGTTCAACCTCATCCGAACTAGTAGAACCAGCCGGTACTAAAATCTGTCCGATATTATCCCGAATTCCTCCACCATTTTTAATCGAGATGACTACTTCTGAGTCAGACTCTTTAGCGTAAGCAAGATTTGCCTCTGCCGTCAGGTTTCCCAAGTTCGTTTCCTGAGTGCGTACATCTCCTCTAGTACCGTTAAGAAAAACCTCAGTGCGACCAAAGATATTGCCATCTTGTTCAGTAATGACCTCTCGCAAGGCATCCGTAATCTCGATGATTTCTGGATCGGGCGTGCCGTTAACTGCAAGAACTCCTTCTTCATCGGTGGCATAAGCACCACTAATATTAGGGTCGATACTTTCGGGAATAATAATACCGTTTTCGTCGAAGTCAATTACTAAACGACCGACATATTTGTAGTTACTATCGGTATTAACTATGGCAACTGGATTACCGTCGGCTGAAGTTTTGAGAATGGGATAAGGACCTTCTACTCCATCTTCAGGTCGCAAGCGATCGGTTTCATCTGCCAGCAAGGTGTCAGAACCGCCAGCAACAATAATATCTACATCAGTGAGTAACTCTGCTAGTTGTTCCTCGATCGCAATTTGCTGCATGTGTGCCAGCAGAACTACCTTATTGAGGTCAGGATTTTCCGCTAATAGTTGGTCTACAGAAGCTTGAATTTCCGAGGCTAAAGCGGCAATATCTTCAGGATTACTGGAGTCAAATTCTAAAGGACGTACCGTGACATCTCCAGGAGAAGAAATACTGGGTAGAGTGGAAGTTGTGGCACCGACAATACCAATTTTTTCGCCATCGACCGTAATGATAGTATTACCAGCAAGACTATTGGGAATATCGCTAGCTTCCTGTCCGTCTTCGGTTACCAATTCAGCGAGATTGTCATCGGTAGTAAAATCGAGATTGGCACTGAGAAAAGGAAATAGTGTTCCTGGATAATCTGTCTCTTCATCGGCTTGAATCAGATCGGCAAGATTTCCCGTACCCAGATCGAATTCGTGATTACCAATACCAATGGCTTGAAAACCTAGTTCGTTTTGAATTAAAATATCTCCCCGTCCTTGGCCGTCAAACGCAGTTTCGCTGGCAAAAAAGAACGGACTGGGAATATAAACATCTCCCGAAGAAAGAATTAGAGTATTGGGATAATCGGGATTGCCATCGCCATCCGTATCTTCATCCTTGAGGGCGTTTAATACAGCGCTAAAGCGGGGTGCATCATCCAAAGCAGGAATACCCGCTTCTTGGTCAGCCGCGTGAAATAATTGTAAAGTAAATGTATTGCCCGATCCCATGTGTAGTGTATGTCTATAGATGTTAGTTTTACTGCTAAAAGAGGTTTGCCGTTGGACTTTTCCAAGACAAAAAAATGAGCAAGCCGAAATTAAGGAAATGCTTTATCTGGTAATACAGGAAAAGCGATCGCCACTTCTTAATGGCAATTTGTCAAGTAATTTCTAAAAGAAAGTTAGAGTCGCAATTACTGTTTTGCCGTTATAAAACAGAGAAGTAAGCTGCGTTAATTAATTAAGAAAAGTTAGCTGAATTATTACTCGGCAATTCTAGAAAGCGAGCCTAGAGCTAATATCTCAGTCGATCGTAAACAAAAAGTAAACGTAAAATTAAGGATAAGTTATTTGCTTAACTAAATATTTTGGGAATTCACTCTAACAATCTTTTCAGCCAAGGATTTGCGTCCTCTTACTTGGTTTGCCATATTTTGTCTAAATTATTCGCAACAATAGGAATTAGCCGTTCGCATACCCAAAATAGCCATGAAACTTATGAGTGCAACGAAACTACCCGACGGTCCTACAATTTCTCCTTTGCAACAATTAATTAACTGGCTCGCACGTCCCTATGATTTTCTGGATGATTGTGCTAAAAAGTACGGGGATGTCTTCACAATGAGACTAATGGGTTTTCCTCCTCTGGTGATGATTAGCCATCCTCAAGGAATTGGGGAAATTTTTAGTGCAGATGCCAAACAGTTTGATGCCGGACGCAGTAACGAGATTCTGATTACTTTAGTGGGGGAAAATTCTCTATTGTTGCTCGATGGCGATCGCCACAAGCAAGAGCGCAAAATGCTCATGCCTCCTGTTCATGGCGACAAAGTTAAATCTTATGCCCAGATTATTTGTCACATCACCGATAAAGTAGCCAGTCAGTGGCAGCCCAATCGTCCCTTTTTGGCACACAAGGCAATGCAAAATATTACCTTGGAGGTAATTTTAAACGCCGTTTTTGGTCTGAGCGAGGGAGAACGTTATCAACAAATAAAGCCTCTGTTGGCTGACCTTTTAGACATGACTGGTTCTCCGGTGCGTGCTGCTTTTCTCTTTTTCGATTTTCTTCAACAAGATTGGGGTGCTTGGAGTCCGTGGGGAAAAGTCGTTCGTCGCAGACAACAAGTTTACGACCTTCTTCAAGCTGAAATCGACCAACGACGCGCTAACCCAGAATTAGTAGGCAATGATGTTCTCAGTTTAATGCTCTCTGCCAGGGATGAAGATGGACAGCCAATGAGCGATCGCCAGTTGCAGGATGAATTGATGACCATGCTGGTAGCAGGTCATGAAACTACTGCTACTGCTTTATCCTGGGCTTTTTACTGGATTCATAAATTGCCAGAGGTTAAAGAAAAGCTACTACAAGAGTTAGCTAATCTAGGAGATAATCCCGATCCTCTAACCATTTCTCGCCTACCTTATCTGACTGCTGTCTGCCAAGAAACCTTGCGTATTTATCCTATTACTCCTATTGCTTTTGGTCGGATAGCTAAGTCTCCCGTAAAGATTATGGGGCATCAATTTGAGGCGGAAACAACCCTTACTCCCTGCATTTATTTGGTTCATCATCGAGAAGATCTTTATCCCGAACCGAAGCAATTTAAGCCAGAAAGATTTTTAGAAAGACAATATTCTGCTCACGAATTTATTCCTTTTGGCGGCGGCAATCGCCATTGTCTGGGTTATGCTTTAGCAATGCTGGAAATGAAGCTGGTTTTAGCTACTGTACTAACTAACCACGAACTTGCTTTGGCGAATAACCAACCTGTAACGCCCAAGCGTCGAGGTCTAACTATAGCTACCAGTAATGGCGTACCTTTGATAATGACAGGGAAACGGTTGCGTCAAAGTAGCTTTGAAGCACAGCAGATTTCCTCCGTGTAAAACTGATTGCTACACATTAATCTTCGTCATAGAAGGACGGGGCTTGTATCCCAGATCTTCGGTCAAACCTCTGAATGCATCAGACTGCTCAAAATTTCTTTGGCACAGCGAATGGCATAACAATCCCAACGCCATAGTGGAACTGTGGAGTATGGATGAACATCGTTAAGGATTAAAACCAATCTGACTTACGCCTAGCCACCAGGAAATCAATTTCCTCATCTCAAAGCTAAAGTGGCAGGTACTCCGCTGCCGACCGACCTGGAATCGAATTCCAGAGATCTTGCGGTAGCCGCGAAGCTGCCGCAAGCGGTGGCAGGGTCGCTGCCGAGACGCTCCGCGTAGTGGGGTAACGGCAGCGCTTGCCTGCCACTGCCTTCCGCAGCAGTGGATTCCGCACCGTGAGACGGACGGGGCGGAGTACCTTTGACTTGAAATTTGGTGAAGCTAACCCCTTTCAATGGGTTTAAATTTTGAGCCCGAACTTTAGTTCGCGGCAAAAACAAAAAGAAGAATTTGGGCAGAAATTGGCGAAAATCCCGCGGCATTGGTAAATTGGACTATTATAGCGGTAGTCAAAAAGATTAGGACATATTGAAAAGTCCAAATCATTGCAGTTTAAGAGCTGATTCGTTAACTCGCTGAAATCTTTGTATAGTGAGACTTTTATTTGTTTAGTTCTTTTGAACTAAACAACAATAGAAAGGTAAGCAGATCGAGTAATCCCGCTTTCTTAAGATTTGCTTTATGAATCAGCTCTAAGAATCATACTTCTGACTCCTGACTCCTGCTGTAATAGCTTTGGCTGTATGATTCTTTAGAAGAGGTTTTCTACGAGAGATAAGTAATTTTGGTACAACCAGAATTAGTGAAAGGAATTACTAATTTCTCGTGGTGCCCACAGTCTGGTTTAACAACAGCAATTTACAGTGCCTCTTATTTAAAGGAAGAGGAAAGTATTAACCTGAAAACTGCTGTAATTGGAACTAATCAAACGGACTTGAGATCACGCAAGTCCAACTAACTTTGTGCTCAGATCCCACATACGCTTAGCTTTTTCATCATCCCGGGCTTGGGGAGAGACTTTTTGAACAAAAGACTTGCCATCTTTCTTCTGACGATTTCCCCAACTCCAATAAGCACCAGATTGGCTGTACTCGGAATCGGCAACTACCGCAGCAACTCGCTCACCAGCCAAATCCTGAGATACGTATCCCCCCGTGATGTACTTCTGGAACAATGGAAAGAGTTTTTGGAACAGGGAATAGTGGTTTCGGAATAGCGGCGTGTCCGCAACACAGCCAGGATAGAGAGAGCTAAAGGTAATTCCGGTCGATTCGTGATAGCGGCGATGCAGCTCGCGCATAGTCAATACATTGCAGACCTTGCTGTCTTTGTAAGCTTTGACGGGTTCAAACTTTTTGCCATCAATCATCGAGATCGGTTCTTTAAAGCCTGCTTCAAAGCCTTCAAAATTGCCTAAATCCGGACGTGGCGGAATCTTCCCGCCAAGTTCGTCCGGATTGTGGGTCACGGTTCCCAAAATAACGAGTCTTGGCTCTGAAGCTGATGACTTTTTGAGCTCCTCAAGCATGAGGTTACACAGGAGGAAATGACCGAGGTGATTCGTGGCGACAGTCAATTCATAGCCTTCTGGGCTTCGTAATGGCTCCTTTAATAAAGGCATATAGATTGCGGCGTTGCACACCAAAGCGTCTAGGGACTTGCCGCTTGCCCTAAAATTTTTGACGAACTGTCGAACGCTCTCTAAAGAAGCTAGATCGATGTGCATGATGGTGTAACTCTCCGATGGTATTCCCACCGTTTGAGCAGCTTTTTCTGCCTTGGGGAGATCCCGACAAGCCATCACCACGTGCCACCCTCTTTGAGCAAGAGCTTTTGCAGCGTACAAACCAACCCCTGAAGAGGCACCCGTAATCGCTACTGTTGACTTACGATGTTGTTCCATTGTGTTTAGACTACATTAACCACTGTTAACTGTCTCTATGATCTCACACCACTGAACCACTGGCTCATAAGCAATTCAAAATTAAAATTTTTTGTTAATTTAACTATCCAAAGACTTGCTCTAGCTGCCAGTGTCAGATTAACTTCTTCTAATAACTCGAAGTTGGCGATCGCCTCTGTAAACATCAAACATCGGGTTTTTGTTGAGGACAAAGGTGACAATTTTATCTGCAAGTCTATTTTGACACTCCTCAGCCTGAAGGCTTGAGGATTCTTGGTGCACTTCGTGTGCCTTCGGCAGCAGCGACAGAGCTTACCACCACATCCGAATCGGTTGTAGCACCAGAGGCTCTCATCTCCCCAAGCGGAAACAGCTTGTGCAAGCTGTTTCCGGCTGCCCGACGGTACAGTTTCCTACGGACATCTCAAGCGCCTGAAACAAGAAAGGACCCTTCGGGAACAGGTGACGTGTCCTCTGAAACTGGAAAATTCTATTTACCTCTCCTCTCTAAACTGCCTCATCAAATGTGCAAAAACGGCACGGTCAGCTTCGTTGCCATCGGCCACCCTAATAAACAGTGGTACATCTCCATCGCCAGTACAGATAACATCAATGAGAAATTGTTTTAAATCCGGTCGATGGTCTTTGGAGTAACCATAGGTAATACTTACCCCTTCTTTCAATTCGGCGGATTTATCCGAGCTTTCTATCTCGTAGCTTCCTTCCAAACTCAAGCTACTCGAGTTCAGGTGTAAACTCTTTGTTTCCAGCTTAAATCGCTGTTGGGCTAGCATCGCAATGCTAGTAAACAATGGGGTTAATCCTTTGTTCCACAAACTATCTAAGACTCTTGCGATTCGGTCTTCGCCATCGATGCTCTGGTTTAATTCCTTCTCCTAAAATTTAAACTCATTTTTTCGGTAAAATCTGAAACTAATATTTCTCTTGATATTTAATATTTTCAGTATTTTGATGTCTAATTCCCTCAACCTCAAATCCGAACATCTTTGCTTTGGCGGGACTGTCGGTTATTACTCTCATTATTCTCAATACTGCAATAATGAGATGAATTTTGCTGTCTATATACCTCCTCAAGCAAAATCTCAACCGACTCCCATTCTTTACTATCTCTCTGGTTTAACTTGCAGTGAAGAAAATTTTACTGTTAAAGCCGGAGCACAACGTTATGCAGCAGAATGGGGAATTATGTTAGTTGTTCCCGATCCAAGTCCGCGTAACACGGGAATAGAGGGAGAAAATGAAACATGGGATTTAGGTAGTGGTGCTGGTTTTTATGTAGATGCGATAGTTAAACCTTGGAAGCAACACTATCAAATGTATAGTTATGTTACCCAAGAATTACCAGAAATAATTGTGGCTAATTTTTCAGTCTTACCAAACAAACAGGGAATTTTTGGTCATTCCATGGGGGGACATGGTGCCTTAATTTGTGCGTTAAAAAATCCCGATAAATATCTCTCTGCCTCGGCTTTTGCGCCTATTGCTGCCCCCACTCGCTGTCCTTGGGGAGAAAAAGCATTTACTGCTTATTTAGGTCCCGATAAAAACCAGTGGCGTGCTTACGATGCCAGTGAATTAGTCAAACAAAATCAATTAAGCTATCCGATTTTAATCGACCAGGGAACAGCCGATCCTTTTTATAAACAACAACAGTTACTTCCGGAAATATTTGAATCAGTCTGTCAACAAGCAGGACAACCATTACAATTAAGATTTCAAGCTGGATACGACCACAGTTATTTTGCGATCGCTACCTTTATCGAGGACCATATTCGCTATCATGCAACTTATTTATGCCAATAAAAATTAAAAAACAAATTCTTGTTGCATTTTTACTTTTTAATTCAATCTCCACTGCCTGAGACAGCAGAGATTGTAATGTTCTTAAATCGAGCAAGTTATACCAAATCCGATTCTGAAAACATACTTTTCGTTTGGGAGTTTTAATTAGGCTAAAAAGCTTATGCCTAATAACAATTGGCAGTGCTGCTCCGCAATCTGAATGGAACGCAGTTATTAATTGCGAATTGCGAATTGCCTTTACCCAACTTTTAAATGTTGTATTTCAACAGGATTTAGTATTACTGGAATTACAGTTAACGATTATAAAGCTGGGTTAGGTCTAAAAGGCGATCCCGCACAGCGGGTGCTGCCGCACCGCGCAATTGTTGTGTTAGAACTTCAGAACTTTCATAACGCCAACGCCAGTTTCCAGCATTCACGCTTGGGTCATTCATTCTAGCGCGACCATCCAACCCTAACAAATCTTGCAGGGGAAGAATAGCTTGGTTGGCAACAGAACTAAGTGCCAGACGAATCAATTCCCAATTTATTTCTTTGAGATCTTCTGGAGATGTATAACCCAAATATTTGGCGACAAACTGCTTTTGAGACTTATCGAGTTCTGCCCACCAGCCCAAAGTAGTATCGTTGTCGTGAGTTCCAGTATAAACCAGACAGTTATGGATATAGTTGTGGGGGAGGTAGGGATGATCTGCACCGTCAGCGAAAGCAAAAAGTAAAATCTTCATGCCGGGGAAGTCAAAGCGATCGCGCAGTGCCTCTACTTCTGGGGTAATTACTCCCAAATCCTCCGCCAAAATAGGCAAAGTGCCCAACTTCCTACCCAGTGTCTCAAAAAATTCTACTCCTGGTGCTTCGATCCACTCCCCATTCATAGCAGTTTCTTCTCCAGCCGGGACTTGCCAGTAAGCTTGAAAGGCTCGAAAATGGTCGATGCGGACTAAATCTACATATTGTAGCGTTGCCTTAAAACGATCGATCCACCAAGCAAATTCGGTTTCTTGTAGCTTTTCCCAGTCATAGATTGGATTGCCCCATAGTTGTCCGGTTGCACTAAAGTAATCTGGCGGAACCCCAGCAATATATTGAGGTTCTAGAGTTTGGGGGTCGAGTTTAAAAATTTCTGGATGCGCCCAAACATCTACACTATTAAAACAGACATAAATAGAAACATCGCCAATAATCTGGATGTTGCGTTCATTGGCATAGAGACGAAGCTTTTTCCATTGCTCGAAAAACTTAAACTGCAAGAATTTATGATATGAAATTTCGTCTTCAAATTCTTCTCTCTTTGCCTTCAACGCCTCGGGTTTTCGTCTGGCGATCGCGTTTTCCCATTGATTCCACATTTTATTCGGATTGGCTTCGTGGAGTACCATAAACAGCACGTAGTCATCCAACCACCACGATTGTTCGCTACAAAACTGTTCAAATTCTGAATGGGAATTTGTTGCTAATACCTGTTTAAAATTTGCGTAGGCTTGTTTAAGATACTTTGTCTTGTAGGGAATTACCCGGTCAAAATTAACCCGATCTGGTTTAATATCTTCTCCTTCTAAGGGAGTAAGTTCATTAGCGTCGAGTAAGCCTTCCTCTGCCAACTGTTCCAGGCTAATCATCAGAGGATTGCCCGCAAAAGCACTAAAATTCATCGTGTAGGGAGAATGTTCGTATCCCGTTGGTCCTAGAGGGAGAATTTGCCACAGCTTTTGACCGCTGCTTTCCAGAAAATCTACAAATTCATAAGCCGACTTGCCTAAATCTCCAATGCCAAAGCGGCTGGGAAAACAGGTTGGATGCAACAAAATGCCACTAGCGCGTTGAAAAGCCATAAATAATTATTAGTAATTGAGAGAGTATGGGCAATTTAATTTTAGATTAACGACCAAAAAGCTTAAATGACCCTCTTTTTAAACAACAAGCAATTCGATACTAATACAAGCGTTGCTGAGATCCCACAACTTTTGAATGATTTCAATGAATCACTTTTTCAAAGATACAATAAAACCAAAGGATGAGGAGCTTAAACATCCCGAAACTTTAAGAGTATAGATTTTTGATTTGGCTTTGGAAAAAGACGAGGACAACAAAAAAGCAAAACTTGAGTTTATCGTTGATTGAAAAGTGGTTACTCGCTTGTTTATTCAAATCTACTTTTTCTTGTGAGCTAACCCAACCTTCTATAATTACAACCAATCATTTCCTCTAAGTCTCAAAACCTTTATTCTAAAAGAAGTTTTCTAGGATATTTATTAGCAAGTTATTGACAAAATCAGAATGCACCTAACAACCTCTACAACAACTCAGGAACATCTAACATCCCTACAATACACGATCGCCTTAAAAGACGATCCTCTTTGGTTTAAAGATGCCATTATCTACGAAGTTCCGGTGCGGGCGTATGCTGACAGTAATGGCGATGGAATTGGTGATTTTCCGGGACTAACGACAAAGCTGGATTACTTGCAAGACTTAGGAGTAACTGCCCTCTGGATACTTCCTTTTTTCCCTTCACCTTTGCGAGATGATGGCTATGACATTGCCGATTACAAAAACGTAAATCCGATCTACGGAACCTTAGAAGACTTTAAAGAGTTTTTAGACGCTGCCCACGAGCGAGGAATTCGGGTGATTATCGAGTTAATCGTCAACCATACCTCCGACCAACATCCTTGGTTTCAACGGGCAAGAAAAGCACCACCAGGAAGTAAAGAAAGGAATTATTACGTCTGGAGCGATACACCAGATAAATACCCTGAAGTACGCATTATTTTCCAGGATTTTGAGCATTCTAACTGGGCTTGGGACCCAGTTGCCAAAGCTTATTATTGGCACCGCTTTTATTCCCACCAACCGGATTTAAATTATGACAGTCCAGAGGTGCAGCAAGAGGTTTTAGATGTTGTCGATTTCTGGTTAGAAATGGGAGTGGATGGAATGCGGTTGGACGCGGTGCCCTACTTGTTCGTAGCAGAGGGAACCAATTGCGAAAATTTACCGCCGACTCATGCCTTCCTAAAACGGTTGCGGGCACATATCGATGCTAAGTTTTCCAATCGCATGTTGCTGGCAGAGGCAAATCAGTGGCCCGAAGATGCTGCGGCATACTATGGTCATGGGGATGAATGTCACATGAACTTCCATTTTCCCTTGATGCCCCGATTATTCATGGCGTTGCGGATGGAAGACAGCTTTCCCATTGCCGATATTTTAAAACAAACTCCATCTATTCCGGATAATTGCCAGTGGGCACTATTTTTGCGCAATCATGACGAGTTGACTTTAGAAATGGTCAGCGACGAAGACCGAGACTACATGTATCGAGTGTACGCTCAAGATCCCGAAACGCGATTGAATTTAGGCATTCGCCGTCGTCTTGCCCCCTTATTAGGCAACGATCGCCGCCAGATCGAGTTGATGAATGGACTGCTGCTATCTCTGCCAGGAACGCCAGTACTGTACTACGGCGATGAAATTGGTATGGGAGACAATATTTATGTCGGCGATCGCAACGGTGTCCGTACCCCGATGCAGTGGAGTGCAGACCGCAACGCTGGCTTCAGTCGCGCTAACCCCCATCGCCTCTATTTACCCGTTATCCTCGAATCAGAATATCACTACGAAGCTGTTAATGTGGAAGCACAGCGGGCAAATACCAATTCCCTCTGGTGGTACATGAAACGGCTGCTGGCAACTAGGGCTAGGTTTAAAGCTTTTGGTCGCGGGACATTTGAGTTGCTCTATCCCGACAATCGTAAAGTTCTGGCGTTTATTCGCACGTACGATGGGGAGCATATCTTGGTGGTAGCCAATTTATCCCGCTTTGTTCAGACAGTGGAATTAGACCTATCTTCTTTCCAAGGAATGATCCCCGTGGAAATTTTTGGGCGGACACAATTTCCCTCTATTGGTGAATCTCCCTATTTCATTAGCATTAGCCCCCACTCGTTTTACTGGTTTACCCTTCAGTTGCCCGAAAGTTTGAATAAGTTGCCTCAACCTCAAGCCGAATTGCCAACTTTGTCGGTCAAGGGCAGTTGGCACAATGTATTCGTTCAAAAAGAGGCGAAAGCTAACTTGGAGTCGAGTTTAGTCGATTACTTGTATACCCGTCATTGGTTTGCTGGGGTAGGTAAGATCGTTCGCTCAGTCCAGATCGTAGAGGCAATTCCCATTCCTTACCAGGATCGCGAAGCCAATCTCGCACTAGTGCAGGTGGAGTATACCGAAGGTTTTCCGGATATTTATGTTTTGCCTATTGCTTATAGTTCCAGTCCCGTTGAGGTAGCGATCGCCAAAATTCAGACTGGTGAGGAAAAGGGTGTTCTGTTTGATGCCTTAGCCGATAAAGACTTTCTATTCACTCCCCTGGAGGCGATCGCCCAAGGACGCAGTTACCGAGGCAGCGTAGGGAAATTAGTAGCAACCCCCACTGAAGATTTTGCGAACCTATCCCAGGAAGCGACCAACCTCGAACCGCATCTTTTCCGAGGCAAACAGGATAATAGCTCGATCGTTTACGGCGATCGCTTTATCCTCAAAATTTACCGTAAAGTGGAACCAGGAATTAATCCCGATTGGGAAGTAGGTCGCTTTTTAAGCAAAAAACAAGCTGACGGTCATTTTGCCCCAGTGGCTGGCACGATCGAGTACCATCGTCCAGGAAGTGAATCGACTGTTATTGCTACAGTACAAGGTTTCTTTCCCGATGCAAGGGATGCTTGGGCTTATACTCTCGATAGCTTGAGAGACTATTTTGAGCAAGTAATGGTCAAACAGTTCGATCTTGACGAGACCCATTTTCCCCTCAATCCTCTCAGTGCAGCTCAAACTTTAGAAATTCCTGACTTCGTCTACGAAATTATTGGCTCCTACCTTAGTTCGGCGCAACTTTTGGGACAGCGAACTGCCGAACTTCACATGACCTTAGCCTCCGATCTAGACAATCCTAATTTTGCTCCAGAACCTTTTACTTTCTTTTATCAACGCTCTATTTATCAATACAGCCGCAACCTTGCTGGAAAAGTTTTATTATCCCTCAAAAAGGATATGGGACAATTACCAGAATCCGCGCAAAAGTTGGCACAAAAGATTCTCAACCGTCAGGAGCAGATTTTGGAACGCTTCGGCTTACTCTTGGAACAAAAGATCGTCGCTAAGCGGATTCGCTGTCATGGAAATTATCATTTAGGTCAGGTTCTCTACACCGGTAAAGATTTCATCATTATTGACTTTAAAGGTGAAAAAAATCGTCCCTTGAGCGAACGGCGCATGAAGCGATCGCCCCTGCGCGATGTAGCAGGAATGCTGCAATCATTTAGCTATGCTGCGAATATAGCACTCTACCAAGAACTCGACACGGGCGTAATTCGCCGTCCGGAAAATCTCTCGGTGATAGAGCAATGGGCGCATTTTTGGTATCGTTGGGTCAGTGCAATCTTCCTAAACGCTTATTTAACTACTGCAGCCGAGTCAACCTTTTTACCCAAAACGGAGCGAGAATTAAATGTATTACTCGATGCCTATCTTTTGGAAAAAACCATCCAGGAATTAAGCAATCAACTGACTAAACGTCAACGTTCGGCGTGGTTAGAAATTGCTCTAGAGCGAATTCTTGAGTTGTTAGAGATGTAGCTATAAAATTATTGGCGAGCGGGATGACTTGATGTGAAAGGTTGCGCTAACTCGAATCTTGCAGCACTTTCCCGGCTCCCGCTCTTCTCAAACAAAAGGAGATATTTTCAGAAAAGTAAAAACTCTTCACCAAAACCGATCGAGTGCCCATTCCTTCTAGTAATTGTCACGAACAGAAAACCCGTGGTTGACTATCCCCTGTCTTCCGCCTCGCTCAAGACGCGGGCTTTCATTTTCTGTAAGTCCTTAGCTTATATGCTGCACAGTTCTGTTAATAATAACAACGGGCGAGAAGGGATTCGAACCCCTGACACCGTGGTCCGTAGCCACGTGCTCTAGTCCACTGAGCTACACGCCCTTGAATTAATAGTTAGCTATTTGTTAAATTCAATCAGCAGTTATATACAATAGCACACCCAAACAAGATCGTGCAAGAATCACCTCGTCAAAGTTCGTCCCTCTCCCATCTCAATGCCCAAGGGGAAGCTCAGATGGTAGATGTTTCTGCCAAACAATCGACTCACCGCCAAGCACTTGCGGGGGGACAAATACGGATGTCCAAAGCAACCTTTGAAGCCATCGAAGCAGGAAATACTCCCAAAGGAGATGTTCTGGGAACAGCTAAATTAGCTGCAATTATGGCAGCCAAGCAAACAGCTAACTTAATTCCTCTGTGTCATCCTTTACCTTTGCATAAAATTGAAGTGGCGATCGCCCCCGATGCAGAATTACCCGGCTATCAAATTCACGCTACCGTGATAACTAAGGCAGAAACGGGAGTAGAAATGGAAGCTTTAACTGCCGTTTCCATTGCGGCGTTGACTCTTTATGACATGGCAAAAGCGTTGGAAAAGTCGATGCAAATCGAAGCTATTCGTTTAATAAGCAAAACAGGAGGCAAATCCGGTGACTATTTCCCTGATTAAACCTCTAAAATAAAAGTAGTCCTAGACTCTATTTTGCATTTTTAATTACTTATGCCTCCCCGTTGGCCTCGTAAACCAGATCGTAAAGACCCTGCTTATCGACGTTTAGACGATCGCATGAACTTTGCCGTTCACGTAGCTGGATTTGCTGCTATTAATTCTGGCTTATGGTTCGTGCAAACCCTGAAAATGACTACTTGGTCTTGGCTAATCTGGTTAACAGGAATTTGGGCAGGAATTTTGTTATTTCACCTCATTTACATTGTAGCGATCGCAAATTATTCGGTAGAATCCAATGGCTAGTACAACTAGGGAAATCGAAACTTTAGCGGCAGAAATTGGCGAAAACGTATACATCGACGTAGCTAATTGGCATCTTTATCTATCTGATGCCCACTTACATACAATTCTGGCTGAAAGGATCTATCCTCTTTTAGAAGATAAATCCCTCAATGAAGATGCAGTTATGGCTATTCTGGGCAAGATTACAGTTAAACTAGGTGGTGGAAAAAAGGAACTACCTTTACTCGATCTACTACCAATGCAAAGCCAAGTGCATTTGATGGACGTACTCGAAGAGTATCAAGCTAATATCTAAATTCTGATTTACGAGCTAGATGTTGCTGTTTGCGTTTGAAGTTCTGTTTTTCAGCTAAGATGATAAAAACTTCTCACACTGGTATGCTGTGTATCCCCAATCTATAATTAATTGGGGCTTTTTTTTGTAATGATGAAAAGTGTTTTGGGCAGTTTTGGCTTAATTGCAGGAGCAACTTATCCCCTACGAGCATTAATAACTTTTCGGCGCAATCCTCGACTCTGGCAATACGTCTTCGTACCAATTTTACTCAATTTAGCGATCGCTCTCGTTTTATATGGAGGGCTACTTTTTTTCGGTTGGCAAGTTTTAGACGAAGTAAGAACTACTATTTCTCTTTGGCTAGATGGTGTGCTAGCTAATCTGCCAAGTTGGCTTAATTTTTTGCAGTATCTAGTTTTGGCTCTAGCTTTTGTACTGCGCCTACTACTAATCCTGGGATTATTCGTCGTAACTGGCTTTCTCTTGACCCAATTTGGGGTGTTATTGGGTTCTCCCTGGTATGGTCAACTATCCGAGCAATTAGAAAAAATTCGCACTGGTAAGGCGGAAACTATAGCAATAGGTTTTTTTAGTGAATTGGGAAGAGCAATTTTATATGAACTAAAAAAAATAGTACTGATAGGAGGAGGAGGTTTGCTTCTCCTGTCATTTAATTTTTTGCCAGGAATAGGTACTTTAGGAACTACTATCGGCTGGCTCGTACTTACGGCAACTATTGTCTGTCTCGATTTTCTCGATGCTCCTTTGGAGCGTAGAAGACTTAGTTTCCGCTCTAAATTAAAGCTAGTGTTCCGATCCTTACCCGCTAGTGGTAGCTTTAGCTTAGTCTGCTTGGGGCTGATTAGTATACCGTTGCTCAATTTATTTACAATTCCATTATGTGTAGCATCGGGAACGCTATTTGTTTGCGATCGCATCTTACCTCGTATTCCAGGGAATGCTTAAGCTAAAATCGTTCTTCTTACTGAACGGTCGCAGAAGAAAAAGAGACGCAACTCTCTAAGAAGCGGAGAAAGGGAGACGCGGCGACGCGATGATTTCCCTTGTCCACCTTCGCCAGGCAATATAGATACAAAAAAACTTATACTGCTTTTTTTAAAAAATATTGCCCTGATGGCTCGGTTGGCACTCGGGAAAAAAATTGTTGGTTATACTGTTGCAAATTTGTCAAAGCTTCTTGGGTGGCTACTTGCTCGAATCGCTTATAAAAAAGACCCACGCTCGCAAAGGGAGAAGGAGTAGCTGCAACTACAACGCGACCGCAAAACGGTTCGGCAAGACCAAGACCGCACTCTAATTCTAGTTGAGGAATCAAAGCTGGCGGAGCAACGGGAGCGCACAGCCATAGTCGAGCTACTTGTTTTTCTTTGATTGCTTGAGCGGCAACTCTGATGGTCATCCCCGTAGCAATCCCGTCATCGACTAAAATCGCGATCTTCCCTTTAGGACTGAGAGCGGGACGATAGGGCGCAAATTGAGCTTGCTGTCTATTTGCTCTCAGTTGAGCTTCTTCTATAGCTTCTCCAAGTTCGCGCAAACTGATGGGTTGCAGTTGTTTCTGTTCGGCTAAGAGAATATGGTCTTCACTAGTTACCGCTCCAATTGCCAATTCTCGATTGGTGGGTACAGTAATTTTTTTGGCTGGGATTACATCGAGCGGACAATCCAGCCGTCGAGCTATGGGTATAGCTACGGGAATACCTCCCCGAGGTAAAGCATAAACAATTGGGAATGTTTTTATCCCTTCTTGTTGGCGGATTCGCTCCATTGACAAGCTAACTAATTCTGCTAGCTCTCTGCCAGCACTGGGGCGATCGCCAAATAGTATGGTTCGAGTCATAGCCCCTCTCAGATTTTGACCAATAATCTCTAACTACAATTTTCTACGAGCTAAAAATGATCTAAGCAGTTTGAAATTAAGAAAAGATTATGACGTAAACCTTTTGATTAAAGCTTCTTTAACAGTTGGCGGTAACTGACGCATAATTTTGCCTTTTTCGCGGTCAACTCCTACCAAAGTCACTCTTCCCGTTACATATAGTTCATCCCCATCTGATGATTGAATTTGATAATCCCAGTGAATGCGCACTCCTTCAGTTTCCGTCATCCGAGTTTTAAGAACTGCTGACATGCCCAAGCGAATGGGACGATGATAGCGCAGAGAAAGTTCGACTACAGGTAAATCGCAGCCTAGAGCGACTAAATCGGCAAATTCAATTCCGATGGAACGTAAACACTCAACCCGCGCTTCTTCCATCCAGGTAAGATAGGTACCGTGCCAAACAATCCCTGCATAATCTGTGTGATGGGGTTGCGCTTTTACTGGATACGTGAACCAATGTTCCGTAGTTGCTCTCAAACCCTCGTTCGGCTTTAAGGCTGCTGTAGGTAGTTGGGGGGGTCTAGTTTGTTTTTCCGACAATTTAGCTACTATCCGAATACAGTTAAGTTTGATTAGTCTTACAGAGAAATAGTATCGCTATTTTGCCTTGTTTGGAGTCCATACATGTGATCGAATAACTTCCAGCAGTATTCCTCTGATAATCCACAGGTAACTGCACCACGGAGAACCACTTGAAAATACCAATCATTAGGAGGAATTTCGCGGGTAAGTTTCTCTACTACTACATAAGTACGCACTTGTTGATAAGGTTTTCCCTTACACTGAACCTCAATAAATTCTCGGCGGTAGCCGTTACGAGAAACCTCTTCTCGTTCGTCTAAGCGATCGCTCAATCGCCAGGGAAGATGATATAGTACTCCTTCGACTCGGGAACGAGTATCGGGAATGATATCTAGTACTCCACAATTACGCAACCGCGATCGCCGATAAAATCCTAAGCGATAGCCTGGCAAGCTCGCTGCCCCGAGCACGTAATGATGAGTATCTTCTCCCAGCGAGCGCTTTAAATCCACGGGACACATGCAAGAGCCATAAGCAAAGTAGTAAAAGCTTGGTTTTTTCTGAATTTTTCTTACTGAAGTTTTTACTTGCGCTTGTAAGAATTCCTGTCGGAAACTCATGAACGCCTTAATCAATAATTATAGTATTCCAATTTTACTCGGCTTATTAATTAAATGCAGAATCTACTTATACCAAAATCTAGTAACCAAGTTAACTAATTTAAGCAGGTATTAGTAAAACATCGAACAGTAGCAAGTACAGAGATAGAGCGATCTTAGTTAAACTGACACTAAAAATTTTAGTGTCATTTCTGGTAAAAACGGGAAACGGAGAGGGAGGGATTCGAACCCTCGAACGAGTCACCCCGTTACGGCATTTCCAGTGCCGCGCCTTCGACCACTCGGCCACCTCTCCAGGTGTCGCGATTTTTCATTATACATTAGTAATAGGTAATGGGTAATAGTAAATTGATTTTTGTAGATGTCGTTCAATCAGCGATCGCCAATTACCAATAACTAATAAAAAATAACCAATAATGAGCAAATTACACAAAATCAAAATTCACTATCGCCAAGCCGGAACAGTACACACTGTCGAAGTTCCAGAAGATCGATATATTTTACAATGGGCAGAACAACAGGGTGTAGAGTTACCTTTTGCTTGTCGCAATGGTGCTTGTACTACCTGTGCGGTTAGAATTTTGTCTGGAGAAGTGTACCAGCCAGAAGCGATGGGACTATCGCCAAAATTGAAAGAACAAGGTTATGCTCTATTGTGCGTGAGTTATCCTCGTTCGGATCTCGAAGTAGAAACTCAAGACGAGGATGAAGTTTACGAAATGCAGTTTGGTCGTTATTTTGGCAAGGGTAAAGTAAAATTTGGATTACCTTTAGATGAAGAATAAAACAGAAAAATACTAAATTAGATGGGTTGGATTGGGAAAGTTTTAATTCTTGGCTGTTGTTTATTATTGTTTAGTTGTCAGTTTTCTCATCTTCCTTCAGGGTCAACTGTCCAGGTGCAAAAGATTGTTAGCGGACAAACTATAGAAGTAGTATTGGGCGAACGAGCAATTTTACCTCAACAAGTAAGATTGGTTGGCATCTCTGCACCAGATTTGCGACAGCATCCTTGGGGAGAAGCAGCAAAACAAAGACTGGAACAATTAATTAGGGAAAGTAACACACAGCACTCGTTATCTCAGACCGTCCTGCTAGAATCAGAAATCGAAGAACCAGACCGCTTCGGTCGTCTTCTGGCTCATGTCTGGCATAATGGGACTTTGGTTAGCGAACAGCTAGTTAAAGAAGGGTACGTGTTAGCCGAACTACAATATCCCCATAAATACAGCCAACGCTTGCAGTATGCTCAAGAATATGCCCGATTAATGGGGTATGGTATTTGGAATCCCGGGCAGCCAATGCGCCTAACACCAGCCGAATTTCGTTCTCAACACCCTGTTAAATAATGAGTCAAACGCCTTCTTCCACACAGCTAGAAATCTTTTTAGATATTGCTACCGAAGCAGCGATCGCCGCTGGTGTTATCCTCCAAGATAACTGGGGCAAATTAGAACAAATAGAAGAAAAAGGAGTTGCAGGGGATTTAGTCACCGAAGCAGATCGCTTGGCAGAAGCAGAAATTCTGAAAGTCTTGCGTCGCCACGTCCCCGACCATCAAATTTTAGCCGAAGAATCGGGTCAATTAGGCAAAATCGAGAGCGAATATCTTTGGGCGATCGATCCTCTCGACGGGACTACTAATTATGCTCATGGTTATCCCGTCTCAGCGGTTTCCGTCGGCTTGTCAATCGAAGGAATACCGCAAGTAGGAGTAGTTTATAATCCTTTTCGAGATGAATTATTTCGGGCAGCCAGAGGTTTAGGTGCTACCCGCGATCGCCGTCCGATTCGAGTTTCGCAGACGGCAACCCTAGGTAAAAGTTTATTAGTAACTGGCTTTGCTTACGATAGAAGAGAAACGGCAGATAATAACTATGCCGAATTTTGTTACTTAACCCATCTTACTCAAGGAGTGCGCCGCAGCGGTTCGGCATCTTTGGATTTAACTGATGTTGCTTGTGGCAGATTGGACGGCTACTGGGAAAGAGGAATCAAACCTTGGGATATTACAGCTGGAATCGTCATCGTTGAAGAAGCAGGCGGAAAAGTCACTGCTTACAATGGTAGTCCTCTAGAGCTAAATTCTGGACGGATTTTGGCAACCAATGGTTTGATTCACGATAATCTCAGCGAAGCCTTAAGTAAAACTCCTCCTTTAACAGAATGGAAAAGCTGATTGATAATTATCCCAGATTGCAATAAAAAACACGATCGCTCTACGAAGACGTAGTTAGACTGGAGAAAAATTTAAATCCCCAGCAAAAAAGTGTCAAAAAGTCAAATGATTCAGCAAGAGTTAGTCTCCGTCGGTCAATACTTAGCTCAACGTCTAGAAGCGATCGCTGTTAAACATATATTTGGCGTAGTAGGCGACTATGTTTTAAATTTAATGGATATTTTGCTCGACAGTCCGATCGAGCTGATCACTACCTGTAACGAACTTAATGCCGGATATGCGGCTGATGCCTATGCTCGTCTCAATAGAGTTGGCGCTTTATGCGTTACCTATAATGTTGGCGGACTGAGTTTGGTTAATGCTGTAGCAGGGGCCTATGCCGAGCTAGTTCCCTTAGTAATTATTAGCGGTGCGCCTTCTACTTCTCAACGAGAACAAAAGCTACTACTTCATCACGCTGCAGGAGATTACAATCTTCAACTGTCTATTTTTGAAAAAATAACAGTTGCCGCTGTCAGAATCACTAGTCCTACCCAAGCAGCAAGACAAATAGATCTTACCATTGCCACCTGTTTGCGCGAGCGACGACCTGTCTATATTGAAATTCCTTCCGACATAGTAACCCAACCCTGTCCCCTAACTGAAGAACTCGACCTTCCTCAAGCTCCCGTATTCGATCGTCAAGCTTTGACTGAAGCAGTAGAAGAAGCAGTCAATTTACTAGAACAATCTCAACGTCCCATCATTCTTGCTGGCGTCGAACTTCACCGCTATAGTATGGCCCAACAATTAAGCCTTCTGCTGGAGCAAACGGGATATCCTTTTGCTACTACTCTGTTAGGCAAGTCTATCCTCTCGGAAATGCACCCTCAATTTATTGGTAGTTATGCTGGAGCTTTGAGCCAGGATTACGTTCGCCAAAGAGTAGAAACAGCAGACTGTATTTTGTGTCTGGGTGCTTTTATGTCAGATATCAATCTGGGTGGTTTTACCGCTCAACTGCCAGAAATACGCCTAATCAACGCTAACTCTGACAAAGTAAAAATCAAACATCACTTTTACTATCCGGTATCTTTAGCCGATTTTATGGCTGGTTTAACTGCTAAACTGCAACCAAAAAAACCTCAATCTCTAGAGATCAAACCCGCTAAGGATTCTTTTTCCGGTACTTTTGAAATTGAACCAAAGCAAAAACTAACCAATGCTAGATTCTACAAGCGAATCAATCATTTTATCTACGAACTAGAAGGTGATTCCCTGGTAATTGCCGAGACTGGCGATGCTCTGATCGCTACCATTGACCTCGTGCTTTACGGCAGCACCGAATATATCGGACAGGCATTGTACACCTCAATTGGTTACTCCGTTCCTGCCTGCTTAGGAGCAGCTCTAGCCGCACCCCAACGCAGACCCATTGTCTTTGTTGGCGATGGAGCTTTTCAAATGACTTGCCAAGAACTATCGAGCATTATTAAGCATCAACTCAATCCTATTATCTTTTTAATTAATAATGAAGGTTATGCGATCGAGCGAGCAATTCACGATGGAGTGTATAACGATATTCAACCGTGGCAGTATCACTTATTACCTCAAGTCTTTAGTAAAAGAAAGCTCGGTGAACCAAATCAAGTTCCGTCCTTCAAAAGTGACGTTTGGAGTTGTCAAGTAGAAACTGAAGGAGAGCTAGAACAAGCTCTCGAAAAAGCAAAAATGAACCAGGATAGTCTTTTATTTATTGAAGTTAAGCTAGACCGCTACGATTGCTCTGTTGGCGTTCAACGGCTAGGAAAAGCTTTGAAAGCGTCAAAATAACTCCTTTTTTGCAGTGCGACAGAACCTACTTTACGGGAAGGAGAAAGGGAATAGATCGATTACCAATCCTTGAAGGGATGGACTTCCCGCAAACTTTTTGTGACTAGGATTATTTATAAATTATTCTTGAATTGGGAGCCCATGAGGTGCACCCATTTGTCGATAGCTTCCTCTTCCCTAGTTATTCCCGATTGATTGATTCAATACTTGATATAGTGCGGTTAGGGGAAAAAGAAGCATGGCTTTTCCCTTTTTTTCTCTGTCAAGAATTAGAAAAACGGCTTAAAAATTCGCTCATTAAAATATCATTAAAATAGCTGTGTTAATGAATGAACGTTCCATCCCATAGCCAACCGAGAGACACCGAAGCTGCTGCCCAATCTTTTCAGAAAAAAAACAGTCTCGACAGAATGATGAATATACTGGGCAAAATGAAAGCGTCTCTAGAAGCGATCGCGGAAGCTATTGTGTGGGTTGACACGGCTAATCGAGTACAGTGGTATAATTCTGCCTTCGAGCAATTGTTAGAATCTTGTCAAGAGCTTACGGGAGCCAGGCTAATCGATGTCTTGCCTTTACGGCTGGAAGGACAACCCGTTCCTCTCAATGCCTATCCAGATGTCAAGATCGCTCTAGGAGAGTATGAGACCACAGAGTACGAGTTAGTACGAGGGCAAAACTCTCTAATACTAGAAATATCTGGTAGTTCTGTGGAAGAGGCTAAAGGCGAGAAAACAGTTATATTAGTTATGCGGGATATAACCCAAACTAAACAGTTAGCACCAACCACAGCATTAACCTTGCACCGCAATGAAAAGAAGTATCGCCATCTGTTTGAAAACTCGCTGGTAGGGATTTATCGCAGTCGCTACGAAGATGGTTTGATAGTCGATGCCAATCAACGTTTTTTGGAGTTGACAGGCTATAGTTCTCCAGCAGACGCGATCGGAAAAAAATATATCTCTGATATTTGTGCTAGTCCCGACACTCGCGAGCAGATGATGGAGCAGTTGCAGCAACAGGGAGAAGTTAATAACTTTGAAGTGCAATTCTATCGGCAGGATGGTTCGGTGCGCTGGGGTTTATACTCGGCGCGCTTAAATGTAGAAGAAAATTTAATCGAAGCAGTAATTACAGATATCAGCGATCGCAAAGAGGCACAAGCTAGCCTCAGTCGCACTAATGCCTTACTCAAAGCTCAGCAAGAAGCCGCTCCGGATGGGATTTTGGTAGTTGATGAAAATCGACAAGTCATCTACTACAATCGTCGCTTTTGCGAATTATGGCAAATTCCGCAAGAAATGCTCAAAAACTCTTCCTCCCAGCAAAGACTAAATTTAGTGTTACCCCAACTGGCACAACCAGAAGAATTTCTTACCCAAATTAATTATCTTCATAATCATCCAAACGAGGTTAGCCGAGCTGAAATTCTGTTTAAAGATGGGCGGATTCTCGACCGTTACTGCAGTCCAATTAAATCCAATACTGGGGATTATTACGGCAGAATTTGGTATTTCCGGGATATCACGGAACGCAAACAAAGAGAAGAATCACTGCGTTTAATTGTAGAAGGAACGGCTGCGCAAATTGGCAGCGAATTTTTTCGTTCCTGTACCCGTTCTCTAGCAGAAGTGCTAAAAGTTCGTTATGCTTTGATTGCCGAATTTACCAACGAAGCAAAAGATAAGGCTCGTACTTTAGCGTTTTGGACAGGGGAAAATTTTAGCGAAAACTTTGAATACGAACTGGCACCAACTCCCTGTGCAGGAGTTCTCGAAGGCTTAAAAGCCAAACATCTTCATTCGGTTCAAGCTCTTTTTCCCGACGACTCTTATTTGGTCGAATGGAACGCCGAAAGTTATATCGG
Organism: Pleurocapsales cyanobacterium LEGE 06147; assembly: GCA_015207585.1. GTDB lineage: Bacteria > Cyanobacteriota > Cyanobacteriia > Cyanobacteriales > Xenococcaceae > LEGE-06147. The sequence goes on along the minus strand of JADEWQ010000027.1, from coordinate 14,319 downwards.
TTTACCTATTACCAATCCTAGAGGAACAATTTTAGGAATTTTGGCAGTGCTGGATACGAAGCCTTTAGAAGACCGCAATCTTGAAGTTCAAGAGCTAATTTTGGAAATTTTTGCAGCCAGAGCTGGAGCCGAATTAGAACGTCAGTACGCTGAAACTGCCCTGGCAAGACAACTACAGCGAGTGCTTTTACTCGAACAAATTACCCAAGATATTCGCCAAAGTTTGGATCTACAACAAATACTGCAAACCGCAGTCAACCAGATTGGCAGTATATTTCGCGTCGATCGCTGTCAGATTTTTGATTATCAGGACGAACCAATTGCTAAAACTTGCATCGTTGCCGAGTACATAGTTCCTGGCTATTCTCCTATGTTGGGCATGGAAATTACTTTGCGAGATGCTGCTTGTCTCGAACAGGCTTTTTCCCAAGAACATCCCGTTGCTTACGTCGATGTCTATCAAGAGCCTAGCTTAGCTCGTTCCCTGTGCGTTTACAAGCAATTTAAGGTCAAATCCTTGATGGCAGTGCGTACTTCCTATTTGGGAAAATCTAACGGAGCGATTGTCGTTCATCAGTGCGATGGCTTTCGTCAATGGACACGAGAAGAAATCGAATTGTTAGAGGCAGTAGCTGCGCAAGTGGGAATCGCGATCGCCCAAGCTCAACTCTTAGAACAAGAAAAACAACAACGTCAAGCCTTAGAAGAAGCAAAACGCAGTGCAGAAGTAGCCAATCGTGCTAAAAGTGAATTTCTCGCCAATATGAGTCACGAACTGCGAACACCTCTTAACGCCATTTTGGGTTTTGCTCAGTTGATGGAAAGAGATACGGCACTGAACCAAAAACAACGACAATCCCTGACTATTATCAATCAGAGTGGAAAACACCTACTCCACTTGATTAATGATGTCTTGGAGATGTCTAGAATAGAAGCGGGACGAACCGTACTCAACCCCAAACCCTTCGCTCTTCAGCAACTGCTGCACCATCTCGAGCAAATGTTTCGTCTCAAGGCACAAGCTAAAGGACTATCTCTTCAATTTCATTTAGCAGCTAACTTGCCTCGCTATATTAATAGCGACGAAGGCAAACTCCGACAAGTTTTGATTAATCTGTTGGATAACGCAATCAAGTTTACTCAAAGGGGAGGAGTAAGCCTGCACGTCCGAGAAACTCAAATCCCTCAGAATCGAGCCAACAATTTTTCCCAACTAGCGATCGCTTTTGCTATTGAAGATACGGGTATAGGTATTTCTACCGCCGAACGAGAGCAATTGTTTGAACCTTTCTTCCAAACAGAAACCAATATTAATTCAGGAGGAACTGGCTTAGGATTAGCGATCAGTCGTTATTTTATCCGTCTGATGGGTGGTGATATTCATCTGGTCAGTACTGTGGGAGAAGGTTCTACTTTTAGCTTCTCGATCCGTGCAAATTCGGCTCGTCCCTCAGAAATAGAAGATTATTCTCTCAAACGGCGCATTATTAAGTTAGCTCCAAAACAACCAGCTTATCGTCTGTTAGTAGTAGACGATCGCTCGGAAAACAGACAGTTTTTGGCACAGTTGCTCGATAATGTGGGCTTTTCTGTTCGTACTGCCGCTCATGGTGAAGAAGCGATCGCCATTTGGCAACAATGGCAACCTCATCTGATCTGGATGGATATGCGCATGCCTGTCATGGATGGCTATGCAGCGACCCGCTGGATCAAAGCGCAACCCCGAGAGAAAAAAACAATTATTATTGCCCTAACTGCATCAGTTTTTGAAGAACAAAGAACAAAAATACTAAAAGCAGGCTGTGATGATTTTGTGCGCAAACCCGTCTCCGAACAGGTAATCTTTGACAAACTAGCAGAACATTTAGGAGTAAGCTACCTCTATGAAGCAGATTCTGTTACTGTTTCAACCCATTGCTCTGCTTCCCCCTCTGCGTCTACTTCTTCTCTCTCCCCTCAAGATCTTCAAGTCATGCCAACAGAATGGATTCAAGCTCTTCATCAAGCTGCAATTGAAGTAGATGCTGACTCTATTATGCAACTGCTCGCACAAATTCCTAGCACACACCAAAATTTAGCTCTGCGCCTAACAGAATTAACCCGCGAGTATAATTTTGATGAGATCGTCGAACTCACAAAGATTTGAGCAGCAAATTCCTCTGAGCGTAAATCAGCATAAATAGAATTTCTTTTATAGCGGTAGTCAAAAAGATTAGGACACATTGAATAGCCCAAATCATTGCAGTTTAAGAATTATACTTCTGTACGCGCTCTCGAAGGGTCCATAGCGACTACCGAAGGTCTTTCTGACTCCTGCTATATCTGTCAACACACCAGCCCAATTATCAAAGTCCATTGCTTCAGAGCTCTTGTATGCTAGCCAACCTACGAATACCTTCTCTAATTTGTGGTTCTGTAAGGCTAGAGTAGCCAAAAATAAACTCTTTTATAGAAGTAGCTTGGAGATAATAGGGTTTAAGACTAATTATCCCTATTTTTACTTTATGGGCAGATTTAATAATGTCTTCTTCACTAAGATTGGTATGTAGTTGCACAATCAAATGAATTCCCGCGTTTTCTCCTACAATTGTGGCTCGTTCTCCCAAATATTCGTTAATAGCTTTAATTAAGACTTGGCGACGGTGATTATAAAAGCGACGTATTCGCCGAATATGCCGTTCAAAATATCCCTCGGTAATAAAATCTGTAAGAGCATATTGTTCTAGCAAAGAGGTAAAGCGATCGCACAACCATCTCGCTTGACAGATAATAGGTACTAATGCGGGTGGAGCTATTAAATAACCTATTCGCAGGGAAGGAAAAAGAATTTTAGAGAGGCTACCAATATAAACTACTGAGTCGTTACGGTCTAAACTTTGTAGTGCGGGAATTGGACTTTCATCATAGCGAAACTCGCTATCGTAGTCGTCTTCTAAAATTAGCGTACCAGTTTTCTGCGCCCATTCCAGTAAAGCTAATCTTCGGGGTAAAGATAAAACTACTCCTGTAGGGAATTGGTGGGAAGGAGTAACATAAAGCAGTTTAAATTGCCGATCGCATTGGTTTAAAACATCTACCTTTAATCCTTTTTTATCGACAGAGATTGGCTGAATTTTGGCTCTTTGTCCTAAAAAACATTGACGAACGCTAATATAACCCGGTTCTTCTATCGCAACCCAATCTCCAGGCTGAACGAATAAGCGCGTCATTAAGTCCAGTCCTTGCTGAGAACCATTGATAATAATAACTTGTTCTACTTCACAACGAACACCACGAGAACGAGCGAGATAATCGGCGATTGCTTTTCTTAAAGGTAAATATCCCGCCGGATCGTAAGTATAGTCAAATACTGCTCGATCGTAGTAGCAGTGACGAGATAACAATTTCCGCCAAATTTTAACGGGAAACTGTTCAGTAGCAGGATTGCCATAGCGAAAACTAATTTCTGCAACTGGTTCTAACGCTTCAGAGTTATCTGCCTTAATTAAACTGCGTCCATAATCGGAAAGTAAAGATAAAAATTGAGAGTTGTTTTGGGGCGATCGCTCTTTTAGTTGGATTGACAGCCATTCATCTGGTAGTTGAGAGCAGACATAACTACCCGAACCTTTGCGAGTTTCTAAATACCCTTCACTGGTTAACTGTTCGTAGCTTTGGGTAACGGTGATGCGAGAAATCCCTAGTGATTCTGCCAAAGTACGGGATGAAGGTAATTTTTGCTCTTGTTTAAGTCTTCCTTGCAAGATAGCTTGGCGTATTTCTTCGGCAACCTGTGAATACAAGGGGACGCTGGAATCGCGATCGAGGGTGATGACAAAATCCATGATTTTCTTAAGAAAAAGTGACCGAGCAATCGCTTTCAGGATGAAGAGCTAAACGATCTTAGGTTAATTGCCGTCGAGGGGAACTCCGCTAAAATTTTTTGGTCTGCTGTCACTAAATCAATCTTCAACTGTTGAGCAAGAGCTACATACTCACAATCAGATGCCGAACATCTAGATTGTTTGACCAAATCTATTATTTGCTCCGATTGTATTTCAAACTCTTTGCCAAACATCAAGGTTTCAGCTTCTTGCATAATCTGTTTAGCATCATCTAGTTCAAGATAACCTTGTCTGAGATACAGAGCCAAAATATTACGAAATTCCGAACGCCATAAATAGGGAGCAACCCATTCAGAATCTGCTAAAAGTACTGCTTCTGCTTGCTCAGTATGTTCTCCCTCAAGCAGTAAATAAGCAATCACATTAGTATCTGTGACAATCACGAACGTCCCTCATTCTTAATCCTAAGAATCTCTTCATCAGTAAGTAAATGTCTGGCAGATTTGGCACGAAGCTCTCTTATTCGAGGAAGAATGGTTGTTGCGTCTATTTGAGATGTAATTAATGTCTCTTCCAGACAAACTAATACCTCTGCATTCATACTTCGCCGATTAAGTTCTGCTCTCTTCTTGAGTCTTTGATATAAATCGTCAGGAATATTCTTAATTGTCAAATTTGCCATTGTAGTTCCAAAATGCAACCATAATGGAATCATATTTTATTTACTGAAGTCAATCAAGATAGTTAAGGCGATCGCTTTTATCAACACTTCACGCAGCAGAAAAATTGCTCGTTCGATGGGTGATAGACTTTCGAGCAGTGTTAAAAACGCAAATGAGAGCGATTCTGTTATTCAGCGCGATCGATAGGATGAGAAACTCCATCGCGCATGAGTGGTTCTGGCAACCACGAACCTACATATTGTTCTCGTCAAACACGAGCTGAATGCAAATAGTCGATGCAAAGACGAGTCACAATAGCAGCAAGATATGTTTTAGGAGATTTAACTGTTTCTGAAGGAGCTCGCTGACAACATAAAAATGTTTCCTGCACCATATCCTCCGCATCAACCACGCTGTCAAGCATTCGATAGGCGATAGAGAACAGTAAAGGACGATATTGGTTAAAGTGTTCAGCACAATTCATCGAAGTCTTTCAACTCCCAGATAAGTAAATTGTTTATTTCCCAAGTGGACTTAGAAAAAGAGCGAAAAGTGGCTATTGAGTAAAACCAATTTCACTTTTACGATAGCTGCATATTGCCTCAATCAAACCAGATGAAACGATCCGTATTAATCGTCGGCGCAGCGATTTTTCTGATAACCCACTCAACCAATTTACAAGTTCCTCTCTATGGAACTTATGCCCAATCGGCAGGATATGGTAGTGGAATTTCAGCAGTTGCTTTTGCTACCTATATCGCAGGTTTATTGCCTACTTTAATTTTATTAGGAGGAATCAGCGATCGTCTTGGACGTAAAATGACAACTTTAGCAAGTTTGTTCTTGGCTATTTTAGCGACGTTTTTGATAATTGCTTATCCCATATTTACGCCTTGTTTATTACCCGTGTTTTACAAGGAATCGCCGTTGGCTTAATTACAGGAACGGGAACGGCATATTTATCAGCTTTGATGCCCCGAAAATCTACTTCGGTTGCTGCGATCGTCAGCTTAACAACCGCATTGGGTTTTTCGAGTGGTGCTTTGTTTACTAATATCGTTCTTTTATACCAAGATTCTTTAGTTCCTGTTAGCTATTGGGTTATCTTTTTCTTGCTTTTAGGGTGTATTGGTCTAGGAATTAAATTACCAAAACAAGCTACTTCCAAAGATAAATTAGTTCGCTTGCCTAGTTTCCCTAAAGGTACTATCTCGGCGGGAGTAGCGATCGCCCTTGCTTGGTCTTTAGCAGGAATTGTCGGCATCATTCTTCCAGAACAGTTACAACAATATGGTTTACCCAATTGGTCGGGTCCCATGTTGTTTATTTTCGTAATTTCTGGGGTTTTGATTCAATCTTTTGCTCGTAAGTTAGAAGCAAAGCGATCGCTCCAACTAGGCTCTATTTTACTCGTTATTGGCTATCTTACTTTCACCTGTGGAGCTTGGCTCGGTATTTTAGGTTTAGTTTTAGCAGGAGTGGCGATCGCTGGTACGGCTTGCTACGGATTTACTTACTTGGGTGGATTAGCTGAAGTTGTTAGGCTAAGCGGATCGCAATCAGCTCGGGCAACTTCTGGCTATTTCGTCTGCGCTTATTTAGGGTATGGTTTACCGATTATTCTCATCGGCTTTCTAGCTGAAAATCTGGGTACGATCGATACTTTGTTGGGTTTTGGGGCAATTTTAACCATTAGCAACATTTTACTGATTCTTACCTATCAACATGAAACATATTCTCCATCTTGATTCCAGTCCTAGAGGCGATCGCTCTTTGTCTCGCGCCTTAACCAGTGAATTTAATCGTACTTGGCAACAAACTTATCCTGAAGACAAAATTATTTATCGCGATTTAGGACATCATCCAGTTCCCTTTGTTGATGAATCGTGGATTGCAGCAGCATTTAGTCCCGCCGAACAGCTAACGCCTGAATTAAAAACAGCAATAGAGATTTCTAACGAGTTGATTGATGAGTTTTTAGCTGCGCGAGTCCGTGTGTTTGGTATCCCCATGTATAATTACACTATTCCTGCTAACTTTAAAGCCTACATTGACCAGATTGTCAGAGTAGGACGTACCTTTGCCGTAACATCCAATGGCTATGAAGGCTTAGTCAAAGACCAGAAAAAAATCTTAGTTGTTACAACTAGAGGCGGTAGTTACGCCAATAGCCCCCTTGATTTTCAAGAACCATACTTACAGGCTATTTTTGAATTTATTGGCATTACAGATGTTACTTTTATCCATGCTGAGAATTTAGCGATGGGAGGCGAAGCCCGTCAGCAGTCTCTAGCTCAAGCTCGTCAAGGAATACAGCAATTTATCGCCCCATTTGCTGCTAGCTAAAAGGTTTTCATAACTAAAACAAAATAACTATAGTAGCGCGACTTTTTGTCGCGTCTAGATTTCTATGTCTCAAAACAGAAAATTTCTAATTTTTATCGGCTACAAATTCCTTTTTCATCAACTTAAATTGCTCTAAATCGTGATGTTTTCCTTTCCAAAAACCATGCTTCTTTAGTATTCCCTGACTCTGAAAACCTAATTTTTTTAACAGCGTTCTAGAAGCTACATTTTCTAGTCACTTTAGGATCAGAAAACACTGCAAACAAAGCCTCAACATCTTCTTGAGTTGCCTGCCGAAGCCAAAGTCGTTTTGTTTCGAGATAGGGGAAAGAAGACAATGAAAAATCTTGGCTCATCAAAAAACCTTGTATATCTTTTTAAACAGTAGATTAATATGCTTACAAGCAATTCATTATTATGCTTAGGAAAATTATTTTTATCCTTAGCTATTGGTTTGAATTTTGTTAGTCTTTTTTCTTCTGTAGCCTATGCTTCTAACAACACATTAGAATTTACCAAGCTAAAACAGATTTCTTCAGAAGGGAATAACTTTAATGTTTCTGCGATTATACCTATTCAAAAGCCTACGATCGCCGCCTCCGAAACCTCATATCCTTCAGTCTCAGAACTAAAAGACATTGCTCCTTCAGACTGGGCATATCAAAAACTTCAGCTTTTGATTGAGCGTTATATGGTAATAACGGGCTACCCAGATGCTACTTTCAAAGGGAATCGCCCCCTAACTCGTTATGAATTTGCAGCAGCGTTAAATAAAATGCTTGAGCAAGTCGAACGATTAATAGCCCAAGAGAAAACATCAGTATCTAGTAATGATTTAGCTACACTACAAAGACTAAGACAAGAATTTGAAGCAGAGTTAGTCACTCTAGAAAGTCGCGTTGATGAATTAGAAAGTCGGACTAATTTTTTAGAAGCAAATCAATTTTCTACAACTACCAAACTAACCACAAGAGTTATCCTTGCAGCGACAGGAGGAGGCTTTGATGGCGATCGCATTATTGACGTAACAGGTAGAGAAATTACCGCCGACGATCCTAACACGACCCTAATTTATCGAACTTCTTTTTCTCTCAACACGAGTTTTAGTGGCACCGATTCCCTAGTAACTTGGCTAGAAATTGGTAGCGACGGGATTGATGATAACGCTGGAGGATTTCTAGAACCTACTTTTGGGAGTGTTTTAGATTACTCGGCAAAACCTCCAGTAGAAGAGTTGGGCATTTCTCGTCTTTACTATACTTTTTCTCCGTCCAAAAACTTCAATTTAACCTTTGGTTCGACTCTCAGCCTGACTGACTACATAGATGCCAATAGCTATGTTAATCCTAGCTTTTTAAACTTTTCTACCTTGGCATTAGTGCAAAATTATATTCTTTTTCCCGTTCAAGGTTTAGGTGCGGGTGCTGCGGTTGATTGGAATCCAGTTGAAAGTATTAGAATAAAAGCTGTTTATGTAGCTGCATCAGCAAACGAACCTAGCTCGGATAATTCGTCTTTTACTCCTGGTATTTTTCCGCTCGGATATATTCTTTATCCTGATGGTGAAAGCGATCGCGGATTATTTGGCAGTCCTTATCAAGGTGCGATCGAGTTAGAATTTACTCCTATTGAAACTTTTACCATTCGTTTTCAGTACACTGGTGGAGATATATTAGGTGAGCGATTTGATGTCTTGGGAGTTAACTTCGAGCTAGCAATTTCTGAGGAATTTGCTGTTTTTGGACGCTATGGCTATGGCAGCTATAAAAATACAGACTTTGGCGATATTAACCCTAGTTACTGGATGGCGGGAATCGCTTTCCCCGATCTATTTGTATCTGGTGCAAGAATTGGTATTGCTGTAGGACAGCCTTTTATTGCTAGCGAACTTGGCAATGCCACTCAGACCAATATAGAGGCATTTTACAATTTTCCAGTCAATGACAATATCCGCATCACGCCCTTAATACAAGTAGTTACTAATCCCGCCAATCAAGATAGCAACGGCACAATTATTTCTGTTACTCTGCGGACGGTTTTTTCTTTTTAGAACAATTTTTAAGATAAAAATTTCAGTCAACAAAATTATCAATGTTTCAGCTATATAGCACTATCTCTCATCAATGAAACGAAACTAGCAGCCAGAAGAATTATATAAAATTCTTTTACGCAAACGTTTTTTTAACAGTATCTTCGCTAGTTCTCCCCCTATCAAGCAAACCAATCTCGGTGTCAGTCTCATTCATACCTTGCTCGAGCAACCCCGCCTTTATTCAGGAGCAAGCCAAAGAGCGAGATTTTTGACATAGGCATGAATATCTTCTAGAGCACGAAGTTCTTGTTTCATGCCATCTCCTGGTAGCTCTTCGACAAAGCTCGGACATCCCTTACTAATATCCCAGTTGTAGTCTACAAAATGATGAAAGGTAGACTGAGCAACTACACGACCTGGAATAGTATCTATTTTATCGTTAGTAGAATCGCACGCTACAACCAAGTTAAATTGACGACCCGTCACTTTACTCTTACCGACAGCAATAACTCTTGCTTGGGGAGTATCCTTTGGTACGCCGATACCACCTTCATGAGGATGAGCGGGAAAATATTTGATTACTCCTTCGGGAGAATTGGGGTTTTTGAGCAGTTCGTGAACGGGTTCGACAGGCTCGATAATTTGATAATCGCCGTTGTTACCTGAATGATAATTGGGCCAAGAGATATAACTAGTATAAGGATCATCTCGACAACAGCGAGACTCGTCTGGATCGGGTTGTCGAGTATTGAAGTAATGAAAGCAACCAATATTTTCTAAGGTACACATTGAAATACCCATATCCTGGTGGTCGCGAGTAGCAAGAATCCCACCGCCTTGTTGGTGAAATTTAGTAATGCCAGCACAATCTTGAGAACTCAAACCGCCGCCGACATCTAAGGCAAATAACCAAAGCTCATCAAAATTAGCGCGATCGAGATTGCTTAAAACCGGATCGTGGCCATCGGCATCTGGTTCTCTATCTCTAGCGGTGACTTCGCACAAGGGATTTCCTATTTCATCTTTGAGCGATGCCAGATAATCTCGCAACAAAGAAAAACGAGCGATCGTCCAATCGTCTTCTTCGGTAGGAAGTAAGGTGGTTTGTAGGAGAATGCGAAGTGGTTTAGTCATGATGGTTTTGAAGAACTAGTTTCATTCTTGAGCCAGTAAGAGGCAAGAAAACCCGCTAAATTATAAGCAGATATGGTTTACTAAAATAATATCCCTGAACTTCATGACAGCCGCACTCTTTGAGATATTCCAATTGTGAAGTTAGTTTCTAAGAGTATTCGCTCGATTGTCTCGATTAAGTTTTCTTGCTTTAACTGACAAGTTGACCAATTTACCGATACTTGCAGGAGAGGCAATCCTTCTTGTTGCCAAACTCGATTTTGAGTACGAGCGCTACGCAATACCCATTCGTCAATAGCCATAATGGTTTTGCCAAAATATCGAGAAGCTGTTGAGCTAGAGATATTACAATATCAGAATCAATAATATTTTTCCGTAAAATCGCAAACTCATTGTCACTAAAACGTGCCAGTAAATCTTCTTTATCAAATGAGGGAGAACGTAGAAAAATCTTAATGAACTACTCATGGCTACTTCGTTGAGCCACGAGTTTTTGACGCTTCGCCTGAGTTAGTTGCTGAAAACCTCCGCAGTATTTCACTTGGGGATTTTCAGTAGAGCTAAACCCATCCACACGAGGCTTACAAGTATTGTAAAGCAGTTTTCAGCTGGATGAGTTGGCACGCTCGCTTATTAAGGACTATTCTCTTTTTTGAACTTTGTACGGACGTAGCATGCTACGTTCCTAGGAATTAAGATGGGGATCTTAGCTCAAGCGAGAACTGCTATAAATGCTTATCAAAAGTCAAGCTAACTGAATTTTAGAAGATTTATGAATTAAATTTTCTTTCTACTTTTTCAATCAAACTCTCGGCCATTTCGATAGCTGCAATAATCAAATCTTGCTCCTGTGGTCCCCTGCCTAACTGATCGCTTAGAGTTTGATAAATATGAGGATTAGCTAACATTCCTGAGAGTATTTGAGTAGCAATTTGTTTTACTTCACTTTGTTTTAATTCCATATATATACCTCCTCAAAAAATTAGTTGTTTTTTTACTAATTTCTAACTAAGTTGCAATTTTTAATTTTTAATTGCTTACTAACCTTTGTCGATAGCGATAGTAGGCGGCACAAGCACCTTCTGAAGACACCATGGGTGCGCCAAGAGGATGTTCTGGAGTGCAGTTCGTACCAAAAGCAGGACAATCGTGCGGTTTCTTTACTCCTTGCAAAACTAGTCCGCTAAGACATTCTTTTTCTTCTTGGACAGGATAGTTGGTTAAATTAAAGCGTTTTTCGGCATCAAATTCTGCATATCGGTATCGAAGACCCAATCCGCTTTGAGGTATTGCACCAATTCCGCGCCACTGACGGGGAACGACTTCAAACACTTCTCGAATTAGTTTTTGAGCAATTTCATTCCCATGACGATGTACAGAACGACTGTATTGATTTTGTACTTCTGCCTTTCCCTCTTCTAATTGCTTGATGCACATATATATGCCTTGAAGAATGTCTAAAGGTTCAAAGCCAGTAACGACAATAGGAACGCTATATTTATGAACAATAGGTTCGTACTCAGTATATCCCATCACCGTACACACATGTCCGGCTGCTAAAAATCCTTGGACTCGATTATGAGGTGAGGAAAGAATAGTTTCCATCGCTGGCGGAACGAGTACGTGAGACACTAATAAAGAAAAATTTTTGACACCTTTTTGTGCGGCTTGATATACAGCCATCGCTGTCGTCGGTGCAGTGGTTTCAAAGCCTACGGCAAAGAAAATTACTTGCTTAGCAGGATTTGCTAGAGCAATTTTGAGAGCATCTAATGGAGAATAAACAATACGAATATCCCCACCAGTAGCTTTAACAGCAAGTAAGTCACCGGATAATCGAGACTGATTCTGTAGTGTCGCTCTCCCACCAGGCACTCTTAGCATATCGCCAAAAGAACAGAAAATAATATCGGGACGAGAAGCTAAGGCGATCGCTTTGTCGATTAATTCTGCGGGAGTTACGCAAACAGGACAACCAGGACCGTGAATGAGGTTAATTTCCTCTGGCAATAACTCATCGACTCCATATTTAATAATCGAGTGAGTTTGCCCGCCACAAATTTCCATGATCGTCCAAGGTCGAGTAGTTATTTGCGCGATCGCCCCAGCATATTTTTGGGCTACCTTGGCATCGCGATATTCATCAACAAACTTCATCAGCAATTGCTATCACGTTTCTTTTCTCAGTAATATCCCAGACTACATACTTTTTCTCTTAAGTTATAAATAAAACTTGAGGAAATTGTGAGGGGCTTAGCAATCTGTAATTTTTAAACTAATTTACAGGTTCATAAAATTTAGATTTATTATTAATGAAAATAACCAACAACTAATATTTATTTAACGTTTCAAAGCTAACGTTAAGCCATCAGCAATGGGAACTAAACTAATAGTTACTCGCTCATCTCGATAAAGTTTGTGATTAAATTCTCTAATAGCTTTTGTTCGATTATCCTGTTCTTCAGCAAAAGCTACTCTTCCCGACCAAAGAACATTATCAATAGCAATTAAACCTCCCGATCGCACCAAAATTAAAGCCCGTTCGTAATAATTTTCGTAGTTTCTTTTATCCGCATCGATAAAGGCAAAATCAAAAGAATTTGCTTGTCCTTGTTCGAGTAATTTATCTAAAGTTTCCAACGCGGGGGCAATACGCAAATCGATTTTGTCAGCAACTCCTGCTTCTTGCCAATAGCGACGGGCGATCGCAGTATACTCTTCGTCGATATCGCAAGCAATTATTTTCCCATCTGGAGGTAAAGCTAAGGCTACTGCTAAGGAACTGTATCCAGTAAATACTCCTACTTCTAAAGTTTTTTTTGCCCCTATCAACTGTACCAGCAACGCCATAAACTGACCCTGTTCGGGGGCAATTTGCATCATTGCCATGGGATGCCGCGCCGTCTCTTGGCGTAGTTGTTTTAGGATTGGCGGTTCTCGCAGAGAAACCGACAGCAAGTATTCATAGAGTTGGTTGTCTAATCCAATAGTCTGCTTTGCCATATAAAGTATTTTATTTGCCCTATTAAAAATCCATGTTTAAAACAAATCCAGGTAAGACATCTTCTCCCAAAAGTCGTTCCGGGTTTCTTAATACTTCTACAGGCTGGTCTATTCGGTAAATCTCGACATAGCGATTATCTCGGTCAATTAACCAACCTAATCTTACACCGCTATTCATATACTCCTGCATCTTGGCTTGAGTCTTTTCTAGACTATCAGTTGGAGAAAGTAGTTCGAGTACAAAATCGGGTGCAATTGGCGGAAATTTTCGTTGTTGCTCTCGGCTAAGTCTATTCCACCGTTCTAGAGCAACCCAGGCAACATCTGGAGAGCGATCGCCACCTTTAGGCAATTTAAAGCAAGTTGAGGAGTCAAACACCTTACCTAACTTAGTTTGACGATTCCAAATCACGAAATCAGCATTAATTTCAGAGTTGTAGCTGCCTGTTTCTCCTCCAGTTGGTGCCATAACGATGAGATCTCCAGCGGCATTCCGCTCAAACTTTATCTCAGGGTTTGCTCGACACAGTTCATAGAACTGCTCGTCTGTTATGTGAATTATTGGCTCCAGACTGATAGTAAACGCAGTCATAATTAGAGTTTGAGAATACGCTGTTATTTTAGTACCTATTCTTGTACTTTATGGGGTAAGTATAAATTAATAAGTTAGCTATGCTCGGGGAAATCAATGAGAGTATTTCAAAATTAATGATGCGATCGCCCGACAACTCAATCAGCTTTTAAGATTAGAAAAAAAATGAAACTAGAAAAAATTCATCATATTGCAATTATTTGCTCTAACCATGAAAAATCCAAAGAATTTTATGTCAATCTTCTTGGTTGTAAAATTATCAAAGAAACTTTCCGCGCTGCTAGAAATTCTTATAAGCTAGACTTAAAAGTAGGGAGTGGAGATACCATCGAACTATTTTCTTTCCCCAATCCCCCGCAAAGAGCAACTAGCCCCGAAGCTTGTGGTCTGAGGCATCTAGCTTTTGCAGTAGATGATTTAGACGCAGCGGTAGATTATCTGCAATCTCGCTCAGTAGAAGTAGAACCAATTAGAGTAGATGGGATTACTAATAAGCGATTTACTTTTTTTCGGGACCCAGACAATCTGCCTTTAGAGCTATACGAACGCTAATATAGCAGTCCTATTGGAGTTGTGGATTAATTGGTAGAGATGAGGTATTAGGTATTAGTGACAAGTTAAGCGTGAAAGCTAGTTGTCAAGAGGGAAAAGGAGATAAATCGAGAGGTAGTTTGGCTCGTTTCGGGCGAGGGGATTTAACTATCCCCAAATCGCGATTTTCAGGTA
>JADEWQ010000208.1 GCA_015207585.1 Pleurocapsales cyanobacterium LEGE 06147 | reverse complement strand
ATCACCCGGCCACAAGGCTCGATCAGCTCCTGCCATGGAACTGGGCACCGCGCTCCGAAGCAATCGCCGCCTAAACCGGGCTAGGCGTCGGCCAGCATCACACCGCGGCCTTCACCGGATGGATACTGTCCTGCTGCATTTTGTGTATTTAGAGAAAGGTCTTGCCGCTAACGTAGAGACCGGTCGTGCAGTTGCTCACCGCGCGGATTCCCGGCCGAATGGGCGAGGAAATTGCCGGGCGCCATGCCAACACTTTAGGTGAGTGATGACCGCAATTGGCCACTTCGTGCCGACCGCATCGCGCCGCCGATCAAACTAAGACCCAGAAGCATCAATGCCCAAGTGCCTGGTTCAGGTACGGCCGTTTCGGCGAAGGCCACATTGGCGGATATTTGGTCATTGGCGCGGAACGCCAATCCGGCAAAATTGAAAAACAAGGAGTCCGAGGAAAAACTCAAGCGGCTTTGGTCAAAGCCCGGGACTGTGCTGCTGGCATTGAGGGAAAGGCCGGCAATATTGCTATTCGAGAGGTTTTTTAGCCGTATGCCGTTGAAATCCGCAAGTTTGTACTTCCCAACACCGGCAAAAGTTATTTGCACGGTTGACGCCGATATGACCGCTGTCGGATTGATGTTGCCCGTGAGGAAGGTGAATTGGGCGTACGGCGCCACCACCACTTGGCCGCCATTCACTGTGGCATTCTCCAAGTGCGGATAGCGATAACTTCCCTCGAATTCGTCACCGAGGAATGTGGCTGCTGACACAGGCATGGCGAGCACGGAGCAGGTCAGAGCGCCTGCCAAAGTCAGTCTAATCACTGTCATCCTCCCCGGCAGCAGAAATTTGCCCGAAGTGGAGACGGGCACAATTGGTACTTCCCCGTAGGCATTATCCTTGAAGTGTTAACCGATCCCAAATTCGGTTCACATTTTTTCCAAGCCTGATCGGCCCGACTTCGCTTCACTTTGATCTTGCCACGCGGCGCGAGAGCCTGATCTCCCAAGCACCAAGGTGTCATACGCCACTCCGGCCGATTTTGGCCCTGCTGGTCAGTATCAGTCGCAAGACTGTGCTCGATACAACCCTCTCGGCTTGAGCATGGAATTGTCGCATCTGTTTTTGCTTTTGCCCTGTGGTCTTCCCGCATCCCCAACCAAGCGGCCTTTGCGAAGGAATCTCGCGCGTTGTTAACTGATTCACGCAGCGCCCAATGATCGCTGCGCGCTCGGCATCTAGGTAGATCTACGTCCCAATCGTTTACGGCAGCACAATAGGGGACTGTCAAATCTGTAGCTTCGACACGGTTAGGTTGCGGACTGCATATGACTTTGCCTGCTATTCTTTTTAGAGATCAGTTGGATGACGATCGTGGTCACGAACGCCATCGGATCCGGCTCGGGTCAGTGCGGGCAGGCATAGCCACCAAAAGCTATGATTTAACGGTTCACGATGTCTCGGCATCCGGAATCCTTCTTGAGACCGATCAGAACCTGTCTGCCGGTCTTCGGATCGCAGTGGAGTTCTCGGAATCCTTGAGGCGCCAGGCGCGGATCGTCTGGGCGAGCAATCAGTTCTACGGAGCTAAGTTTACTGTAGATTTGAGCCCGGCAGAACTCCGACGGATTTACTCAGCAAGTGACGTTATATGGCCCAACTTCAGACCTGGAGAGCGCCCTGTCGCCTCGAGCCTCTGGCAAGACCGCGATAAATTCAATACTGTCGCAACTGCAGGCTGCCGGAATAACAGTGATGTTTGGAGGCATGATGGTGCGGATAAGCTTCCCCTCTCCTCACGCCTCAAGATGATTGTCGGAATGGCCGCATTACCATGGGCAATCATCAGTGGAGGGCTCTGGCTCGCCCTTGCATGAATTTCGACAGAGCGGATGAAGGTTAATCAAGCGCGCCAGCGTGCCTCGTCTGGGGCAGAAGTGACCCCCTGATTTTCCTCTTCGAGAGATTAGAGTCCGGCCTGAAGGAAGGACAGACGATGGAGCCTGTGAGATTTTGTGCTTTGCACGCCTTCGGCTCCGGTAAAGCAGATTATCGGGGTACTGAAGGAAGCGGAGGCGGGCGCGAAGACCGTTGATCTGGCCCGTCGGCATGGTGTTCCGAAGCGACGATCCACAACTGGAAGGCCAAGTATGGCGGGCTGGAGGTATCCGAGGCCCGGCGGCTGCGAGAGCTCGAAAGCGAGAACGCGAAGCTCAAGCGGCTGCTGGCTGACCCGATGCTGGACAATGTGGCGCTGATCCGAAGGGCAGCGTAGCCAACAATCTTCTTACAAAAAAGTGGTGACGCCCGCCGTAAAGCGGAAGGCTGCCAAGCAACACCTCATCGGCCCACATAACCCTTTATTCGTAGGCCCACTGGCTGATCTGCGCCTTGCGGTAGATTTCGGCTCACGGCGCGCCTTCCTCGGCTAGCTTGATAACGAACGCCTGGCGTGCATCCGTAAACTTCGATGCCTTCGTGCCGTAAATTCTCTCCTAGCCAGGGAAACATATGGCAGAAAACTCTATCTATAAATGGTCTGATTCTCAGGTGACAGAGCACCTTAGCGCATTTTCTAAGGCACACACTCGCACTAGTGCGCATGACTGATGTGCGCAGGACCAGCACCTCAGCGATCAGCCTTTGGCAATGGTTTTCAAGTCCGCATGCCAAATCTGAAAATTAAGGGTTTCTGCATAAACCGGCGTTAGTTTGCTTGCAGGTGGATTGGGAGCCCTGATTTCCGTGGTCAGCAAGATCAATGGCACACTTGAGGCATGATGACGCCGGTTTCTTTTGCTGCATGTGTAAATGAATACGCAAACGTTACGATCGAGTCTTCCAAGCCAGAAGAAAGTCAGGATTTACATTCTTTTCGTCATATAATCCGGTGGTCTCGACTTGTGACGATATGGCTCCACGGCCAGTACTCAGAACGGCCTGCTTGTCCCGTCATCGTCGGACAATATGGATGTCGGAACATCAGGAGGCCTGCTCAATATCTGGCGAAGTTATTTGCGAAACTGGCTGCGTTCTTACGTATGTTCGATAATCAGCTTAATTCTTGAGAAAATTGTAATCTCCAAACCGCATTAGATTTTTTCAAGGGAGTAAAACCTTCATTCATGTCCGCACTGTTGCAGCTCTTTAAGCTCGACACGAGCGACCCGGATTTGGCACGCGCCCAGTTTGATTCGTTCTGCGGCCATGTCCCTTTGTTGTATGCTATTCTGGTGTGCAATACGCTGGCGATCACATTCAATTCGTTTGAATCAAGCCAAATTCTGCAGACTTTGGTTGCACCGATTGCGATTTGCACAGTCGCACTCATGCGGGCGCGCTGGTGGTTGGGGCAACGGGTCACCCGCCGCCTGTCGGACGCCCAGATTGCGGTTCATCTCAAGCGCACGTGCTCGGCAGCAATCGTCATGACGATTGCCTACAATGCCTGGGTTATCTGGGTATTTCAGGATGCCGATGTTGTTTCCCGCAGCAATCTGACCTTTTTTCTGGCGCTGAGCCAGGTCAGCACAGTCTTTTGCCTTATGACCCTTCGGGCTGCGGCGATGCTGGTGGCATTGATCAGCACGATATCCTTTGCCCTATATTTTGCATGGGTCGACGACTGGCAACTTCTTCCGCAGGCGCTGGTGCTTACGTGTGTTTGCGCCGGCATGGTGATGGTAACCCTAAGCTTCAATCGCACTTTTTCCGAACTTGTGAAATCGCGAGAGGCATTGCATCTTCGGCAATTGGAAACCGAACGTCTGAGTGAGGAAAATCGTCGGATAGCCTTCAGCGACCCGCTTACAGGTTTGCCGAACCGTCGAGAGTTTCTGGCGCGTCTCGACGCGATTGAGGCCCATGAGCACCAGTGCCGCAACACCTTTGCGGTGATGTTTATCGACCTTGATGGCTTCAAAGAGATCAATGACGAGCACGGGCACCAAGCTGGTGACGCACTGATCCGCACCATTGCGGAACGCTTGCGTCAGCAATGCCCGGAACATGGCGTTCTGGCGCGAGTTGGCGGCGACGAGTTCACAATATTGCTCGACACCTCTCGGACACAGCAAGCTGCGCAGCCGATGGCAGTTGCGCTGGCTATGCGGTTGCTTGAGGAAATTGCCCTGCCGGTCACTGTTGACAGACATGTCATGCAAGTCGGAGGATCTATTGGCATAACCGCCAACATTCATGCGTCTGTGTCGCCCCGCGAACTGCTCCGGCGCGCGGATTTGGCGATGTACCATGCCAAGACGCAAGGCAAGGGCAAGATCTCCATATATTCCGATGAACTCGATAAAGGGCGCCTTCGACGACTTGATATCGAAACGCAGATTGCAAGCGGCCTTCGGCACGGCGAATTCGAGGTTGCCTATCAACCTATTGTTGACACCAACCTCGGTGCCATTGTCGCGGCAGAAGCCCTGCTGCGATGGCCCCGTCGCTCGCAAGGCGAGTTGTCGCCGTCCGAGTTTATCAGCATTGCAGAGGCTACCGGCCAGATTCATCCCCTTGGATTGTTTGCGCTCGAGCGGGCTTGTCGCCAGCTACTGCCTCTGGACGGCCTGATGTTGAGTGTGAATGTTGCACCGTCACAGTTTCGTCACCCCAGTTTTGGTGCAAGCGTGATGGACATCCTCAAGAAAACTGAGTTCCCACCCGAGAGGCTGAAGCTGGAAATAACGGAAAGCTACTTGCTGGCCGACCCCGACCGCGCGCTCGGCGTTGTGTCGGCTCTGCGGGCCAGGGGGATAACCTTTGCGCTCGATGACTTCGGGACTGGCTACACAAGCCTCGACTACCTCCATTCCTACGGCTTCAGCCACATTAGAGCGTTTTCCGCTCATCCCGGTTCATAGCCGCATGATCTGAAGTAATTGGCGCATTCGTCTGGGCGGAAGATGTCGACGAGCTTGCCGATCAGGTCCCAGAGTCCGCGAACGGTGCGCTCGCCA
>JADEWQ010000207.1 GCA_015207585.1 Pleurocapsales cyanobacterium LEGE 06147 | reverse complement strand
TTGATGATGTCAAATATAAAGTTGCTAATATTCTTAACTCCTTATCAGAGGATGTTATTCATTCTTTGACGGGTTGGCAATATATTTTAGATGCTTTATCTCTCTAGCTACTTTTGAGAATTGGTATGACATCACGAGGAAAGGCATCATAAACTGGATCAAAAACATTAAGCGGTAGCGGTTGAGAGATATTGACTTCCGTTAACAGATCGACATTAGTCTCGCTAAAATCAACACCGAATAGCAGCTTATGCTCGATCGAACCCGTAGCAAATTCCCCAACCACATTGGTTTGCAGAGCATAATTTTCTCTGAAGTCATTAACCGACGAATCAGCACGAAGGAGGTTTCCCGTAGCCTCATCAAACATAATCGGAATCGCAACAACACCATCACGATCTTGTCTGGCATATTGAAAGCGATTGCGAAGTTGCCAGTTTTCACTAAAGCGATGATTAAGAGTATAGCCAGTGATGAGAGTTTCTGTCTGATTGAAGTCCCCTGGTTCATTGAGAATGCGATCGCGGGGAATATCGATTACGCCTTCCCCAAAGGCAATTAACCCAGTATCGTAAGGTCTTTCGTCATCGAGATATTCTAATTCAACTCTCAGTTCGGTACGCTCTCCTATGTTCCAAGTCAAAACTGGTGAGATAAAAAACCGCTCGATATTTTGCTCGAAGTCTCGAAAGTCATCTTGGTTTTGATATAAAGCGTTTAAGCGATAGAGTAAACTGTTGTCTGAAGTCAAAGGACCACTAAAGTCGATGCGAGGCTCGAAGAAGTCGCGATTACCAATGGCTAATTCAGCTTCATAAAAAGGTTCTGCCAACGGCTTCTTAGTAACTAGGTTAATCACACCACCAGGATTTAGCTCGCCATACAAAATTGAAGCTGGACCTTTGAGTACTTCAATTCGTTCGAGATTAGCGACTTCTGAGAGGTTTTGAAACCCAGAACGTGCCAAGTTATCTGAGGCAGATAATCTAAATCCGTCACGAAGAATAATAGCACGCTCGAAGCCACGAATCGCAAATCTAAAGCTTGTTCCTTCTGTCGTGCCACCAACCACACCACTAACGTTGCGGAGTGCTTCATCGAGGCTAGTCACCTGCTGGTCTTCTAACACCTCTTGGGGAACGACTTGAATTGACTGAGGAACGTTGAGTAATTGAGTATCAGTTCTGGTTGCCGTACTAGCATCGGGAACAAAATAATCTTCTTCTCCTTCGGCTGTTACTATAATTTCAATTTCTTCGTCTATTTCAGTTTCGGCTGTCACTTCTGGTGTCACCTCTAAGACCAAATTGCGATCGCTCAGAATTACTTCGGCACTAGGTGCATTATTTTCTCCGGTAATTGTTACTCGAATGCTAGTCGCATCTACTTGGGTGACTCTGACTTCTGTGATTCCTTCGACTGGATTAGTTTCTCTAAATTCATCTCCCGTTGGTAAGGCTAAAACAGTATCTAAAATCTCGATAACTAAATTATTCTTGTTTTCTTCAGGGAGGATCAAGGAACTTAATTGTTCTTCTCCTGTTGTTTCTAGGATTATTTCCAATCCTCGTTCAGTTTGGCTAATTTGTACTCCTGTGACTTCAACGACTTCTTGGGAAGGATTATTTTGAACCAGTAAATCTTTGGCAGAGGTAGATATCTTTAGATCAGAAACTTGTTGATTATTAAGATGATTAGATATTTGGCTTGATGATAAGTCGCGATGAGCCGAAAGTTTATTTAATTCTTCAGCAACAACAGGTTTAGTAGCTGCAACTATTACGATTGTGGTTAACTGGACTAAGTGAAAACTGTATTTTATCGGTTTCATTTCTTTTCTTCTAATCTTGTAAACTATTTATCAACTTTGCTGCTAATCAATAATTATTATCAACAAATGGAATTAACATTTTTGATGAGGTAATTAAACAGAACTCATCGCTCGATAAAACCCTCTAAGATAGGCAAGCAATAACTAATGTGAAGTTTTGCTAAACAGATTAATGTGATGATTAATGCGAGTAATAAGAGCGTTGTTTAAGTAATTGACCGCGGAAGCCGGTGTACCGCTGACCGAATTTAATAAAATAAGCAGAAATTCATTCCTTACCCAAAAATCTTTTTAATAAGCCGTATCGAGTCTGCTATAATCCATCATCACCGTGAACTGAGCAGTAGAAGCCATGCTAGTCATCATTTGCACGAAAATACAAATCAGACAGAGTAGGGCAAAATGGGTTATTCCTAGCCCCGGAATTAGGTAACAGCGATCGCTACAGACTGAAGAATGCCAAAAATTATCAGCGATCGCTTTCTGCCCAAAGGGGTAATCAAGACTCCCGCAAGAGGTGCGCCTACCATCCCCGCACTAAAACCAATAACTCCTGTCAATAAACCGATATCTGCTAAAGAAAATCCCAAGTCTACCAGTAAGGGTTGAAACATGGTAAACGCCATCCTTGTCCCCATTGTGTAAAATACCAAGGTTAACAGCCAAAGCCACATTCCTTGCCGACGACAGAAGCTAAACAAAGCAAAAAAGTTGGGCTTTTTAGCCATTGAACGAGATTTAGTTTGTCTTGGTGTAGCCAGATCGGAATTGAAGCCAATAAAATCAATATTGCCAAAACAGCAAGACTAATTTGCCATCCCAAGCGATTGAGCAAAACTAACATTCCTCCACCGCCAATAATGGCACCAAAATAGTTTCCCGCGCTTTGGATACCATTCCCTAAACCTCTTTCGTCAGGAGAGAGTAAACCAATTGCCAGGGCATCTGTCGCAATATCTTGAGTAGCTGCGAAAAAACAAACCAAAAAGAGGCTAAATATTATTGCCGCTATATTCTGCTCGATGTTTAAAAAAGCACACAAAATTAAAGTTAGAGCCAGTAAACTCTGGCAACCAAGAATCCACGGACGATAATGCTCTTCAGGATTAAAACTATAGCGATCTACCAACGGCGACCATAAAAACTTCAGCATCCAGGGAAGTGAAATTAAAGGCAGCAAGCCAATTGCATTTAAAGCAACTCCTCGTTGGCGCAAAAATACCGGTAAGGCTTGATAGAAAAACGCGATCGGTATGTACTGTGAAACGTATAGACAGCCTAGCAGGACAAATTTAGACAGGTTAGTCTTTTTAATCACGAGTCTTGGTGGCTCCTCCCTGACCAAATCCCCAGGGATGAAAAAGGGCAAGTCCAGAACGAGATCTGCTCAATAATGAGGACAATACTTAGGAGGAAAAATCTGGGGAAAGACCAGGTGATCGTGCCGCCTACTGCTAAAAAGTTATCTGTAAGCATAAGTGCAAGCGATATTGAGAATTAATTTCAATTCGTCAGACGGCATTGTATCAGGTTCTTCACGGGGTAGCAAGCATCAAGTATATGTCAGCAGATTAGAAAAGCTTAAACCATAGGAGCTTTGTACAAATACGACGTTAGGATAACTTACTTAAATCATTAAGAAGATTTGCAAAAAGAACTCGATAAGCAAAAACTTTGTTGCAAAAATATCTAAATTTGGTTTTACAATATGAGCCGTATGGCATAGTCAGCCAATTTGTTTTCTTTAAATATTAATTGTTAAAAAATTCACTCCAAGGAAAGGAGCTATTGGCAGCTGAGAATAGTTTCCGTGCTTACTACTTGCAATGACAACGTTCCTAGGTCAGACCAGTAAGGTTCAGCAGCAACTTATACGAAATCTTATGAATACTCAAACCCTAACGGCAGATTGCCGATTTTGCTCCGTTATCTCTAAAGCCAATGGCGAAGATCCCATTGGTACTGCTAACCCCTGTAGCGGCTGGCTAGTAATGGAAATGCCTCTACCTTGGACAGAAGAACGCTTTGACTCAGACCCGATTCTCCAGCCCATCCATGATCTGTTTCACGAGCTTTACGACCAAGGGATTCGTGTTGCGCCGATGGCGATCGCCTCTGATCGAGAGTATTCTATTCCTGGGTTGGCTCGCGTTGTCTACTACCAGCGTCCAGCAAATATCTTTGCCCAATTTGAAAAACAGGAGTTTCTCCTCCCCCCCGAGCAAATTGCCCAGTTAGCGAAAACTCTGATCGTTGAGTCAGCTAATTTACCTCACTTTGAACAGTACCGACAACCTACTCGTCCTATTCGCGAGTTGATGGTCTGTACCCACGGCAATGTAGACATTGCTTGTGCGCGCTTTGGTCAGCCCATCTATCAAACCCTACGCCAGGAATATGCGTCTGGTTCGAGAGGGAAATTGCAAGTTTGGCGTTGCTCTCACTTTGGCGGGCATCAGTTTGCACCAACTCTAGTGGATTTTCCCACAGGTCAGGTTTGGGGTCATCTTGAACCAGAAATCCTGGAAGTCTTAGTCCAGCGCCACTGCCCGGTAACGGAACTGCGTCCTTTTTACCGAGGCTGGAGTGGATTAGGCAAATTTGAGCAAATTGTTGAGCGTGAGATTTGGATGCAAGAAGGCTGGGACTGGCTTCATTACCACAAATCAGGACAGATTCTAGAAAAAGATACCGCTCATGAAGAAGCTAACTGGGTAGAGGTGCGTATAGATTTTGCTTCTCCAGGCGGTCGGGTAACAGGGAGCTATGAGGCTAGGGTCGAAGTCTGCGGTTCGGTGATGAGCGCTTATAACTCTGGGCAAGAGTTGAAGGCGGTAAGGCAGTACTAGGTTAGTCAACTAAGACGAATTCCATAGCGCGAGCCCTCTTGGCAATGAATATGCCTTTGCCCCTTAAATGTTCCTAATTTTGGGGGAAAGGGAGGCAAAATCGTCTCAACTCCGTAAGTCTCACCACAGCTTGTTGACGATTAATTCAAATAATAGACTTCTTGCAAAAGTCGGTCAGGAAGATTCAGTTTGAGGAAGATGAAGCTCATAATTGTAGAGAGCAGCAATCAGATTAAACCTTAAACTAAATCTTTTTCGACGATTTCTATAAGTAAGGGAC
>JADEWQ010000026.1 GCA_015207585.1 Pleurocapsales cyanobacterium LEGE 06147 | reverse complement strand
GTACCTGAAAATCGCGATTTGGGGATAGTTAAATCCCCTCGCCCGAAACGAGCCAAACTACCTCTCGATTTATCTCCTTTTCCCTCTTGACAACTAGCTTTCACGCTTAACTTGTCACTAATAGGTAATGGTGAATAGCAAACGTTAATCTAGTTACCGATGATTAATGAGCGATCGCTACAAATTCCAATTTCGTCCTTATCGATATCAATTCTGTCAACCCTTGCGTACTAGTCATGGTATTTGGCAAATACGCGAAGGGATTATTATTAGTCTTAGCGATCGAGCTGGTAGAGTCGGTAAAGGAGAAATTGCTCCCGTTCCCTGGTTTGGTTCGGAGACGATGGCGCAAGCACTAGAGTTTTGTCGTCAGCTAGGAAAAAGTGTGACCAGAGCAACCATTGCTACTATTGAAGATGTTTTACCTGCTTGTCAGTTTGGTTTTGAATCGGCTTTAGCAGAGTTAAAGCCACAAAACAAAGGAGAAGATACTTTTAAATCTCTAAATTACAGTTATTTGCTACCGGCAGGAGCAACGGCTTTAGATATTTGCCGAACTTTGTTAAAAAATATCAACAATACTTGTGATTCTTTATCGGTTTCTAATTTAGCAGAATCCGAGCGTCCATTCTCCATTTTCCATTCCCCAATTACTTTTAAATGGAAAATTGGTGTTAAACCCCTGGAAGAAGAAATCGCCATCTTGCAGCAACTAACTCGAATATTACCAGCAAAAGCAAAATTAAGATTAGATGCTAACGGAGGATTAACTGTAGAGAAGGCACGAACTTGGCTTGAGGTTGCTGAGAGAATTGCTATCGTCGAATTTCTCGAACAACCTTTACCTCCTCGGCAATTGGAGACGATGCTGGGGTTGAGTAAGGATTATGTTACACCTTTAGCTTTAGATGAATCGGTAGCTAATTTGAGACAGTTGGCAAACTGTTATGAGCGAGGATGGCGGGGAATTTTTGTTATTAAGGCAGCGATCGCTGGTTCTCCTAGTCGTCTTCGTCAATTTTGCCAGCAGCATCTTTTGGATGCAGTTTTTTCTTCTGTTTTCGAAACGCAAATTGGTCGATCGGCTGTCCTCAAATTGGCTGTCGAATTAGGTAATCCTCATCGTGCTGTTGGTTTTGGTGTCGAGCATTGGTTGAAGAAATGATGAAGATAACTTACGGAATTTACAGATAAAAATCTAGTTTATAAAAAAATAATTAATTAATAATTCAAAATCTAAAAACTTACAGACATAAATTATACGATCGAGAGCGGTATTAATACGGGAACAATTCAGTTTTTCGCTTATTAGCTGAATTAGCGTACAAATTAATCTAAAATAAATCCGTAAAATAACTGATTTAGCTCGAGCAAAATTTAATTAAACTGAGACAATAAATGGAATTTATTTTGGTCATAAATTTATTATGGTTTTGCTTGTCTAACTAATTTAACATTTATTATCTAGGCAATAATATTTTTATTAATATTATTTTTCATGGGTAAAAAGACACGGAATTACTCCTTCATGTGGTTTATAAACTCTTGAATTAAATTCAAGAGAAAACCTCTTGTTAATAGAGACTGCTGTAAGCGTCGGTCAAAATCAGGTCTGTTAATATCTATTCAAGTACCGAAATAATGAATGGTAGCCGAGATAATAAGTTTACAAGTACTTCTAGCTATCTCCAGAGTCCTGCAGTTCATCAGACAATAACTGAAGTAATTAATGCAGCACATAATTCTAAATCAGATGACACTCTTCGTGCCGACGTAGTGTTGATTGTGGATGATATTATCTACAATCTAGAAATATTATTTGTCACTCTACAATCTGTTGGTTTTACTGTTTTAGTTGCTCAAGATGGAGTAAGTGCATTAGCTAAAGCAGAATATGCAGAACCCGACATTATTCTGCTCGATATTCTCATGCCTGGGATGGATGGGTTTGAAGTCTGCCGTAAGTTAAAGGGGAATCGCAAAACTAAAGATATTCCTATCCTGTTTATGACAGCTTTAGACAATACGGAAAATATACTTAAGGGATTTGAGTTAGGCGGTGTTGATTATATAACTAAACCAATCGAACAAGGAGAAGTAATTGCACGCCTCAAAACCCATCTGACATTGCGGCGGATGCGGGAACATTTACAAGCGCAAAATGAACAGCTAGAGCAAGAGATTCGTATTCGTCAGCAAACAGAGACTCAATTGGAGCGATCGCAGCAGCTGCTACAGCAAGCAAATCAGGAATTAGAGCAAAAGATAGCCGAACGTACTGCTGAATTAGTTTACACTAACAACCAGCTCAAAAAAATTAATGCCGATTTAGTTTGCTCTAACCAAGAATTAGAAAAATTTGCTTATGTAGTCTCCCACGATTTGCAAGCTCCTCTGCGATCGATCAAAATGTTTGCTGAACTGCTGGCGCAGGAGTACCGAGATAAATTAAATAAAAGATTTACTTGCCTATTGCCGCGCTGGAAAAAACGAACAGACTTGGATATCTGTCGATCTTCAAGACGTAATTAGCAATGTACTGAGAGATTTAGAAGCAAGTATTAAAGAAAGTAAGGCAAGAATTAAAATCGATCGACTACCTACAGTTCAAGCAAATCCCAGGGAAATCGATCGACTATTCCACAATCTAATTAGCAATGGAATTAAATTTTGCGGCAAAGATAATACTCCCCACATTGAAATTAAGGCTCAATCTCAGCAGCAGCACTGGCTAATAACAGTAAAAGATAATGGCATAGGAATTGAGCCGCAATATCAAGAGAAGATTTTTCAAATTTTTCAGCGCTTACAGAGTTTAGAGGAATATCCGGGTACGGGAGTGGGTTTAGCTATCTGTCAAAAAATTGTGGAACGTCACGGCGGAAGCATTTGGGTAGAATCTCAACCAGATCGAGGCTCGAGTTTTTACTTCACTCTGCCGCAGAAAGAATTCATCCAACAGCATCAAGCCTACGTTTGTGATAATCGGAACAATCTTAAATAACGAATCTACCAAAGCAGACAAGTTAATCGTTCAATTGGCGATCGAGTAATATTTGCTACCGAATTCCCGTGCGACTTGAGAATGAGGAGCGTTATACTATTAACTGGTAGCTCTAATACACATCAACAACCTAGTTAAGTTGACTAATTATCACTGTGGACAAAAAGGTAAATGGCAATTAATCTAGTAAAAATATTAGAGATTACCCTTTGCTAAATAATCAACAAAGAGCAAATGACATTACTGCCGACACAAAATAAGGTGGTGTTGACATACTTTAACTTGCTCCCACGGTTATAGATGAAGAGATTTTAGCCTTTCTGTAACTATAAGTATGGAGAAGCTTAATTGTGTTTTTATTTTTATCTAATCTAATTAAGCAACAGCAAAAAGAATTAATTGTTATCTTAAGACAAGCCGAATTTATCTAATCCATAAACCCACCAAATTTTTGCTCAATCTTGAACTAAACTTCACGCAGATTCAGTATTATCGCTCATGTCATTGTCTTTAAGTATCGGACAGGATTATAGCCAAGTAAAGCCTTTACCCGGCTCTAATTTACTCGCGTTTACGAAGAGAAAAATTATTTTAATGATTAGATCGACACTGCTGCCGCAATCTCAAATACCAGCAAATTTGGAACTTTGCTAGTATATTATCTGTCTTGTCAGATAGGAGCATGAATGATAACTATCGAACGTAATCAATTGATGGGGGTAGCCATCAAGAGAAGCAACCCCGCCAACTGAAAATTAAATTAAGGCTCATGAATGTAAAACATTATACAGCAAATAAAATCGTTTTGAGTAGTTGGATTAACAATAATCAACATAAAGAAGAAAAGACTGCACCACCAAAACGATTTATTCAGCTTGAAATCGATTTACTAAGTCCTTTGCGTAATTGGCTCGATAACATCGAAGTGCGCGATCGCATTTTGGCTCACCGCATCTGCCAATTGATCCCCACTCAATGTCCTTTTGAACGCAAAGTTCAACTATTTGGACGTACTATCCTTCATATTCCCCCTCTATGTAAGCTCAATCCTCTCTATAACGAAGTAGTTGCCTTGCGTTTCCGTGCTCTTTGCTATCTAGCAGATAAATGTGGTGAAGATGTAAGCTGTTATTGTTAAAATCCATACTTACTACACTTCACCCGTGGCAAGGAAAACCTTGTCTCGCATCGAGCATTATGGCAATTATCGCACTCAAAGCCTGGTATTTAGAGCAATACGAACCTATTAAAGAGATCGTAAAAAAACCCTGTCATCTGCGTTTAAGCAGAAATAGTTTGCTCAAATCTGGCTTACGAGCGGATTTTTTAGACGATCGCCAAACGGTAGAAACTTCTGATTGGTTTGCTCTTTATCTTGAAGGAGAAACGGTCGAGTTTTATATTGAAGGAAGTGGTAGTTATGTTATCTCCAATATCGATTTAGTTTCTCAAGAAATATATTTCACCAAGCAAGACAGTACGGTGGGACTAGAACCGATCGTTTACTTTAGTCCCCAAACAGAATATCCTGCTGCCACAGAAGCTATAATTACTACTTTGAATGAAGGATTGGATAAGTTAAACGAGCGATCGCGTCTTCCTCTTACTGTTGAAGTTGCTCCCCGTCCTAGCGATTCGCCTCTCCGCCTCAGCAGCAGTCAATTACGGAAAATCCGCAAAAGCTTATTATATATTGCCGATGGAACACCTATCGCCAGCTTTCCAGGAGACAATAAATCTCATTTTCTCCTTAATTCTAATGTTTGTGTGGAAATTGGGTATGCCATAGATAGTAAAAATGCAGGACAAATGTTGCTGTTGTGGATGGAACGTCCGGACTTAACTGGAGATTTTCCGTTCGATCTATCTCAGTACAGGCAGTTAAGTTTTAAAGATTCCTCAGAACTAACCAAAACCTTACCCAAACTTTTAAAAAGCCTCTTACAAAGGTTTAATTTATTTATCTAAGTTACTTGACTAGCTTGAGAACCAGTAAGGGGATATCGGAAAATAGCTGCGGTGGGTGCCTCTTCCGGCATTTGTTCGGCTTCTACTACATAGACCGTACCGCCTTGTAAAAAAGTATGAATGGCAGCAAAATTTAGTAAGTCCACGTCATCTTTTTCTGCTTGGGAATGAATTTCTAGATGATTGGTTTGGGGAGCGAACTTACCCCAATGCTGTACGCTTGTAGTAACAAATAGGGTGTCAATCTGTCCATAATAGGCAGCAGGAATAATTTGCTCCAACTGAGAACTAGCCTGTCCCGTACCGACCAATTGTTGATATTGACTTACTGCTTCCTGTCGAGCTTGCTGCAAGTAGGGTTGAAGAATCTGCCAAGCTTGCCGATGCAGTTCTTCTGGTTCTACGTTTTCTGGATTGCCAGAGATACCTTCTTCAAGTAGATGAGGATAAGAGTTAACTTCTCGATAAATAGGCAACAGATATTCTACTCCTGCCAGTACTAGGGGAGCATTTTCTTCTTTGAGCAGGGTTTGTAAGCCTTTATCTACTTGTTGAAAGTAACGTTGAATCTCATCCTTGTTATCAGTCGTACCTACTCCCTGACCATGATAAATGGGTTTATTGTCAGTCGTTCCCAATCCTCGACTGGAGACAGTAGGAGTTCGAGCAGCATCACCGCTGTGAAACCTCAGTTGTTTTTCGGGATCTTCGTATTTGAGTGCTTCTGCTAGACTAGATGGAACTTCTTCAGGCAAATCTATTTTATGAATGCTATAAGGAGATCCTTCAAACATTTGGAGTTGATTTTGTGCCAGTGTTAATAAATAGAATTTACTATCTCGGGTGATTAGAGGTAATAAAGGTTTGAGCTGAAAGCGATCGCCAACTACCGCTAATTCCTCAAAACTATGAGGCAGGCGATAGTAGGACAAAGTTTCAGGTGCAATAAATAATGCTAAACTTTCATCTTGATGCTGCCAAAAATTATAATCATCTATTAATTCTTTGGCTGCTTGAAGTTGGCTATCTAATGCTCTCTTATCGAAACCGCGCTCGTCTAAGTTTGCTTCAGCTTCTCGCAGTAAATTTTTAAAACGAATCGGATTTTGTCTAGTAGATTGACCTGCTTTTTCTGCAGGCATGTAAATAGAAATACAAGGTTTACGATTTTCTTCTACCAAGTTTTTAAATTCAGCTTTAGATAATAAACTCATAGGCAAACAATCCTAATTTTTTTATTCAGTTACTTATTCCTATTGCATAATGATTTTGCTCGATTGTCATCTCACTTAAGATAGGTAATTTTTAAAAATATTAATAACAGAAGGCTAATGATTCTTATGACGCTTTGGTTTTCTAAGCATACTTCTGGTTTTTAGTCATGGGTAACTTTTTTCATGACTTTTTAAACGTTGACCGCCGTACAACTTTTGTTAGAAACACTCTCAATAAAGTCGGGCAGTGTATCTTTAGAAAGTAAGCATCTTACCTAAGCAGACGCAAACCGCTCAATATCACCAAAACTGTAGATCCTTCATGTCCGATTACTCCCAAGGGCATATTAATAGTACCTGCAAAGTTGGCTGTTAACAACAGACAAATAAAAGAAAGGGCAAAAGTAATATTTTGCTTGACAATAGAATTAGCTCTACGTCCCAGGCTAATTGCTATAGCTAATTTTTCTAAGCGATCGCTCATCAAAACGATATCGGCAGTTTCTAAGGCAACATCGTTGCCAGCACCACCCATAGCAATCCCTACTGTAGCAGCAGCTAGTGCGGGTGCATCGTTAATGCCATCTCCTACCATGGCCACATTTTGGTACTTTTGCTTGAGATGTTTGATAACTGTTAATTTATCTTCTGGCAGAACTTCTGCATAAACCTCATCTATGCCAAGGGATTGGGCAACACTATTAGCAGTACGCTGATTATCCCCTGTCAGCAGAACTATCTGTTCGATATCCAGTTGTTTTAATTGTTTGATTAACCTCGCCGATTCCGGTCGAATAGTATCGGCTACGGCAATTAAGCCAATAACTTTGTCCGTTTGCGCTACCCAGACGAGAGTATTAATTTTATCGAGGCGATCGCTAATTTTTACCAGTTCTGATGGAAGATGAGAGACTTTATGACTAATAAAAGCAGCTTTTCCAACCAAAACCTTTTTCCCTGCTACTTCACCGATAATTCCTTGTCCTACTTCGGCTTGGACATTAACAGCCTCTTGCCAGGATAAATTTTTCTCTCTAGCAGCTTGAGCGATCGCTTCTCCAATAGGATGTTCGGAACAAGATTCTAAGGCGGCAGCTAATTGTAATACTTGGTTTTCTGAATAACCTGCAACGGGGATAACTTCGGTAACTTGTAATTTTCCCGCAGTCAGAGTACCAGTTTTATCAAAAGCGATCGCCCTAACTTTTCCCATTTTCTCTAACTGTGCTCCATTTTTATATAAAATGCCTTCCCTTGCTCCTCTAGCAATTCCTGAAAGTAAGGTAGGCATGATCGAAGCTATCAAAGCACAGGGAGAAGCTACTACCAGAAAAATTAATGCTCGATAAATAGTCGTTTCCCAATTCCATCCCAACCATAAAGGGGGCAGAATCATCAACAGTAATCCTACCAAGACAATAACTCTGGCATAACCTCGCTCGAACCTTTCGATAAACTGTTGGGACGGAGGTGCTTCGGTTTGTGCTTGTTCGACTAAACGAATTATTCTTTGAATCAAGCTGCTTTCTGGTGGCTGATGCACTTTCAGTTTCAACACGCCATTGCCATTGAGGGTTCCGGCAAAGACTTCATCCCCTGTCTTCTTATCTACAGGGATAGACTCTCCGGTGATGGTAGCTTGGTTGACACTGCTATTGCCTTCTAGAATCATTCCATCAACGGGAATTAATTCACCTGGCTTGACTAAGACGAGATCCCCTATCTGTAACTTAGCGATCGAAATTTCTTGTTCTCCACCATTGACAATAACTCTGGCGGTATCTGGGGTAACTGCCATCAGGGAGCGAATATTTTTCTCCGTGCGCTGCATGGCAAAACTTTCTAGCGCACCGCTAATAGCAAAAATGAGTATTAATACTGCCCCATCAATAATTAAGAAGTAATCCCGTTGCCACAAACCCAAACCCGCCGCCCCTAAAGCTGCCACAATCATCAGTAGGTCAACGTCTAACTCCTTCTCTTCTATTAGAGTTGTCAATCCTTCTTTAGTACTTTCGTAACCTCCAATGACATAAGCAACTGGCAAAATTAACAACGCAACACCAATCCAGCCGAGGTGAAGGCACAGCCAACCAAACAAGACGAGGAGAGCACAAACTGCAGCAGCCAAGGCATCTGGGTGTTTTTGTAGTAGTTGAGGGAAAGAGAATTTGAAAAAGGAAGGGGAAGTCATCGTTCGAGCAAATCTGACTACTCCCTCAGCCTAAACCTTGACATTGATGTTAAAGTCAAGAGGAAACAGAAACTGGAAATTTTTGGGTTGACCATTAATGTGCAACTGTATACAGTTGCATTATGACAAGAAAAGCTCTTAGAGAAAGCAAGAAGAAATCCTCAAGGATTAAGCTTTTCTGAATTTGAGACGCTTATATCTTTGTGTGGATGGGAATTTAAGCGACAACGAGGTTGGTATTCGCCTACTCGATACCGTCTTTCTATTCAGCCAATGAAAGATGGAAAAGCGAAAGCTTATCAAGTAAGACAATTTTTAGAACAATATGACAATATGACACAGAAAATTAGTAGACCTAAAAATTATGACTGGGATGGCTATAGCATTAACCTCTATCGTGATGAGGATGGAGATTGGCTTGCCCATTTCGTCGAAATGCCTAATGTTTCCGCCTTTGGGGATACTCCAGAAATTGCACTAGATGAACTGTACGAGGCATGGGAAGGAATGAAAGAATGCTATGTTCAAGATGGAGAAGAAATACCGATCGCACCTTCGAGGAAAGAATATAGCGGTACGTTCAATATACGAATTGATAAACGGATTCACCGAGCATTATCAATAGAAGCTGCTAAAGCTGGTATATCTCTCAATGCTTTAGTAGCCCAGAAATTAGCTCGCGAGTATAATTAATTTTTAATATTAAGATTAGACAATGATTGAATATTTAACAATCAAAAAATTAACAGAAACAGTAAGCGGAAACATAACACCGCGCATGGTGAGGCATTATCATCAGCTAGGATTGCTCCCAGAAGCGGTGCGATCGCCCAGTAATTATCGCCTCTATACCGAAAAGCACGTCCAATATCTGCGCAGAATTGTCGCTCTCAAACAACAGGGATTTCAATTAGAACACATTCGCAAATTACTAGAAACCGAAACCGATGAAGCCGCAACCGATACTCTAATCGCTCAACTCCAACAGCAGTATCGTTCGATTATTCAACAGATTACCAGACTGCGCCAGACAGCATCGGCTTTGGAAGGATTATTAGGGCGCGATCGCCATTGTCAGAGTATCCAGGCAGAAGCGATCGCCCAACTGAAACTGTTAGAAGTAGAAACCAAACACGTCGAGTCTTTACAAGACGAACAAATAGACTCTTTATGGAGTGCTCTCGATGCGGCTGCACCTGCTCATCCAGAAGAATTTCAAGAATCTTTGCAACAGCTTTTACCGAATTTATCAGACCGCTCGGAAATAGAAATCGATCTACTATCTAAGTTAGTATTGGCTTGCGGCGATGTCAGCTTAGTCAATTTCGTTAAAATTAGTCCCGGAGCAATTGCTGTTGCCCGCGATAGTCTTAAATCGGGTTGTCAGGTAGTGACAGACGTTGGGGCGATCGCTGCTGCTTTGGATTATCCCCGACTTGCCCATTTAGGATGTCAGGTAGATACTCTAATTGATAATCCTCACATCACTACTGCTGCAGAGGCAGAACAAGAATTTTGGCATCATCAATCTTGGCAGAAAAGATTCGAGCAATTAACTCCTGGCTGTATTGTAGTTGTCGGCTATGCTCCTTCAGTGCTGATCTCAGTTTGCCAAGCAATTGAAAAAGAGTTATTAAAACCAGCTTTAGTCATTGGGATGCCTATTGGCTTTAGTCATGCTCCCGCAGCCAAGCGCCTGTTGATGCACTCTAGCGTTCCTTTTATTACCACCTTTAGCACTATCGGCGGTGGCTTACTAGCAACAACAGCTTTCAATGCTCTAGCTCAATCTCTGCTAGAAAAACCAGATTGTCACTGTTATCTAACTCAGTAAATTGTATTTGATGGAGATTCAATTGTCTAGTTTTGCCAATAAAGTAGCGATAGTAACGGGTGGAGGTCAAGGTATTGGTAAAGCGATCGCCCGTTTTTTTCTTAACGCGGGCATTAAAGTAGCGGTCTCGCAAAGCGAGTGCTGCCGCATCGCTGAGCTTGGACAAAATTTAAGATTGAGGAGGAGTATCGATTCTAAATGATTCGATCATTTTCTTAACTTCATTCAAAAACTTAGAATATTTTGCTCTTTCTGCTGAATAAGTAATAATATATGCTTGGTCATTATGAAAAGTAAATACCTCCTTTTGCCGGAGATTAAGATTACCCGAGCTTCTCGAATAGACTAATGTACGAGCTGGTTGACGAGATAATCTGGATTCTTTTTGATTGTAAACACTAATTGTTGTATCTTTGTTGGCGATCGTTCCACTAATAATTCTCGTACTATATTCATCTAAATTTGTTATATCGTTAGGCAATTTTTCAACAGTTATAAATACTTTTTCTTGAAAAATATCCGAGCCACTTTCTTTAGGAGAACTAAACACGACTACTTCTCCAGTAATCGGGTCTTCTAACTCTCGAACAGTCCAATTTTCAGGATATTTAATTTGAATATGATAATTGTTATTGGTATAAGGCAAAAATCCTTGATATCTATTTTTATTAATGCCTATGATTATAGTTAGTAAGGCACCAAGAAAAGGCAAAATCAACACCAACCAAAGAATAAACTTACTTTTCTTTCGCGGCTGCTTGGGGCGTTGAAAGATTGACTCAAACTGTTCATTAGGAACATAAGGAGGACTAACCAAAAAAGGGGGAGGAAGAGTAATGAAATTTTGTTCTCGTTCGAGGTCTGTCAAGACCTCAATCGCTGACTGGTAACGTTCTTGATAGCGATAACATACCATTTTATTCAAAATATTGCTTAGTCTTGGACTAATTTGTGTCAGCATATTGATTGTCGTTTCTTCTTGTGGCAAAGTCCGATCGTTATTTAATTCTATGGTTTGCGAATTTCCTTGGTCTGGTGGTAGTTGTCCGGTCAAAGCATAAATTGCTGTTTTACCCAAAGCATAGAGGTCGCTAGTAATATTGGGATTACCTTCGAGTTGTTCTGGAGGCATATAGCCTTGCGTACCGATAATTTTGGTAGAATTAGCTGACTTTTGTAGTTCTGGCGGTAAAGTAATATCTTTTACAGCACCGAAGTCAATCAAAAATATCTTGCCGTCGTTGCTTCTGCGAATAAGATTAGACGGTTTGATATCTCGGTGAATAACATTTTGTTGATGCACGAAATCTAAAATTTTGAGTACCTCTTGCAACAAAGCGATCGCTTGGGTTTCACTCAAAAGATGTTGTTTTACTTCTTGCTCTAAATTTTCTCCATCAATAAATTCTTGAACCAAATAAAACTCTTTATTTTCTTCAAAATAAGCCAATAACTGAGGTATTTGTGGATGTTTACCCAATCTTTGTAAAGTAACGGCTTCGGTGATAAATCTTTTTTGAGCACTTTGCCAGGAGCGAGAATTTCGTCCCAGCACATGAGTTCCCAGTTGTGGCTGCAGTCGCTTGACAATACAGCGAGGATGACCGGGTAAATCTCTATCTTCTGCTAAATAAGTAATACTGAAGCCTCCTCTACCCAATTCTTGGGCTATATAATACCGCTCCCGTAATACCGTTCCAATAATTGACTTCATTCAGCGTCGTCGTAGTTAACGATTGTTAAAGAACGAACATTGTTATTCTATTAAATGGTTATAGATGCGATCGCACTTCAGTCATAACACATAGATTTACTTGGTTCCTTTTTCAGTTAACGAGACTAGAAAGAAACAAGCTTTGCGGGCATAAACTTAATATTAAGTAGGTCGGTTAAATTTAATAGAAAATGATGACCAGAGGTAATAGGGAACAGGGAACAGCCAACCCCAGAACCTAAAACCTACCATTTCATCTTGGTTTGATATTTATTTACACTCACTTACTTAGAAACTAGATAGGTTCTTGCTCGCACAGATAAGATAAATAACCGTTACATTTTTGAGTGTAGCTTACGATTCATTTTGTACTTCTAAATCCAAATTTACTAACATGACTCTCAGCCAAGAAGCTCAGCCAATTTGTCTTGCGCCAGGAAATTTGCGACGGGTGCATCATATTGCTTTAAATGTCAAAGATATGGGGGTTTCCCGATACTTTTATGGCAACATTTTAGGATTACATGAACTGACCGGAGAAGAAATTCCTAAAACCTTAACTAAGCTAGTAGCCGAAGGAAAAGTAGCTAATTTTGTTACGCCTGACGGTACTGTTATCGATCTATTTTGGGAACCAGATTTATTGCCACCCGATTCCGATCCCCAAAAGGCTTTTACTCGTGCCAACCATTTAGCTTTCGATATCGCTCCTCAATTATTCGATCGAGCAGTTGAAGTGCTCAAACAAAATAAAATACAAATTGACCACGGTCCCGTCACTCGTCCTACCGGAAGAGGTATTTATTTTTACGATCCCGATGGGTTTTTAATCGAAATTCGCTGCGATCCAATTAACCAGGAACAGTCACCAGTCAACAGTTGAGTGACTCGGTGTACGTACGTAGCATGCTACGTCCCTACTAACTTAAAATTACGCCGCGTTCTGCTAGTTAAATAAGATCTAACGATGAAACTAAATACTGAGACAACGTAAAAGCATCTACTCCTAATTCGGTTCTTTCGCGAGCGGCTAAAAGAGCTGCTCGAGCATGCCACCACGCAGCAGTAGCAACTGTCTCTGTTAAGGTTTCTTGAGAGCCGACTTTCTGTCCCATCAAGCCTCCTATTAAGCCAGTGAGTATGTCTCCAGTACCTCCACGAGCTAAAGCTGGTGTACTGGCAGGAATGAGCCAAACAGAACCATCGGGATGAGCTATTACCGTTCTCGACCCTTTAAACAAAATAATTGCCCGGCTTTGTTGAGCAGCTGTTTGGGCTGCAGTAATGCGATCGCCATTAGGATTTTCTATCTCTGGAAAAAGACGTTTAAATTCGCCTAGATGAGGAGTTAAAACTGTTGGTGCCGACCTTTGGGAGAGAGTAGGGATAGTATCTAGTCGTGCCAGAATATTTAAACCATCCGCATCCAGAACCAGAGGACACTCTGCAGTAAGGACTTTTTCTAATACTGGCTTTGCCTCTAGAGTCAAACCAGGTCCGCAGGCGATGACATCGAAGTTACTAAAATCTGCTGCCAAAGGAGGCAATTGGGCGATCGCACCTTCTTCGGTTTCGGGGCAGCCAATAATCAAGGCTTCTGGTAAATGATTAACTAGTATTGGTTTGAGGGATTCTGGAACGGCTACCGATAACATTCCGACTCCACTCCCTCTTGCTCCTAAAGCAGTTAAAATTACTCCTCCTGCATAGCGATTGGAACCAGCAATAACGAGCAAGTGCCCCTGTTTATACTTATGGGTAACGACGGGACGAGGTAGAGGTAAACACTGCCGTGCTGTTGCTTCGCTCATTTGCCGAATTGGTACGGGTTCGGGAATAATTGCTCGGACAGCGTGAGAGGGAATTCCCCAATCGAGGCATTCGGCTTTGCCAATATAAGCTAAAGCTTGGTCTTGGAAAAAAGCTCGTTTCCACAAACCCAAACAGAGGGTATGGGTAGCGCGGACAGCAGTTCCTAAAACTTCTCCCGTATCTGTATGTATACCTGAAGGGATGTCAATACTAACTACAGGTTGCCACCAACTATTGAGCTTATTCACTGCTTCGGCAATTTTACCCGAGAGCGATCGCGTCAAACCAAAACCAAACAAACCATCAACTATTAATTCGCAATCTTGTAATGGCTCTATTTCTTCATGAAAGGGAATACCTAAACTTTTAGCATAAGCGGCATGGTTTGCGGTTAATTCTTTTAGCTTGGCAATGAGACGGCAAACCATCACTTGATAACCAGCTAATTTTAATTCCCGGGCAACTACTAAAGCATCGCCGCCATTATGACCGGGACCGACTAAAATCCCTACTTTTAACAGCTTAGAAAGAGGATAGAGTGTTTTAATCCGATTGGCACAGAGTCCTGCGGCTTTCTCCATTAATGCTGGTACTGGCATTCCCGCAGCAAAAACGCGCTCCTCAATCTGACGCATCTGTTCGGCAGAAACTACTATCTGCTCAAGCATTTTA
Organism: Pleurocapsales cyanobacterium LEGE 06147; assembly: GCA_015207585.1. Classification (GTDB taxonomy): domain Bacteria; phylum Cyanobacteriota; class Cyanobacteriia; order Cyanobacteriales; family Xenococcaceae; genus LEGE-06147. Next base: position 43,230 of record JADEWQ010000026.1, on the reverse strand, counting down.
CTAATAAAGTATTTAGAGTATGGGTATAGGTTATAAATTACAGGTTAGATCGAATATGAGAATTATATCTACCGTAGTATCGAAATGAGTGAGCCGTGTCGGGTAAGATAGCTCCCTTGGCTACAAGTATTTAACTTTACTCTACACTCTACAGTTAAGTGGAGAGTTTAGGATGGATTTAATGCATAGGAAATTCTTGTTTTAACAGACATTCCTCCCATCCATTTTCGGAATTCAGACCATGCTAGGAACGATTCAGATTCCCGAATTCCTGAAGCGATCGCCCCTGCCCGTGCCGCCCGCTTATATGCTCAAGAAGCGCAGGGATACTCGTTATAAGAATTAATTCAAGCTGGGGCAGCCGTCAACATTCCGCCAGAGTTTATCCGTCAGGCGGTACAGCAGGTTCAACTCCAGCAGATTCAAAGACAAGGTTACTGAAGATCTCGCCTCAGTTAAAAGTCAGTACGCCATTCCCGAAAAACTGGCGACTTGCCATACAGCGATCGCTGTTTCAATCGTTCTTTTAATTCTGTTAGTAGGGCTTCCTTTGACTATTCGTAAATACAACTGGTTTGGACTTAGAGACATCATCCGAGTTGAATGAGGAATCAAAACATGTTTCATAAATCAACCTCTTATGCGATGAAACCGTTAAGTTAGTGAGAGAGCTTGCTTGTGACAACTGTGATATACAGATATGGGATCTGCGCGAAGGATGTGCTACTAAATAAATGCCGTGAAAAGGTGAGTAAATATGGCATTCATCCAAAACTTAACAGAGCAGTAGTGCGATCGCCTCCATTACAGGTCATGTCAAAGCCAAACGCTGTGGTTGTGAAGTCAATAACCCTCAAGGGTTTTGCTGTTTAGAAGAATGTTCGTAGTGTTATTCAAGAGTTTATGTCAAACGTTAACCTCCATCAATAGGTAGCAGAATATCTGAATGCATCCTGAGCGAATTAGATGGTGAACTTAATTCCCTCGCTTAAGTGCTACACCGATAATTTGGGGACTGACAATTGCGGGGACTGGAGCGCGAAAATGCTGATACTCAACTCGTTCAAATCCTGCATTCTCTAAAGCAATCCAGGTTTCGCGATCGGGATGGCAACCATCACCTAGTATCTTCCAGGCAGGACGAATCCAGTGTTGTACTCGTCGCAGCCATGTTTGTTTAGGAGCAGCAACGTGCTCAAGAAAGTAAAAGCGTCCACCTGGCTTCAGGACTCTCAGAATCTCTTGTAAGGTTCTCTCCAGATTATCTACAGAGCAGAGGACAAGCGTGCTAACGACTGCATCCATGCTGTTATCTCCCACCTCTAAACATTCAGCAGTATCCCGGTGAATATCAATTTTTAGTCCCAGTCGGTCTGCTTCCTGTTTGAGATAGAAGTCCATAAACGGGTTTGGCTCAATCCCAATCCAATGAATGTCAGATGGATAATAGCGCAAATTAGGTCCAGTACCAGGTCCAATCTCCAATACATTGCCGTGCAAGTCAGCAAACAAAGCTTGCTTGCGATCGCTCATTTCAGCCTCATACTTAGCTGTACCATGAGCCATAATCCAGGCAAATATCCGCTGGTACCAGTCTGGAGACTGCTGGAGTTTTGATTCTGCTTTCGACCGTGTTAATGTTCCCATTTCTTCATTTTTCATATCAACACCTACCTATAGCAGGATATGCTTAAGAGCTTCTAGAGCGATCGCTGGATAGTGCATGTTCAGCGACTTCTTCAATCATGCTGCAAAGCTCTCGGCTGTCTGGATCATCGAGCGGACGATCTGCCCAGCGATCGCGATATGCTTCTAGCTCGACCTTGAGCGTCTTGATGCGATCGAGTTGCGCGTCCAACTCAGCAATTTTTCGGTTCAATAGGCCTCGCACCAATGGGCAAGCCGGATCGCCTTGATGCCGAACGCCCAAAATCTGCTGAATCTCAGACAGGGAAAACTGGAGAGATTGCGCTTTTTTGATAAACTGCACGCGCTTAACCGCATCAGTGGTGTAGTAGCGGTAGCCACTTTCGCTTCTGTGGGTTGGTTCAATCAATCCCAAGGTCTCATAATAGCGAATAGTTCCCACTGCCACACCCGTCTGCTCTGCTAACTCCCCAATCTTGAGCAGTTTTTCTGGGGATCGGTTTTCATTCAGTCTTCTCATGGCAGTCCCAGTGAATTTGGAGCAAATTGCCCCACTGCACTTCCAGTTTAAACTCTATAGCTGACTATGATTAGTAGCCACGTCCAAAAGATTCAAATCTGATTGACTGACAAATCTTCCACTTGCCTCAATCTTCACCAGGAAATCAATTTCCTGGCTCAAAACGAAAGTCCTCTAAAGAAGACTGGGGAAGGGGTTCAGTCCATTGAACTGGACTTTTGCTATTAGCGAGTGAGCTTTCTGACAGAAGTTGCAAGCGAAGCAAGCGATCAAAGAGTAGTAAGAAAATATTGTCGATGACTTGACTCTATAGCGAACTAGAGACTTTAACATGGCAATAGTCATCGAGATGTTGACAAACTGCTGATTAAAAATTGGATGGATACTATGAAACGTACTCGAATCATTACCCGTGGAATTGTGGCTGGTTTAGCCCTGTTGGGAGTCACCGTACTTCCGGCGATCGCCCATGAGCACAACCAAACAACCTCCACCATTGCCCAAAGGCAGCCGGCAACGCCTTCTGATGGAGATCGAGTGCAGACAGCCCCAACAGAAGAACAAATGAGGCAAATGATTGCTCAGTGCAACTCCATGATGAGCATGATGCACAACATGATGGGCAATGATGATATGTCTGGGATGATGGAGCAGCAGAACAACCCTTCAGGACAGGACATGATAAATCAAATGCCAAGACAATAAGATCTTTCCTATCTTAGACAAGAGCAACACGATGAAAACAAAAGTCAATTTCCTTGGCATGTGTTTTGACTGGAGAGTGTTGGTGGGGCTGGTAGCCGTCGGTATTGCAATTGCTGTGTTAGTACCGCAACTGACGCTGAGTGCATTACCACTGCTGTTGCTAGCAGCCTGTCCGCTTTCAATGTTTCTGATGATGGGGATGATGAACCGAATGGACAAGGATTCAATGTCTGCTTCATCACACGGATCTTTGTTACCTGCCAATACATCGCTTAGCCGGGACGAGCAACTGGCTCAATTGCGAGAACATCTCCAGCAGTTGCAGACGCAGCAAGATGCGATCGCCCGCCAGATCGATACCTTAGAACAGTCTGAACAGCAATTGTTCAGCAGTTCTTCACCTAAGGCAGATCGTAATCTCAAGGAGTGAATCGTGCCGAGTGAGATTAGCTCCCTTGACACATCGTGCATGCCCTGATGAGCAGAGTAGACAGCCAAACGACTCAATTCAGATAGCTCAATCATTCAGATAGCCTTTGAGAAAAGAAATCAAAGTTATGGAACAGCCCGATTCAAGCCAGCGAACATTCAACCCAACAAAAGTAAGAGTACTCACCGCTGCCGGACTTGGTGTTCTCCTCATTGGTGGGTTAGGCGGATGGTTAATCCGAGCGAATCAGTCCCCCACTCAACTCCCAACGGCTGTCCCCTCAGAATCAGCCGCCTTACTTCAAAACCAAGCCGAAAGTACGGAAGCCAGTCCTTTCGGGGGGCATGTCCATGCGTTAGCCATTCACCCAGAAACCAACGAGCTTTTTCTGGGAGCACGCCCGATTTACCGCAGTCGAGATGGTGGTAGGACTTGGACGGCGATCGACAATATTCCGAAAAGTCAACCGCGAGCCAATGTCACCTCGATTGCAATTGACCCTAAAAATCCACCAGTCATGTATGCCACCGGACATGGACTAGCAGTGATTAAAAGCACAGATGGGGGCACGACTTGGGAGACAAAAACCGAAGGACTCAGCGGCGATTCGATCGAAGCCTTGGCGATCGATGCGAACGATTCTAATAAGCTCTATGCTTGGGTCTTGAGTGATGGGTTATACCGCAGTGCAGATGCGGGCGAATCGTGGCAGCGGGTCAGCGATGGTCCCAAAGATCGAGAAATTAGGAGTCTGGCATCGGTGGGGTATCCTACTGGCATGGGTGGCATTTGGCTCTATGCTGGACTAGACACAGGCGTGACGAAAAGCCCGGATTGCTTCTGTGGTTGGGATAAGCTACCCAATGCAGGCTTGCCAGAGAATCAGCGGGTTTATAGTCTGGCGGCCGATCCGGAAAACTTCAAAACCTTATATGCTGGCACGCAAGCAGGCGTGTTTAAGACTGAGGATGCCGGTGAGACTTGGCAGCTTGTCCAGGAAGGCATTACGGATGCGATCGTTACGATTAATCCGTCCAATCCGCAACAGGTTTATGCCGTCAGCAGTGATGGCAAGCTGTGGCTCAGCCGTGATGCGGGTCGGGGTTGGCAGGCAGTAGATCGAGGAGTCAATCAATGAGCAAAAAAATCTGGATGGTATTCGCGGGATCTGGGGTGGTGGTAGCGGCGATCGGCTTGTCTTTGTCGTTTTTTGCCAATACGTCCTCTACCCAAGTTACCCACCAAGCTCCCAAGGTTTCAACTGTAAATGATAGGTCAGGTGAACAGACGGTATTAGCCAACGAAATCACCGTTTTTCGGAGTCCGAACTGCGGCTGTTGTGGGTTATGGATCGATCATTTAGAGGCAGCAGGGTTTCAGGTGAAAGATAACGTCACTGAGAACTTGGAGTCCGTGAAACAGCAGTATGATATTCCCGAAAACCTGGCAACTTGCCATACGGCAGTTGTGGCGGGCTATGTGATTGAAGGTCATGTTCCGGTAGAGGATATCCAGCGTTTACTGGCTGAAAAGCCTGCTGTGGCGGGTCTTGCGGTACCTGGGATGCCGATCGGCTCTCCGGGGATGGAATCGGGTGGGTATGTGGAAACTTACACCGTCTTCTCGTTTACTGAGGATGGCAACACGGCTACTTTTGCCGAACATTCGTAACCCCGCAATGTCGTAGAGGTTTGGCATTGGCGGATACCAGCACTATAAAATCTGGACACTATTTGCACCGGGAAGTGAAAAACGTCAAATCTATGCTCAAATCTATGCAATTTTTCAGTCGTAGACGATTTCTAGTGACGCTTGGTGCCTCTACCCTGGGTGGTTTTCACTTGACTCGGCGTGCCTCTTCTGGGCAGTCTCAGAGCTTATCGACCAATACGAACACCATACTAGAAATGAAATGGTACGGATTGGGATTCCTTTAAAGACTTCACTGGTAAGACGGTCTATCACTGCCACATTCTCGATCGCGAAGATCTGGGCATGATGGGTGTGATTGAAATGCAAGGGTAAAGCAACCTTAATTCTGATGGGTTAGCCACCGAATGCGATCGCTTGATTCATGCAAGAAGTCTATTCTAATGACTAATGACGCGAAATCCCCCGCTGTTGTTGGGGATGAGCTTAAATTTTTAAGAAGTGACGGCATAATGGCTGCTTAAATTGCTACTCGTTGACTACAATTCGCGCCCATAATCCTTCTAACGCTAGCTTGCGCAAAATTGCTTCTGCATTCTGTTGTTCGCTAAAAATACCCACTTGAATTACATCTCCCTTACGGAAAGCTGTTGGTTCTATATTGCGGACTCGATTTAATAGAGTTTCGCTATTGCCAAAAACTTCTACTCGGTAACTGCGAGAGGCAGGTAATTCACTAGGAGTGGTTAGGTCGTCAGGCGCACGGAAGTTATATTCTCTTTGTTCTGGACTATCTTGATAGGTAGGAGGCTGAAGAGAGGGTTGTCTTAGCTGATGATATCTAGTTCTCAAGGCACGATTGGAAGAAGAGACGGGAGGAGGTGGGGGTAGATCTTCTATAATGAGGTGGGTATCTTGAGCTTTAATAGGAATAAAGGAAATCAGACTAAAAAATCCTCCTAGAAAAATTAGGAACCAAATAATCGAGCTAACTGCTGGAGGCATAGAAAATAAGGAGGATACAGCAGCTAAGTATTGATGAAATTGATTGAGAAATATAGGTTTTGTTGTCATAATAATTAGAGCTAATTTACTATAAAAAAAACATCCTTAATTTTTTGTGAAGTTAATATTTCCATTTTAGTTCCCATGAATAAAGTCGTTGTCGGCTTATCTGGCGGCGTAGATAGTTCGGTTGCTGCTGCCACTCTCTACCATCAAGGATATGGAGTAATTGGTCTTACCCTTTGGTTAATGAAGGGTAAAGGTCAGTGCTGTTCGGAAGGGATGGTCGATGCGGCTAGAATATGCGAGCAATTAGGTATTTCTCATCATATTGTCGATACTCGGGAATTATTTCAACAAAATATTGTTGACTATCTCATCTCGGGTTATGAATCGGGAACTACTCCTCTGCCTTGTTCTCAATGCAATCGTACGGTAAAGTTTGGTCCGATGTTGCACTATGGTCGAGAAAAATTGGGGAGCGATAAAATTGCTACGGGTCATTATGCCCGGATTCATTACGATGACGTAAACGGTCGTTACCAATTGTTACGGGCAATAGACCGTAAGAAAGACCAATCGTATTTTTTATACGACTTGACCCAAGAATTGTTATCGGGTTCGCTCTTTCCTTTGGGAAATCAAACAAAAGAAGAAACCAGGCGTATTGCTGCTGAATTGGGTTTAAAAACTGCTGATAAGCCGGAAAGTCAGGATTTATGTTTGATTGAAGCTCATGGCTCGATGCGTAAGTTTTTGGATCGATACATCAGCCCAAAAGAAGGGGATATTGTTGATTTAGAAGGCAATATCTTAGGTAAACACCAAGGTATTCATCACTACACTATTGGACAACGGCGAGGTTTGGGCGTTGCGGCAGCTGAACCCCTTTATGTAGTAAAACTCGATCCGGTGATGAATCGGGTCATCGTGGGTAATCGTACTGCGGGAGGTCGTTTGGAATGCAGTGTGGCAAGAGTCAACTGGGTATCCATTCCCGAACCAAAGGTACCTATTCGTGCAGAAGTACAAGTTCGTTACCGTTCTCAACCCGTACCAGTTAATATTATTCCTCTGGAAAATTCTCGGGTTCGCTTAGTATTTGACGAGTACCAGTTTGGTATTACTCCCGGTCAAGCTGCGGTTTGGTACGACGGAGAAGTACTACTTGGTGGCGGTATTATCGAACAAGAAGCTTGAAAGTAGTTTACAAGAAATAAACAGGTTTTAGACAAACTTAGTTTGTCTAAAACCTAACTAAGAGCAATTAGTCTAAGCTATTCAATTTATAAATAAGCCGCATTTTTTGGAGAGTAGCCATACATAAAGCATGAGATAACTCTACGTCTGTTCTTTAAGCTATTCGGTCTTGAAATAAAACTATTCCTTTTGATAACTTGCCTTTTTCTTTGGTAAGAGCACAAAAAGAAGCGATCGCAGAAGTTAAAGTTTTAATAGAGTCAGGAAATAAAATACAGATGAATCAACTTTTACTCGAAAATATTAATCCCGTAGTCTTGGAAAGATTACAGATTTTAGCTCAACAACATAACCGCAGTTTAGAAGATGAAATCAAAGCAATCTTAGAACAAGTTGCATCTACTGCTATAGTCGAGCAACAAACCGAATCAAAATCTCATGGACTCCCGTACGAAGATAGCCACGTGTCCTCATTCTCACAAGCATGGGCAAAAATTGAGGCTGCACGTCAGCGTCATGAGGGTAAAATTTTTAGCGATAGTACGGAACTGCTACGCGAGGATAGAAGTCGTTGAGCAAATTTGTTGTCGATGCCAATGTAGCAATTAAGTGGATATTACCTGAAATACATTCAGAAGCAGCATTACGTTTAAGAAAAAATAATTATGAATTAATAATTCCTGACTTCTTCTTCCCCGAAATTGGCAATATTTTTTGGAAACGGGTGCGACGGGGTGAGATGACTTTAGAAGAGGCTAACAATGATTTAGAGGCACTTGTTGGATTACCTTTGTCGATCTATTCTCTTTGCCTTTAATATCGATGGCATTAACAATTGCAGTAAGAGTTGAACAAGCAGTTTATGATTGTGTTTATTTGTCATTAGCGGTTATTAATAAATGCCAAATGGTGACGGCAGATAGAAGATTTTATAATGCTCTTACTTCTGATATGTTGTTTGCTCATCTGTGTTGGGTTGAAGATTTACCCTGACTGGGAAAAAGATCGAGGGGACTTCTCTTCAAAAAAATAAAGTATGGGTGGATATAGCCACCCTATGGCGATCGCTCTTCTACCACTTCAGCAAATTAAACTGCTCCATATCGACAGTTTCGCGGTTGCGGTAAATAGCCAAGATAATAGCCAAACCAACGGCCGCTTCTGCTGCTGCTACAGTAATTACAAATATAGTAAATATTTGTCCTTTAATTGCGCTAGGGTCTAAAAAATTAGAGAAACCCATGAGATTGAGGTTAACTGCATTCAGCATTAATTCAATTGACATCAGTACGCGCACGGCATTACGGCTGGTAATTAAGCCATAAATACCAATGCAAAACAGAGCGGCGGCTAATATTAGACAATATTGAAGTTGCACTTTGATAATCCTCAGTTAATCGATAATTGGTAATTTTAGAGATTTATTGCTCTTTAGTAGGACTACTGCCAATGGAAGCTATTTCGCGGGGACGTTCTGGTAAAGTCAGGCTAGTAGAAACAATTTCTCTTTCTTTGGCGATCGCCACTTCGGGAATAATATCGCGACGTGCTAGTATAATTGCTCCTACCATTGCCATTAACAGTAAGACAGAAGCCAACTCGAACGGCAATAAAAAGTCGCTAAAAAAGTGTTTGCCAATTTCTACAATTGAATTTTCGATTACTGCTGATGAAGTAGGAGCGAGACTCCAGGGAGTAATCAAAATCATTGTTCCTAATAAAGCAAATAAACCAAAACAGACGATCCCAGTTGCTCCTTGACGAATCCAACGACGAGGAATACTCGAAAAATCCTCTCGTTTATTCACCAGCATGATGGCAAACAAAATTAATACGTTAACCGCACCCACATAGATTAAAACCTGGGCAGCAGCGACAAATTCAGCATTAAGTAGGACGTATAAACCAGCAATGCTAATAAATACTCCTCCTAATAAAAAAGCTGAATAAACAATATTAGTTAACAGCACTACTCCCAAAGCTGACCCTAACACCATCACAGCTAAAATACCAAACGAGACTATTTGTACGCCCTCAGCTAAAGTCACTTTTGATGCTCTCCTCTATAATTATTTAGGACTAAGATTGGAAAAAGGTTAAAGTCAGTGAACAGGTATTAGGTATTAGGTGGCAGGGTCGCTGGAATTTGATTCCAGCACTTGCCTGCCACCGCCTTCCGCGGTTAAATAATAATCTATCTAACACCTAATAATTGGTAACTGGTAACTGGTTACTACTCACTGGTCACTGCTAGCCTTTTCCATCTCCTCGATTATTTCTTCGGGACGCTTACCAGCTCGTTGAGAACCAGACGGTAAATCGTGGGGATCTATTACTCCTTTAGGTAAATAACCTAGTTCGCGCATTGGCGCAACCATTGGATCTTGGGTAACTTTGTAAGGTAAACGTCCTAAAGCAACGTTATCGTAGTTGAGTTCGTGACGGTCATAAGCAGATAGTTCGTATTCTTCCGTCATCGAAAGACAATTAGTCGGACAGTATTCGACACAGTTACCGCAGAAAATACAAACTCCAAAATCGATGCTGTAGTGATTGAGTTTTTTCTTTTTCGCTGCTTTATCGAATTTCCAATCTACTACGGGCAAGTTGATCGGACATACTCGAACGCAGACTTCGCAAGAAATACATTTGTCAAACTCAAAGTGAATTCTGCCCCGATAACGTTCGGAGGGGATCAGCTTTTCATAAGGATATTGGACTGTAACGGGTCTGCGTCGCATATGGTCAAAGGTAACGGATAGTCCTTGACCGATATATTTAGCTGCTTGAACACTTTCTTTAGCGTAATCTTGAACTTGCTTTAGTATATTGAACATATCTTTGGTCTCTTATTTATTCATTCATCATTGCTGTTGAGTCAGATAATTGTCGAGCGATAGCTCACACCTGCTCTACTTCATATCTAACAAATACAACCCTATCTCTGCTAACTAACCGCCAAAAGCAACTGGAAAAGCTAGTTTGAGGGCAGCAGTGATCAGCAAGTTGGCAAGAGATACTGGTAGGAGGAACTTCCAACCGAGATTGAGCAATTGGTCAATTCTCACCCGAGGAACTGTCCAGCGCAGCAAAATAGCAATGAAGACAAGGAAGTATGCTTTCAGCAAGGTCATGACTATACCCAACGAAGCAGTGACAATTTGTAACCAGGGGGTAGTTTCGCTTACTCCCAGCCATCCAGCCAGACGTTCCAAGGGAATGGGAAATTCCCAGCCTCCGAGATAGAGAATGGCAAAAATGAGGGCAGAAAGAACTAAGTTAACGTAAGAACCGAGATAAAATAAACCAAATTTCATGCCAGCGTATTCTGTTTGATAGCCAGCGACCAATTCTTCTTCAGCTTCGGGCAGGTCAAAGGGGAGACGTTCGCATTCTGCCAAAGCTGCAATCCAGAAAATAATAAAGCCTACTGGTTGTCGCCAAAGATTCCAGCCGAGAATACCGTAACCAGATTGTTGTTCGACGATGTCAATGGTGCTGAGGCTATTAGACATCATGGCGATCGCCAGTACCGAGAAAGCTAGAGGAATTTCATAGCTAATAGACTGGGCTGCTGCCCGCAATCCCCCCAACAGAGAATATTTATTGTTAGAAGCATAACCGGACATCAACAAACCGATGGGGGCAATACTGGAAAGGGCAATCCACAAGAAAATGCCCACATTCAAATCTGTGATGACCAAATTTTGTCCGAAGGGAACGATTAAATAAGACAAAAATACCGGAATTACTACTACTATCGGTCCTAGAGTAAATAACCAGCGATCGGATCTAGCTGGAACTACATCTTCTTTAAAAACAAGCTTCATGCCATCAGCAACTGGTTGTAGTACCCCCAATGGTCCAGTAAATTCGGGACCTATACGTTGTTGGGCAGCAGCAGAAATTTTTCTCTCCAACCAAACTACTACCAACACCCCAACTGTTGCCCCAATAATCATCAACAGCATCGGTAAAGGTAACCAGATTGCTTTAGCTACCCCAGGGGGTAAGCCAAAATCTTTGAGAGTATCGATTAAACTTCCTTGTAAATCAATTCCTGAGTTCATATTTGTCTAGAGTGTTGGGTTTATTTAACCTTTTATCTAGTCTTGGCGATCGCTGTTAGTTGCCGCGCATTGTCGGCACAACTTCTTTGACTTCTGACTTCGTGTAACTTCGTGAAGATTTTTTTACAATCTCACCCAATGCTTAGTATATCGCTGTTGGGAAGTTAACCTCGTATATCTGTCGGTAAGTTCTTTTTATCTTTTTGATTAAGGAAGCTAGAGAAAAGCAAATAGAGGCAAAATTTCCGGATAAATGATAAGAGAAATTAAACAATTCATAAGATAAGTTAAAGATCTAAAAATGACCGGCGAAATTCAGCTTAGGATGTCAATCAAGGCAAGTAAAAAAATTATTGGTTTTACGCCATTATCAGCAACCAATAGGTCAGTGACAGATTTCTACTAGCATCTACGGAGGGTTTCTCGATTCTTCTCTTCTCTCAAACACAAAACGAAGAATACAGAGCGAACCTACTTCTCCTTCTACCAAGGAGTCAGTTTGTTGGAATCGAACTTGAGTAACCTTCCTCGAAACTGTCAAGAAGAATCTGTCAGTCAAAAAATTGCTGATAAGGCGATTTTTGTGTCTTTGTGTAGTTCGCTTATTAAGGAGAGTGTATGACAGTAACCGTTGCCAGAGAGGTTGAAAGCAGCGAACAACCAATACAAGAGCAGAAATGTCTTCGTAAAATTGGAATACTTAAAGAAGTATATCCTAATGAATGTCGCGTAGCCGCTACACCCGATACTGTTAAAAAGCTACAAAAGCTAGGCTTTGAAGTATTAATAGAAGCAGGAGCAGGAGAAGCAGCTAACTTTTCTGACGATGCCTACAGGTTAGCAGGATGCAAGATTGTTCCCGATGCTCGAGCTTTGTGGACTGAAGCAGACATTGTTCTGAAGGTTCGTCCTCCCGAATTGGGAGAAGTGGAATTAATGCCTGAAGGTGGCACGCTGATTAGTTTTATTTGGCCTGCTCAAAATCAGGAATTATTAGAAAAACTAGCTCAACGCAACGCTACAGTGCTGGCAATGGATGCAGTGCCACGGATCAGTCGCGCCCAGAAAATGGATGCCCTCAGTTCCATGGCTAATATTGCTGGATATCGGGCAGTAGTAGAAGCTGCCAATCAATTTGGTCGTTTCTTCACCGGACAGATCACGGCGGCAGGAAAAGTACATCCTGCAAAAGTATTAGTGATCGGGGCTGGAGTAGCTGGACTGGCAGCAATTGGAGCCGCTAGAAGTTTAGGCGCAATTGTCCGCGCTTTCGATACTCGTCCGGTAGTGAAAGAGCAGGTAGAGAGTCTGGGAGCAGAGTTTCTGGAATTGAGCTTTGCAGAAGATGGCTCCGGAGAAGGCGGTTACGCCAAAACCATGAGTAAAGAGTTTATTGAGGCAGAGATGGCTTTGTTTGCCGAGCAAGCCAAAGAAGTAGATATTATCATCACTACTGCCTTGATCCCAGGTAAACCCGCTCCCAAGTTAATTACCAAAGAAATGGTCGAATCCATGCAAGAAGGTTCTGTAATTGTGGATTTGGCAGCAGAACAAGGTGGTAATTGTGAAGTAACAAAACCTGGGGAAATTTATCGCTATCGAGGCGTTACTATTGTCGGTCTAACGGATTTACCGAGTCGTATGGCTGCTCAGTCCAGTCAACTTTACGGCACTAATCTGTGGCATCTGCTCAAAGATATGGGTGGGGCGGAAGATTACAAAATTGATTATGAAGATGAAGTGGTTCGTGGGGCTTTAGTGTTACACGAAGGCAAAGTAACTTGGCCCCCACCGAAGCCGAGCAACCCCGCACCAACACCCTCTCCATCTGCATCTAAGCCCGCAGCAACAAAGGCTATGGCACCCGAAGAAGCTCAACAAGCAGGGGGAAACAAAGGCTTATTGTGGCTCGTACTAGCTGGTTTAGCTTTAGTAGGAATAGGAATCGGTGCGCCTTCCTCTTTTCTCTCTCACTTTATCGTGTTTGTTTTGGCTTGTTTTGTCGGTTGGCAAGTGATTTGGAACGTTTCTCCTGCTTTGCACACTCCATTGATGAGCGTTACTAATGCGATTAGCGGGATCATCATTATTGGCGGGATGTTACAGATTTCGGGTCCTCTAAATTCTCCTACAACTATTCTGGGCGCGATCGCCATTCTCGTAGGAACGATTAATATTTCTGGTGGCTTTCTCGTCACCCAAAGAATGCTGAAGATGTTTCAGAAGTAATTAAAGGACAAAGAACAGATGACAAATAATTTAGTAACCGTCGCCTATATAGCGGCAAGTGCCTTGTTTATTCTCAGTCTGGGAGGTTTATCTAACCAGGAAAGTGCTCGTAGAGGAAATCTCTACGGGATCGCTGGCATGGCGATCGCTTTTGTGGCTACTGCCCTCAGTCCTCAAGTAACGGCTTACGGTACTCTGATCGCTGTTATCGTTCCGGGAGCAATTATTGGCTCAATTGTCGCCGCGCGGGTAGCGATGACTTCCATGCCAGAATTGGTGGCAATACTTCACAGTTTTGTTGGCTTGGCTGCCGTCTTAGTCGGCGTTGCTAGCTATCTTAAGCCCGAAAGCTCCCTAGTTGGGGCAGAAGCCACTATCCATCAATTAGAAATTTATCTCGGTGTCTTCATCGGTGCGGTTACTTTTACTGGTTCGATTATTGCTTTTGGTAAACTGCGGGGATCGATTAGCAGTAAACCGCTACTTTTACCCGCCCGTCATCTGCTCAATATTGCCATGCTAGTAGCTTGTATAGGTTTGGGCGTACAGTTCATGGGGACAGCCGATGGACTCCAACCACTGCTAATGATGACAGCAATCGCCTGTGTTTTGGGCGTTCACCTCGTTATGGCGATCGGTGGGGCTGATATGCCCGTCGTGATCTCAATGCTCAATAGCTATTCCGGATGGGCTGCTGCTGCCGCTGGTTTTATGCTCTCCAACGACCTTCTAATTATTACTGGAGCACTTGTCGGCAGTAGTGGGGCGATCCTCAGCTACATTATGTGTAAGGCAATGAACCGCTCCTTTATTAGCGTTATCTTGGGCGGTTTTGGCGAAGGAACTAATGCATCTGCCGCCAAAGGCGAGCAACAACCTTCAGGTAAAGCTACCGCTACCAACGTAGAAGAAACGGCAGAACTCCTCAGCAATGCCAGCAGCGTAATTATAGTACCCGGTTACGGTATGGCAGTAGCCCAGGCACAGCATGCTGTCTCGGATATTACTAAAATTTTGCGCGATCGCGGTATCCAAGTCCGTTTTGGTATCCATCCAGTAGCGGGAAGAATGCCAGGACATATGAATGTACTTTTGGCTGAGGCAAAGGTTCCTTACGACATAGTTCTAGAAATGGATGAAATCAATGAAGATTTTTCTGAGACGGATGTAGTGTTAGTAATTGGGGCAAACGATACAGTTAATCCGAGTGCCTTGGAAGATCCCGATAGTCCCATCGCTGGCATGCCAGTTATGGAAGTCTGGAAAGCAAATACGGTAGTTGTCATGAAGCGTAGTTTAGCTAGTGGCTATGCAGGAGTAGACAACCCATTGTTCTACAAAGACAATACCCTGATGCTCTTTGGTGATGCCAAGCAAAATGTCAGTTCAATTTTGAGTAAATTATCGGAGTTGATGAGTGCTGGCTCTTCAGTCACCAAAGAAAAAGAATTAGCCAAAGTTTAAGTCAAGTCGAAGTATATAGTTAAAATTTAGGCTTGTTTGAAAGGGTTTTATAACTCTCCAAGCAAGCCATTTTTTTGTCAAATATTTAAGCGAACTCGATCTAATACTGTTTCTCAAAAATAGCTAGCTCAAAGAAACAGTAGCTCAAAATGCTAGATAGGTTGTCTATCCTGACCTCTAAACCTCTACGAAGTCTCTTGTTACTTTTGAGAATTGGTCTTATTTATTAATTAGAGAAAACTGGATAGAGAGGCTCGTAGTTAGCCATTAAGGATTTAAACCTTATAAAGCTTGAGTAGATGTTTATCTACAAAATTAGTAACTATAAACCCCTAGAACTTGTTGGTAACTACCATTGGAACGTTGCCTGAAGGAACAATGGTAATTCCACGACGCACTGGTCGAACGGGTTTCTTATTTGCCAGTGACAGCCGAAAGCGCGAAAGAATCGTAGCTAGCACTAATTTCATTTCATACATAGAAAACGTTGCCCCTGTGCAGCCGCGACTGCCGCCACCAAAAGGAAAATACTCATAGGGCGAAAATTTGTTTTCCAAAAAACGTTCTGGCTTAAATTGTTCTGGTTCTGGGTAAACTTGTTTTTGCCGATGGGCTAAGTAAATACAGGGAACTAAGATTGTCCCCACATCAAACTTGTAGTTCCCCACCTGCAACGGCTCATTCTTGACCATTCTAGGTACACAAATCAATCCAATTGGATAAATTCGCAGCGTTTCAGAGCAAACTGCACCGAGGTAGGGTAGCCGAGCAATTACTTCTGGAACTAGCACTCCATTTAGCTTATCTAGTTCCTGTAGCAATTTTTCAAGTACCTCTGGTGAGGAGTGAATCAAATAAAAAGCCCACGTTAAGGCAGCAGCTGTAGTTTCGTAGCCTAGTAGCAGCAATGAGACTAACTGATCGCGCAATTCAATGTCTGTCATCGGCTGTCCGTTTTCGTCGCGAGCCGACATTAGCATAGTGAGGATATCTTGGCGAGAATCGTCAGCTTCAACCCGTCTTTGCTTAATCTCGGCATAGATTAGGTCATCAATTTTCTGTCTGCGACGCAGAAAATGTCCCCACGGACTCCAGGCACCTAAATCTATCTGTAGGGGAGGGAAGAAAAACAGGCTAGAGTACCAGGGAGTCGTTATATCTTCCATTAGTGAACTGAGCAGTTCTTTTAGCCTTCGGTAACGTTCTCCAGGCTCGATCCCAAATACAACTCGCAAGATGATTTGCAGGGTAATATCCGGCATGTAGTGATGAATTGAAATAGTTGTATTTGGTTTCCAATGTGCTATTACTTCCTCAGTAATCTGGCAAATAAGTTGACCATATGCCTTCAGACGAGTGCCATGAAAGGGAGGTAATAATAACTGTCGCTGACGCTGGTGCGATCGCCCTTGCTGTAAAATCACAGAATGGTTCCCCATCAACGGTTGGAATACGTGAGTCGCTTTAGCAAAGTCAAATTTCTCTGCAGGCAAAGTAAAGAGATCTTGTATTGCCTGGGGGCTGCTAAAAAAAACCACTGGCGAAGAATTTAAGCCAAGTGCCCGTAAGGTGAAAGTGTCTCCATAGCGATGGAAACAGTTAGCCAGAAATTCGGTAGGCTGGGCGATCAAATGAAGCGTTTGCAGCAAAGACGGTGTCTGAAGACCAATAGGTAATTTCATGCCAACCAAAACCTCAAGAAGCAGCTATAATGCCAACCCCAAGCGAGCGATTGAAAGTTACTGACCAGATCTGACAGGAGGCGATCGCTTTCAAAGTGTTGATATATTTTTATGTTTGGATATTTTGGGAGCTTCGTAACCATCATGGCGATCTCGGCTCAATAAACTGAGAAAATCAGTTACTCGGTTGTTCCTGACAGTCCAAGGGATTAAGAGCGGTTTTTTGACGAATTATCTAAGGAAGCGACTCGATCTCTCTAGCCAAAGTAATTAAGAGAGTCGATGGCTTGCAATAACGTCTGTATCAACGCTTTTGCATTATGTTTTATATTGTACGATGCAGCGCGTACCTTCAAAATACTAATTTGCTTGCCTCATCCCCATTTATAGAAAGGGAACAGGGAATAGGGGACAGAGTACAGGAAATAGGGAAAGAAGCGATGCCCCATTTGTCGCGAATATTTGAGCGTCATCTATACAGCGAACAGTCACCAGCGATCGGTAAAAGGTAAAAAATAATAGCCGATCGCTGGTAACCGAATACTGTTAAAACTTATTCAACTGAAGTTGAAGCTAATTCTGGTTCCTGGTTTGTTTGTAGTTGCTTTTCTTTGTTTTGCTTGCGTTTTTTGGCATAGAGTTGAATGCTGGCTGCCATAGCAATAACTAGAGCAACAATCAGCCAAGTTGTCAAGTCTAAAGGAAGATTATTTTTAAATACTGCCAATAGAACAATTACCACTAACAAAACGGTGGGAGCTTCATTTAAGGCTCTAAACTGCTGTCCCGTCCACTTACATTCACCTTTGGCTAATTGCTTCATTATCCGTTTGCAGAAATGATGATAGCCAATAAGAAGGAGCACAAAAGCCAGTTTAATATGCAGCCAACCAGATTTGAGAATTTCCGGTTCGGTGGAAATTAAGCCGATTGCCATTGCCACTGTTAAAATCATCCCAGGCGTGGTAATGATATTGTAGAGGCGTTTTTCCATTAATTCGTATTGTTTTTTTAAAATCGTTTGCGCTGGTTCTGGTTCTTGAGCGGCTTCGGCATGATAAACAAACAAACGTACTAAATAGAATAATCCTGCGAACCAAACCACCACGCCAATGAGATGAAATGCTTTAAACCAGTAGTAAGCCATAAATTTGTTTTCTTAAATAACTAATCTTTCTTGAATGCGCTGGGTAAAGGAAGCAAGTTTTCGCCCAAAAAGCGCAGTTCTTTCACTGAGTTTATATTTTCATCTGGTTGCTAATCTTGCTACGCAATAAAATTTTAACCTTAGAGATCGATGTCAATTTCTATAGTATATGTCTTCCACTCTGTGCCCAGTTCTCAACTGAACCCAATGGAGTTGGCGACCAGTTGTGTGCTCGCATCAAGGCTCTCATCGCACCACCCCCCGCAAAAATTGTTTCAGGCAAGGTATTTGAGGTTTCAGATGCGGTCGTCATACCTGACTCTCCTCAATAACAATAAAAAGTTTTGAATTTTGAGTTGAACAGACCTTAATTCAGAACTCAAAACTGAGAACTCAAAACTCTCTCCTCCGTCCAGCCAATTGAGCCACCATCTTAATCCACTCGGTCGGTTGAGCCAGCTTGTTCTATAGCCCATTGGCATCGGTGACCAAGTAGGCGATCGGCGAAGAGTGAAACAGGTCGTATTATTTGCGATAACCTGCGGTGACTCGCTGATTCTGCTAGAGAAGCTCCTCCCCAACGACCTCGGTTACCTCCAAACTCGTCTGCATTTCCTCATAAATCAGTTGCAAGCCTTCGAGTCCTTCGAGTGTAGCAGTAATTTACTCCCAAGCCCCCGCATCTTGTTCCCTTTTCAGTGCTGCAATTTGACGCTGGAGCTTTTGAATAAAAAAAGGGTTTGCGTAAAAAGTCGCCCGGTCAGTGAGCATAAAGATACCAATATTGCTCAAGTTAAAATATCGCCTCCCAACATCTTTTGATAACGCGCGTGTAATTCTTTTTTTAGAGAAGGCATACTTTGAAGAGTAGCATCGGCTAAGATAATTTTTTCTGCTGCTTCTCTGGCTAAATTTAATACTTCTTGGTCTTCTACTAAACTAGCCAAGGCAAAATCCGGCAATCCAGACTGCCGAGTTCCCAAAACCTCTCCCGGGCCGCGAAAGCGCATGTCCATTTCGGAGATAAAAAAACCATCTTGAGACTGTTCTAATACCCTCAGGCGTTGTTTGGCATCTAGATTTTTACTGCTACTCATCAGAAAACAATAAGATTTGTAGCTGCCACGACCGACACGACCTCTGAGTTGATGTAGTTGGGATAAACCAAAACGTTCCGAATTTTCAATTAACATGACCGTCGCATTAGGTACGTCTACCCCTACTTCAATCACTGTCGTGGATACAATTATTTGAGTTTTATTGCCGCGAAAAGCATTCAACGCCGTGTCTTTTTCAATTGAATTCATGCGACCGTGAAGCAATCCTATCTGGAACTCTGGAAAAATTACTTCTGAGAGTCGTTTATGTTCTTCAACGGCGGCGCGGACATCCAGTTTTTCTGATTCTTCAATCAAGGGAAAGATAATATAAGTCTGTCTTCCTTGAGCGATTTCGCGACGAATGAGCTCGTAAACTTGAGGGCGTTGTTTACTAGTGACAACCTTGGTTTCGATTGCTTGTCTGCCTGGGGGTAACTCATCGATTTGACTAACATCTAAATCTCCGTGTAAGGTAAGGGCGAGGGTACGGGGAATGGGGGTAGCCGTCATCGTCAGGACATGAGGAGATTGTCCTTTGGCAAGCAAGCGCGCTCTCTGTTGCACGCCAAAACGGTGTTGTTCGTCAATAACAACTAAACCCAATCTTTGAAAATTCACGGGGTCTTGAATTAAGGCATGAGTTCCCACTAATAAGGGTAATTCGCCTGTTTCTAATTGGGCGTGGATCTCCCGCCGTTTAGAAATCTTGGTCGAACCAGTCAGTAATTCTACAGGCAGATGTAACAGATTAAACCAACTGACTAACTTTCGATAGTGCTGTTCTGCCAGTACCTCTGTCGGTGCCATTAATGCTGCTTGATAACCAGATTGAATGGCAGCAAGAATAGCCAGTACAGCTACTACTGTTTTGCCCGAACCTACATCCCCTTGGATCAGGCGATTCATGGGGGTAGAGGATTGTAAGTCTCGGAGAATGTCATTAATTACGCGCTGCTGAGCGTTAGTCAGTTGAAAAGGTAATAATTGCTGAAATTGTTCTATCAGTTGTCCTCTAGGGGCAAAACTAGCACTTTGTTGGGTTTGGCGCAGTTGTTGTCGGCGTTGCAAAAATCCTAACTGAAGATAGAAAAATTCATCGAAGACTAGTCTGCGTCTAGCATGAGAAAGCTTATCTTCGTCAGCAGGAAAATGAATGTTAGCGATCGCTTCTTTTAACCTAACTAAACCGTACTGTCTGCGCAAACTAGCTGGTAAAGGGTCTTTAAGTTGTTCTGCAGCTGCTAAGACAGCGATAACTGCTTTTCTGACTACATCGGCGGGCACTCCCTCGCTTAAAGTATATACTGGCAGTATCCGCCCCACTTTGATTGACTCTATACTTGCTCCCGGGCTATCTAAAACTTCTATTTCTGGTTTTTCTAGAGTTAAGCCATACTTATTTTGTTTAACCAATCCAGAAGCAGCTACTAAAGAACCGACGGGATATTGACGCTTATATTTTTCTTGCCAGCCACGATTGCTGTAGCGATTTCCTGTAAAAAAATGATTGAGCTTGATTTGTCCGGTAGAATCGCGCAAAACTAATTCAAAGATAGTCAGTTTCTTATTTTTGGGACTGCTAAAGCATTTACAACTCTTAATCGTACCGATGAGAGTAACCGTTTCTCCTGCTACTAGATGGGCAATATTAACCTGACGAGCATAATTGAGGTGATCGCGAGGATAATAAAATAATAAATCGTTGACTGTATATAATCCCAAACGTTCTAAATACGAACTTTTACGCCCAATATCTACGATCTGACCGAGGGATTGCTCTAATAGGATAGGACGACCGAATAGACTTTGAGAAGGAGAAGAAGTTAGCGGCGTAGTGGGGGGTAACTTTGGCTGAGGCAGTGAGGTTGGTGCAGTAATAGCTAGTTGTTGCTGATGTAGAAAACGACGAGTATCGGCAACCAAGTGCTGCCTCTGATTGAGGTTTAGTTCTCCATAAGAAGAGAATTTAGCTGCCAATTCCCGCCAACGACGACGTTCGGAGAATGGTATATCTGTAGGCGGTTTACCCAAGCTAAGACAGAGAAAATCACTAAAGCGATATTGCCTCCCCATGAGATTGGTAAAGCCATGTTCGGCTTCTATTACCAGTGCCTTTTGCAACTTTATCCAATCTAGTGTTTCATCCGTCATTTCCCTTAATATGCTTTAAAATTGATAATTGACAACCCAGTGCTGGGGGTCAGCGCAGGCAAGGGACCGTCTGCAGAGGAGACCTCCGCAGCTTGTGAGCCCCACACTGGAATTCGATTCCAGTGTACCGCTGACTTGAGAATTGATAATTATTAATTATCCATTATCAATTATCCATTGCCCCCTGTTCCCGATTTCTGTAAGAAGTTTATTCTTTAGTCTTCATACCAACTAGAACGCCAAGCAGCTTCTGCTTCAGCAATAGCGTACTCTCTTTTCTTTGTTTGATATCGTTGTCGCATTTTATCTATTTTTTTAAGCAGATCTCGAATTTGATAACGCTGATTACTCAAAACCGGATCGGCAAATTCAATTTCCGATAAGCGCAAACGTAATAAACTAATTGGGGTAACACTGGTTGGTTTAGCTTTTTGTTTTTTCTCTGTTTCTATTACCAAATTTAAAATATTAGCCAATTGATTAAATTTATTACCTCCAGAACTGGCTTCTTCTGCTTGAAGTGCCACATCTATAATTTTTGTAGGTAAATGACTGGGGATAATATTAACTTCTTGTAGACATTTATTAGCTTCTTTAGAAGTATAGTCTAAAGTTTTTTTAATTATTCGTTCTACTTTTTGTTGCCACAAAATTAAATATTCTGGATTGGGCAAATTAATATTTTCTTGTTGTTTTAATTCACTCGTTTCGGAGTCAAGCTCATCTGTATCGTTAAAGATTTTCGTTGGTTCTTCTAACTTTTGTGACTGTTCGAGTATTTCTGATGCTTCAATTGGTAATTTTTCTTTTAATAAATCTTCCTGTTCTTCTGCTTGCTCGGGAACGAGAGGTAAATTTTTGAGCATTTCTTCCAAAATATCACCATTCTGCCGTTCTTCTACTTGCTCGCTCTTTTCCAAATTATTCCAAAAAGTAACCTTAAAATCTTTACCCAAATTTTTAAGGTTTCGCTGTAGCTTCTGCCGTCGATCTAAAGATAAGCGAAGAAATGACTCGGGATAAACTTGAGTACAAATTTGATAGCTAGCCAGTATTAACTGTTTTTGAACTGACTGACTTAAGAGATCCAAGTATTGATCGTATAAACTTTGGAGTTCCTGACCAACTTCGGTTACAGTTTTCTCCAGATTTGCTATATCTTGCTTAATTTGTTGAATCGAGCTTGGCATTTTATCCCATTTGGATGTTGAGTTTTAGATGTTAAGATGTTAGTCTCTAAAATTATTTATGTTTATGCGCCATCCCACCTTTGCGGTGCTGTCGCATCCTCCAGTGCCAGGTCCAAGGTACTCCGCCACGGGAAGGTACTCCGCCACGGGGCTTATAAACCGGGCGGAAGCCGGAACTCGGTTCCGGCTGTCCGCTGCCCGGTGCATTCCGCACTCTTGAACTGAATTCAAGAGACAGCCCCTCGTAAGACGACGGAGCGGGGGTCGCTCCGCGCCCCTTGCCTGTTTGGACTTCGTCAATCTTTGACGCACGCTAGCTTTGCCGCTCTGCGAGTCCTTGTCCCCATACGCCCGATCTCGACTACAAGGAGCGAACTCCTCGCGCTTGAGCGAGATCGCCATTAATTCTTCAGAAGTATAAAATCGAACATTAACTAGAGGCAAAACTAAAAAAGGCAAAAGCTCAAGGTTTAATATTTTAACTCACCTTTTACTTTTGCCCGAAGGATCTAATTATTTTTTCCAGTCTGAGCAGCTACTTCTTCTGCAAAATTACTTTCTTGTTTTTCAATCCCTTCCCCTAAAACAAAACGGATAAAACGACGCACTTGAATATTTTCGCCTAATTGAGCGATGCTTTGTTTAATCAGCTCGTCTACGGTGATGCTTTGATCGCGTATGTAGGGTTGAGGCAGCAAGGCAATGTCTTTCAGTCTTTTATCTATTCGACCTTGGACAATTTTTTCTTTAATATTGTCTGGTTTACCTGCTAAATCTTCCCTACCCATTTCTATCTCTTTCTCTTTTTGGGCGACTTCTGGGGGTATGTCTTCTACCCTAACGTATTCGACGTTAGGGCAGGCAGCAATTTGCATGGCAAGATTATGTACTAGAGAATGAAACTCTTCACGACGAGCAACGAAATCAGTTTCACAGTTTACTTCGACGAGTACCCCAATTCTTCCCCCGGTGTGAATATAACTGTCGATTAATCCTTCTGCCGCTATCCGACCTTGTTTTTTCTCTGCAGAAGCAATCCCTTTTTGCCGCAGCCACTCGGTGGCTTTAGTTATATCGCCATTATTTTCAGCGAGTGCCTTTTTGCAGTCCATCATCCCCGCACCAGTTTTTTCGCGGAGTTCTTTAACCAATTTTGCTGATATTTGCGCCATATTTTTTAATTCCTGTCTCTATAACGATGATGACAAATTAGCTTTGTTAATTCGATTTGGGCGAGACGGCCGAAGCCGCAGACCAGACAGCACATTGTCAAAGGCAACCATTAAAATTGCCCTTAAAATATTGTGCAATATCGCGCACTGTTCTATTCTTCGCTGTCTTCATCTTCGTTGTACTCTTCGTAGTCACTTTCAGCGTAATTGGCAAGTTCTTCTTCATCTTCTGCTTCGGAATAGTCTGTCTCTTCCATTCCTTCTTCAAATTCTTCGTAATCTTCTTGAGTATCCGGTTGACCGTGACGACCTTCATAGATAGCATCAGCCAACTTACCAATGATAAGCTTGATCGAACGAATAGCATCGTCATTGGCGGGAATAGGAATATCGACTAACTCGGGATCGCAATTAGTATCGAGAATAGAAACAATCGGAATTCCTAGCTTTTGGCATTCCATGATGGCGTTGTGTTCCCTTTTCTGGTCGACGATAACAACGATATCGGGAACCTTACGCATCAGCTTAATTCCGCTGAGATATTTTTGGAGTTTGTTTAATTCCCGGCGCAACACGGCACCTTCTTTTTTTGGTCTTTTGTCAATGTTACCGGTTTCTTCTAAATGCTCTAGTTCTTTGAGTCGTTCGACTCTTCCTTTGATAGTTTCCCAGTTGGTGAGCATTCCTCCCAACCACCGCTGATTGACATAATAAGATCCGCAACGACTGGCTTCTTGAGCAATAATCCCTGCTGCTTGGCGTTTTGTACCTACAAACAAAACTTTTCTGCCTTTTTCTGAAGACGTACGCATATAATCGTAAGCATCTTCGAGCAGTTGAGCAGTTTGCACTAAATCAATAATATGAACACCGTTACGAGCGGTATAGATATAGGGGGACATTTTTGGGTTCCAACGACGGGTTTGATGGCCGAAGTGAACCCCAGACTCTAACAGTTCTGCGAGGGAAACAACTGGCATATTTTTTTCTCCTTTTTCGGGTTTATCCTCCATTCAGGAAGGGCTATCTTCTGAAAACAGCAAAGCTAAATGTTGATATGGCATATTAGCCGCCATAAAGTTGCCGCAGAAGCTAATAAACCCCCTATGGATTTCTGCTTGAGCAAAAACACCCGAAATCCTGAATGTGTGAATTTAAACAGCCTTTCTAAGATAGCACAAATAATAAAATCGCGAGAGCCAAGGTAAATCTCCCGCGAAACTCAAACAAGTAATGAAATTTGAGTTAAAAATATTTAGCTAGACTTGAGCGGGTTCTTTGGCTAAAGTCAGTTTCTCATAGGTTTCTCGCATTTTTAACCCTACCAAAACCTGGAACAAACCCGTACCGTTATTAGAACCAGGATAATCCTTGTGTTGCAAAAGCAGTTCGGTCATTTCACCATAATGGGTCGTACCAGTTTTGCTCAGATGGCTTTCGATATAAATCATTTCTTCTAAGTTATCGAATTGACCATCTACCTCTAGGATAGAGACTTCGTGACCGTAAAAACTATCGGGTCCATAGAACATTTTGATACCGGGATAAGCACAGGTAAGCTTGCGTCCACAGGGTCTCCAATCAATGGTCGAACCTTCATCAAATAAGTAAACTGGCTCGAAGTTTTCGACTCCTTCTTTTTGAATTAGACGAACGCGCAGGAGATTGCTATTTTTATCGTCAATTAATTGAGTCGGTAATACTTGAATTACTACATCTGCGTATTCTCTTTGGGGTTCGATATATGCTTTAAAATCTGGTTTTCTAGAATTAATTGAGGCGATAACATCTTCATAAGAGTGCCCTCTCTCAGCCATATCTCGCTGGATTTTCCACTTAATTTTTACTTCATCGCTGATATCGAGATAGACACTAAAATCTACTAGCGATCGCACTCTTTCATCGTACAGTGGGTGAAGTCCCTCAATCACTATTACTTTATTGGGTTCGATCCTTTCTGGGGGATCTATCATTCCCGTTTCGTGATTGTAAATCGGTTTGTCAATCGCTTTACCTTCTTTGAGAGCTTTAATTTGCTCGTACATTAGGTCAAAGTTGTTTGCCTTGGGATTAAGAGCAGTAACTCCTGCTTTTTTTCTACCTTGGCGATCTAAACTATGATAGTCATCCAAACAAATGACTGTCATAAATTGTTCACCAAATAAATCGGCTAAACGCCTTAAAAAAGTTGATTTACCGCAACCGGAGTCTCCTGCTACCCCAATAATTACCACGCGGTCTAGATCAGTGGTCATAGCTTCCCTCTTTTGTAAAACTGATTTCACCCATATAGTCTTAAACAAGCTCAAAATCGAGCCTCTTAGATAAACCTACCTGTAGATTAACCTTATCTTTATTTACCGATTAAAAGTAGCTTAATCCACAAAAAGATTTTTACTGACTAAGACTCAATCCCGAGCTAGTAATTAAGTATTTAATACTAACTACTTACATTGACAAATCTTACCAGATGGAAACACGCCCTTCAAGAGAACAGAGCTTACCCAAACTCTAACTATTAGGGAGATATCCCAATTTCTTTCATCTATTAGCTAAAAAAATAAAATCAAAAATGATTCGAGTTTAACAGTTTGCCATCACAGTTTTAGCTATGCTGTTTGAAGAAACTGGTTTGACTTCTAAATTTAATTCTCCTCCCAATATTCAGGTGGTGTAGCCTCCCAATGATAGGCTAATAATGCATGGATTTCGTCAATCCATGCAGGCGACCCTTCGTGTGCGGAAAGGCGATCTCGCCGGAACTGAGTTCGGACACCGCTCCCTTACTTGGTGAGCCTCGTTCCGCCGTAAAATGTCGGAATACCTTAGACTCAGAGCGAGAGACATCTTCACCTGTTATTGTGCCTTCTACTAGGTACAATGCTTTCAGTGAGACTGTTTTGTCTGGGCATTATTAATTTAGAATTCATCTGAGAGTTGGGAGGAAATATTGGAATAATGAACAATGCAAGCGCGGCAGTAGCTTCTTATAACAACACAGAATACAAAAATCGCGTATTTGTTTATGAGGTGGTAGGTTTATCGCAAAACAATAATACTGATAGTTTGAATTACCCGATTCGTCGTAGTGGAAGTGTATTTATTACGGTACCTTACAGTCGCATGAATCAGGAAATGCGGCGCATTAGCCGTCTGGGGGGTCAAATTATCAGCATTAAACCTCTCAATGGAAATACGCAATTAGAAGTCAGCGATACCAGTAAACCCGTTCAACAACAGCCAAAAGAAAACAAGAAAAGTAAATCAATGACTCAAGCGAAAGCTAAACAAGATATTCCAGTTAATATCTATCGTCCCAAAAATCCTTTTATTGGAAAATGTATCGAAAATACAGAGCTAGTTGGCGAAGGTGGCATTGGTACGGTACGTCACCTGACTTTTGACATTTCCGGTGGGGATTTACGCTATCTGGAAGGTCAGAGTATCGGCATTATTCCTCCCGGAACTGACGATCAGGGTAAACCGCACAAACTCAGACTTTATTCGATCGCCTCCACTCGTCATGGCGATCGCGGCGACGACCAAACCGTTTCCCTTTGTGTTAGGCAATTAGAGTATAAACACCCCGAAACCGGAGAAACCGTTTACGGCGTTTGCTCTACTTATTTGTGCAATCTAGAATTAGATGCAGATGTTGCAATTACTGGACCTGTTGGTAAGGAAATGTTACTTCCGGATGATGAGGATGCCAATATTATTATGATGGCAACCGGAACCGGAATTGCGCCGTTCCGCGCTTATCTGTGGCGCATGTTTAAAGAGCAGCACGAAGATTATAAATTTAAAGGCTTTGCCTGGTTAATTTTTGGCATTCCTAAAACTCCGAATATTCTCTACAAAGAAGAATTAGAGAAAATGCAGCAAGAAAATAGCGACCATTTTCGCATCACTTATGCTATCAGTCGCGAACAACAGAACCCGGAAGGCGGTAGAATGTATATTCAGCATCGCGTAGCCGAACACGCAGACGAACTTTGGGAAATGATGCAAAATCCAAAGACTCATACTTATATTTGTGGTCTCAAGGGTATGGAAGATGGCATTGACCAAGCTCTCAGTGAGACAGCAGCCAAGAATGGTGTTGATTGGTCTGATTACCAGAAGCAGATGAAGAAGGAACACCGTTGGCATGTTGAAACTTACTAAATTCTGAATTATTAACTCTCAAGTCTAAAGGAGCGTGCCTATCACGATTGTTAGCAGGCACGCTTGTTTTTTCCTGCTTGCTTTCAAGATGAGAATTACGTTAAATTTAATTAAGCTAATTCAAAATTAGGGCAAAACATCTTGACAAAAAAGAATTTAAATGTACGACTTTAAACTAGTACTATCAATTGAAATTCGATAAAAGCTAGACAAATACCTAGATAGAACCAAATAGCCCCAATAATACTTTCTTTAATAGTTGCTTAAACTTAGCTTCAGCTTATGAAAAAATTTTCTTGGAGAATCATAATACTCTGGGCATTGCCCCTATTGGTGGTGGGTTTTTTCCTTTGGCAGGGAACCATATCCCCGAATGCTGCTAGCTTAGGGAACAATACTGCCAGCACCCGCATGACTTATGGTCGCTTTTTAGACTATCTCAATAGTGGGAGAGTGACTAGTGTAGAATTGTACGAAAATGGCAGAACGGCAATTGTCCAGGCAACTGATCCCGAACTGGATAATCGACTACAGAAATTAAGAGTAGATTTACCTGCCAATTCTCCCAACTTGATCGCTAAACTCAGGGAAGCGGATGTCAGCTTCGATTACCATCCGGCAAGTAACGATGGAGCGCTCTTGGGATTAATAGGTAATTTGTTCTTTCCCATTTTGCTTATCGCTGCTTTATTCTTTCTTTTCCGTCGCTCTAGCAATATTCCTGGCGGTCCCGGTCAAGCTATGAGTTTTGGCAAATCGCGCGCTCGTTTCCAGATGGAAGCGAAGACGGGGATCAAATTTGATGACGTAGCTGGAATTGACGAAGCTAAAGAAGAGTTGCAAGAAGTCGTGACCTTCCTCAAACAGCCAGAACGCTTTACTGCCGTAGGGGCAAAAATTCCCAAAGGAGTACTATTAATTGGACCTCCAGGAACGGGAAAAACTCTTTTAGCAAAAGCGATCGCCGGGGAAGCTGGAGTTCCTTTTTTTAGCATCTCTGGTTCTGAGTTTGTCGAGATGTTCGTTGGGGTTGGTGCTTCTCGCGTCCGAGACTTGTTTAAAAAAGCCAAAGAAAATGCTCCCTGTTTAATTTTTATCGATGAAATCGATGCAGTCGGTCGTCAACGGGGTGCGGGTATCGGCGGCGGTAACGACGAACGGGAACAAACCCTAAACCAACTCTTAACCGAAATGGATGGTTTTGAAGGCAATACTGGTATTATTATCATTGCGGCAACTAACCGTCCCGACGTTCTTGACTCGGCTTTAATGCGTCCGGGACGCTTTGACCGTCAGGTCATTGTTGACAGTCCCGATATCAAAGGTCGTTTGGAAATTCTAGAAGTACATGCTCGCAACAAAAAATTAGCTCCCGAAGTATCTTTGGAGGCGATCGCTCGTCGTACTCCTGGTTTTACGGGTGCCGATTTAGCCAACTTGCTCAACGAAGCGGCAATTTTAACAGCGAGAAGACGTAAAGAAGCAATTTCCATGCCAGAAATCGACGATGCTGTCGATCGCGTCGTAGCAGGTATGGAAGGCACTCCCCTGGTTGATGGTAAAAGTAAGCGGCTGATTGCCTACCACGAAGTCGGTCACGCTATTGTGGGTACCTTGCTTAAAGACCACGATCCCGTTCAAAAAGTCACTTTAATCCCGCGGGGACAAGCTCAAGGTTTGACTTGGTTTATGCCTAATGAAGAGCAGGGATTGATTACCAAAGCCCAGTTGATGGCACGAATTGCAGGCGCAATGGGCGGTCGAGCGGCGGAAGAAGAAATCTTCGGTCACGATGAAGTTACTACGGGTGCAGGCGGTGACTTGCAACAAGTAACTGAAATGGCACGGCAAATGGTAACTCGTTTTGGCATGAGCGATTTAGGTCCGGTTTCCCTCGGAGGTCAAGAGGGAGAAGTATTCCTCGGTGCTGGTTTAATGTCTCGTTCCGAATATTCTGAAGAAGTGGCTTCGCGCATTGACGAGCAAGTGCGCCAACTTGCTGAGTACGGTCACCTACTAGCACGGAAACTTATTCGCGAAAATCGGGAAGTTATCGACCGTTTAGTCGATCTTTTAATTGAAAAAGAAAGTATTGACGGCGAAGAGTTTCGTCAGATTGTCGCCGAGTATACGGAAGTACCGGAAAAAGAACAGTTTGTCCCGCAACTGTAGTCTTTAAATTTATTATGTTTAGGGAATGATTAATAATTAATCATTCCTATTTTTTTTATCTAATTTGCAATAAGACAATTAATTGAGATGCCTAAAAAAACTTTCGTCATGATGTCGCGCTACCATAACGAAAGTCTCAGTGACTGACTAAAATTAAAAGAAAAGTTAATTAACGAGATTTGTTTAAAGTTTCACCGTCACCGTCTTAACTTCGGTGTATTGTTGTAAGCCATACTCGCCCAGTTCGCGACCCATTCCAGATTGTTTGAAACCTCCGAAGGGTGCGGCAATATCGAAGGCATGGTAGCAATTGATCCAGACAGTACCAGCGCGAATATTATTAGCGATCGCGTGTGCTTTAGAAATATCCCTCGTCCATACGCCTGCTGCCAGACCATAAATCGTTTTATTTGCCCGCTCGATAAGCTCGTCGATATCCCCGAACTTAATAATGCTCATCACGGGACCAAAAATCTCTTCCCGAGCAATTTTCATTTCATCTTGGACATCAGCGAAGACTGTCGGCTCGATAAAATAGCCGCGATCGCCGATCCGATGACCGCCACACAACATTTTTGCCCCTTGACGCATTCCCGATTTGATATAGCTCATTATTTTGTCGAACTGGTCTTGGTCTACTTGTGGACCTTGTTTGGTATCGGGAGCAAACGGATCGCCTACCTTGCGTTGTTTGGCTTTTTCTACTGACTTAGCCACAAATTCGTCGTAGCATTTTTCTTCAACAAACAGTCGCGAACCGGCATTGCAACACTGACCTTGGTTAAAAAACAAAGCATGGTGAGAACCTTCGATTGCCAGATCGAGGTCGGCATCGGCAAAGACGATATTGGGACTCTTACCGCCCAATTCGAGGGTAACGCGCTTGAGATTGCTCTTGGCAGCCGCTTCCATAATTAGATGTCCTACTTCGGTCGAACCAGTAAAGGCTACCTTATCGATATCCATATGACGGGCGATCGCCGCGCCTGCGGTTGGTCCATAACCGGAGAGAATATTAACCACACCGGGAGGAAAACCAGCTTCCAAAATTAATTCGCCTACCCGCAGTGCTGATAGAGGAGTTTGTTCTGCTGTTTTGAGAACCAGGGTATTACCTGCTGCCAAGGCTGGTGCTAGTTTCCAGGCTTGCATTAGCAACGGAAAATTCCAGGGAATAATTTGACCGACTACGCCCACTGGTTCGTGACGGGTGTAGCAGAAGTAAGAACCGCTAATCGGAATAGTCTTACCCTGAATTTTATCAGCCCAGCCAGCATAGTAGCGATAGCACTCGATGACAAAGGGCAAGTCTATATTGAGTGACTCAGAAAGCGGCTTGCCATTGTCTAAAGTTTCCAGTCGTGCTAATTCTTCTTTATTTTCTTCAATGAGATCGGCTAGTTTGTAGAGTAATTCTCCACGCTTTCTAGCTGACAACTGCCGCCATTCACCACTATTAAAAGCTTTTCGCGCTGCTTCTACTGCTTTATCTACATCGACTGCATCTGCCTCGGCAACATCACAAATGACTTCTCCCGTAGCGGGATTAATCGTCTCAAACCGTTTACCAGAGACACTTTCTACCCATTCATTGTTAATTAGCAGCTTAGTCGGTCCAATTTTTACCTTTTGTTCTGGTCTTGTAGCGGTGACCATAATTATCCTCCATAGCTATAGCTTCAAAAAAAGCCCTATTTTTTTAATTTTGAAACTACTATCATTAGTTATTTACCGAAATAGATCAATTCTTAACATCTTTTTGAATTGAGTAAATTTAGATTACAAAAATAACTCTATTTAGTACAAGCTTCTTACTTCCTGATGTACGCTAAGACCAATCTGGATAACTTCTGTTAATAGTTGTTGAGCTTCACTACCAATCTTATTATTATCAGTTAGTGATAAAACTTGAATTAAATTTTCTTCCAGATCGGCAAATATTTGAGAGCGATCGCTTTTGATTTGTTGGTTGTGTTTAATAATTTTTTCTAGTTCAATACTATTAATGAGACTATTTTTTGTTAATTCATCGACATGGAAGCTAAAAGTAGAGTTACATATTGAGTAAAAGTACGTTGTGAACCAAAAATAACATCAAAAAAATAAAGAGTCGGCAAACAAATTAATAAAGTTAATAAATATAAAGCTGGTAGTTTAAAACCAGAAGATAACATCTGTAACCAGCCATGTGTTGAACCGATAATTGTTCCATATAAAGCAAAAAATGCCGAGCTATAAAGCAATAAAGAAATTATTTTTTTATCTAGTTGTTTACCTTCTTCAATTTCACTTAAAAATAAAGAGCGATCGCGCAATAATTGCATCAAAACATCAAAAGATACCAGATTCATAGCTAAAACACTTCAACTAAAATAATTTCTCAGTATTAAACTTTGTGAATATCAATGCAGTGACAGCGATCGGCGCTCGCAAAATCTTTACAGTCTAACTTTACATTCGGTCTATCGCTGAAAAATTTCTTTTAGGATCGTAGTAGGAATATCAAGAAATTTTAAGAAGCTGGAAATATGAAACGCATTGTCTTGATTGCTGGCTTTGAGTCGTTTAACGCTAATCTGTACCGTCAAGCAGCCAAATTAGCTACATCCCGTTGTCCGGAATTAGATATTAGAGTATTTAGCGATCGCAACATTGCCACTTCTCCCGAAACTATCGAAGCTGCCCTTCAAGATGCTGATGTTTTCTTTGCCAGCCTCGTTTTTGATTACGATCAGGTAATGTGGCTGCGTCAAAGAGTGCAACACATTCCCATTCGTCTCGTCTTCGAGTCAGCCTTAGAATTAATGAGTCTTACTCAGTTGGGTAAATTTGTTATTGGCGATCGCCCCAAAGGAATGCCCAAACCCGTTAAATTTATCCTCGACAAGTTTAGCAAAGGCAAGGAAGAAGACAGGCTTGCCGGTTATATTAGCTTTCTCAAAACTGGTCCCAAACTCCTTAAATTTATTCCCGCTCAAAAAGTCCAAGATTTACGCAATTGGCTGATTATTTATGGCTATTGGAATGCTGGCGGCGCAGACAATTTTGCTGCCATGTGTTGGACGTTAGCGAAAACATATTTAGGGCTACAAGTAGGCGAAATTCCTTCAGTAATAGAAACCCCTAATATGGGTTTATTGTATCCAGATTATCAGGGTTATTTTACCTCTCCCCGAGAGTATTTAGAGTGGTATCAAGAAAAGTCAAAAGTAACTAATTGCCAATTTCCGATTGTAGGTATATTACTTTATCGCAAGCACGTTATTACCAAACAACCCTACATTTCTCAATTAATTAAACATTTTGAAGCAGAAGGATTAATTCCTTTACCAATATTTATTAATGGTGTAGAAGGTCATGTAGCTGTAAGAGATTGGATGACCACTACTTACGAACAAGAACAAATAGAAAAAGGAAATAAAGCAACTCTATCTTTAGCAAAAGATGCCGTCAAAGTTGATGCGATCGTTTCTACTATCGGCTTTCCTTTAGTAGGCGGTCCCGCTGGTTCTATGGAAGCGGGGAGACAAGTTGAAGTTGCCAAACAAATTTTAACTGCTAAAAATGTTCCCTATATAGTTGCCGCACCTTTATTGATTCAAGATATTCATTCATGGACTAGACAGGGAATTGGTGGTTTACAAAGCGTAGTTTTATATGCCTTGCCAGAATTAGATGGGGCGATCGATACAGTACCTCTAGGGGGTTTAGTAGGAGAAGATATCTATCTCATTCCCGAGCGATTAAAACGACTTACTGGTAGGATTAAAAATTGGCTAAAACTGCGTCAAACTCCACCATCAGAAAGAAAAATTGCTATTATTTTATACGGTTTTCCTCCCGGATATGGTGCAACTGGAACTGCTGCTTTATTAAACGTACCAAAAAGTTTGCTTAAATTGCTTCAAGCCTTAAAAGAACAAGGCTATCAAGTTGGCGACCTACCTGAAGATGGAGAAGAAATAATTAATAAAGTTAAAGAAGCTGATGAAGCCGATCTGCGTTTAATTTTGGAAAAATTTAATGGTGATGGCATCAAAACTGATGGTAAAGGACAAGTTGTTGTTGATGTCAAGACATTAGAGAAATGGTTGGGCTATTTATTAACAACCAGAATTGAAAAACAATGGAAATCTTTGACGGGAACGGGAATTAAATCCTATGGTGATGATTTCCATATCGGCGGAATTCAACTCGGTAATGTTTGGATTGGCGTACAGCCTCCTCTCGGTATCTCTGGCGATCCGATGCGGTTAATGTTTGAAAAAGATATGACCCCGCACCCCCAATATGCTGCTTTTTATAAATGGCTGCAAAATGAGTTTCAAGCCGATGCAGTAGTGCATTTTGGCATGCACGGAACAGTTGAATGGTTGCCAGGTTCGCCTTTAGGAAATACTGGCTATTCTTGGTCGGATATTTTATTAGGAAATCTGCCTAATCTTTATATTTATGCTGCTAATAATCCTTCTGAATCTATCCTGGCAAAAAGAAGAGGATATGGAGTTTTAATTTCTCATAACGTACCGCCTTATGGTCGGGCTGGTTTATATAAAGAATTAATATTACTGCGAGAGTTAATTGCCGAGTATCGAGAAGATCCAGAGAAAAATTATGCTCTCAAAGAGGCTATTTGTCAGAAAATTGTCGATACTGGTTTGGATGCAGATTGTAAGTTTACTGAGGGAGAAAAGCTAGGGATTGCTTTTAATGTAGAAAATGCTCGTTTGTTTAGTAAGAAGGCGATTAATGAGTATTTTGTCAAGGTTTATGAGTATTTGCAGGTATTAGAACAAAGGTTGTTTTCTTCTGGTTTGCATGTTTTGGGAGAAGTGCCTGATGAGGAGAAGTTGAGGTCTTATTTGGAGGCTTATTTTGGGGATGATTTGTCTTCGGATTTGATTGATGAGATTGTCTCTCGCAAAGGCGAGGACTGGGGGGCGAACCACTTCGCCCCATTGAAGTCCGTAGCAAAGGACGCAAAGATAGAAGGGTATGAGGATAAGTTAGACGAGGCGCAGAGGATTAGGGATTTGTTGTCTCAAAATACGGAGGAGTTAACTAATTTGTTAAGGGGGTTGAATGGGGAGTATGTTCCTCCTGCGCCTGGGGGGGATTTGTTAAGGGATGGAACGGGAGTTTTACCTACTGGTAGGAATATCCATGCTTTAGATCCTTATCGGATGCCTTCGCCTGCTGCTTATGAGAGGGGAAGAGAGATTGGGAAGAAGATTATTGCCCAACATCTCGAAGAAAAGGGTACTTATCCCGAAACTGTGGCAGTGATGTTGTGGGGTTTGGATGCGATTAAAACTAAAGGTGAGTCCTTGGGGATTTTGTTGGAATTAGTTGGTGCCGAACCTGTCAAGGAGGGAACTGGACGAATTGTTCGTTACGAATTAAAGTCAGTTCGAGAAGTAGGACACCCTCGCATTGATGTGTTAACTAATCTTTCGGGGATTTTCCGCGATACTTTTGTCAATATTATTGAGTTATTAGATGACCTGTTTCAAAGGGCGGCAGAAGCAGATGAGTCTCCAGAGGATAATTTTATCCGCAAGCATGCTTTAGATTTACAAGCACGAGGAGTTGAGAATGCTACGGCACGACTATTCTCTAATCCCGCAGGAGATTTCGGTTCTTTAGTAAATGACCAAGTTGTCGATGGTAACTGGGAATCTAGCGACGAGTTGGCAAATACCTGGAAGAATCGCAATGTGTTTAGTTACGGACGTAAGGATAAAGGACAAGCAAGACCAGAAGTATTAAATCAATTGTTGCAAACTAGCGAAAGAATTGTTCAAGAAATCGATTCGGTTGAATATGGGTTAACTGACATCCAAGAATATTACGGTAATACTGGAGGACTCAAACTCGCCGCCGAAAAACAAAGTGGCAAGAAAGTGGATGCGTCTTTTGTCGAAAGTTTTTCTAAAGATACTACCCCGCGCAAGTTGCAAGATTTATTACGCATGGAATATCGAACTAAGTTATTAAACCCTAAATGGGCAGAAGCAATGGTAAATCAGGGTTCTGGCGGTGCTTATGAAATATCCCAGCGCATGACAGCTTTACTTGGTTGGGGTGGTACGGCTAATTTTAGGGATGATTGGGTATATGACCAAGCTGCAAACACATATGCTTTGGACGAGGCAATGGCAAATAGATTACGAGAGGCTAATCCGGAAGCTTTCCGTAATATTGTGGGGCGAATGTTAGAAGCGCACGGACGGGGTTTTTGGCAAGCAGATGAAGAAAAGTTGCAAAAATTACAAGAGTTGTATGAGTTGACCGATGAAGAACTTGAAGGTGTAACGCTTTGACCCCCTCCTCGATCTCAGTCTGAGATAACCCTCTGTGTCACTGGTGTAAAAGAAAAACCCAAACATATGGTAGCCAAGTAAAAAAAGTAATACGGGTCTGCGGAAGGCGGACTCCTGCCTGTGGAGGCATCGTAAGACCAAAACCAACTAGTTGGTAGAGGCAGAAGCCTGTGAAGCGGGAAACTCCGAGAACGAATAAAACCGTCTCTGAATTGAGCTAGGATTGGGAATCTCCAATCTCAGCGAAGCAGATTGGAGTACTTCAATTCTGCAGTTTAGTTTCTTTTCCAGTAAAAAATCTTTTTCCCATCAAACTTCGGAAATAAGCAGTGCCAACCATACCTAAAAATAATACATAAGCAATAACTTGTCCTAAATAGAGAATTTGACGATAACCAAAGAGGGATTTAAGAATAATACCTGGAAATTCTTTATCTGGTAAAAAAGTAGAAGCATCCCAGACTTGTCTGCCAAGAATACAGGATTCGCCAGGGGAAAAACACCAGTTCGCATATTGAGGCGATAACTGAGAAAGTAAAGCGATCGCAGAGTCGAAATGTTTCAGCACACCCAATACCAAACCACCTACAATTAAGAGTAAGAAAACGCCCATTACTTGGAAGAAAAGGCGGACATTAATTTTTACTCCCAAAGCAAAAAGTAATATTCCCATCACTGCTGCCAGAGTTAAGCCTGCAACCGCACCCAAAGCGGGTAAAGTCCACTCTTGTTGAAACTTAGCGACGATGAATAATACCGTTTCAAAACCTTCTCGCAAGACAGCAATAAAAATGAGCAGAAAAATAGCTTTACCCGCACCATCGCTGGCAATTAAAGCTTCGCTAATTACTCCCTCGACTTCCGATTTGACGGATTTAGCTTGCTGAGTCATCCACAGAAGCATCCAACTGAGCATGGCGATCGCCACTAAGCCAAAAATTCCTGCTAATATTTCTTTAACTACAGGGGCATAAAATCCACCTGCTGTTTCTAATCCCTGAATCGTGTTGGCGAGGAGAACTCCCACCATAACGCTAGCAACGATACCGCCACCAATACCGAGATAAACCCAGCGATAAAGTTGAGTTTGTCCTGCTTTTTTTAGGCAGGCAAGGACAATACCTACTACTAAGGCAGCTTCAAATCCTTCTCGAAGAGTAACGACAAAAGTAGGTAAAGCAGAAGTAAAATCCATAACTGATTTTATCGGGCATCAGCCATTAACGACAGCTTGATTCTAAATTCTAAAAACTTATGATTGGACAAAATCGCGCAACATTTTCTTAATTTCTATGTTATGTAATTCTTCTTGCTTAATCATGCTGCGAGCAAATTCTTCGAGGTAAATACTAGCGTTTTCTACAGTAATGAGTAATTGTTTGTATAATTCTAGGGCTTTTTTTTCATGGTTAAGGCTTTCGGTCAAGATAGCGTGCAAATTATGTTCGTAGCTTTCTTCAATGGGAGCTATCCGGAGGCTAGGATGCCCTTCTAAACCAGTGAGTATTTCTCCTACTTGTTGAGCGTGGAGGAGGGACTCATTAGCTTGTTCTTGAAAAAATTGCACGATAGGAATGCGATTGGGTCCCGTAACCATCAGAGCATAGTGGGTATAGCGGACAACTCCTGCTAGCTCAAATTCCATGATTTCATTGAGTAATTCGTTAGTCTTGTTGCGATTTAATTCTTTCATAATCTATATGCTAAAAAATATGTCTATGGTAGTATGAGATTTTTTGAGAAAGTCTGTCAACTGTTTTGGATAGCCATTACGGATATCTTCAGGTGGCGAACTAAAAATACGGTTAAATAACTTTCATAAAGTCCCAAAAATCCCCTCTAGGGGCATTGAAAATGCTAATTAAAATACAGAAGACTAAAAATTATTAGTCTACTGATTTTAATGTTGATGCAGAAAATTATTATTTTAGTCAGCGCGATCGCTCTATCTCCAATTTTTTTAAGCGGTTGTGAGAGAGCTAATACACCCAATATACCCAACACAGCCGATACGACCGAGACAGAAACAGCAACAACCCAAACAGGAACTCTGACTCTGGTTGCCAACGGAGAGGATTTTATTCGTCAGGGTTTTGTAACAAAAGATGGCTGGCGCGTTAATTTTGATAGGGTCTACGTCACTTTAGCAGATGTAAAGACTTACCAAACCGAACCTCCTTTTGACCCCGAAGCAGGCAGCGAAATCGAGCCTCAAGAAACAGTTGTCTTGGTAGATACACCGACGACAGTTGACTTAGCAGAAGGCGATGAAGATGCCGAGCCGATTGTCGTTACCCAAACAGAAGCCCCTGCTGGTGCATACAATGTCCTCACTTGGAGGATGGTACGGGGAGAAGAAGGTAGCCCGGCAGCCGATGGAACAATTGTCATGAACGGTACGGCTACCAGAGAGGATCGGGCAATCGATTTTCTGATTAGCTTGGATCGAGAGTTAGAGTATGTTTGTGGGGAGTTTGTCGGCGAAGAGCGCAAAGGTATTCTTCAGGCAGGAGATACAGCAGAAGTAGAAACTACCTTCCATTTTGACCATATTTTTGGTTCGGCTGATGCTCCAGCTGATGATGCCCTCAATCAGGATGCGCTGGGATTTGAGCCTTTAGCTGCATTAGCCCAAAATGACAAATTAGAAGTAGACCAAGCCACTTTACAACAAGAACTATCTCCCCAAGACTACCAAACTTTGCAGGAAGCGATCGCTGGTTTGGGTCATGTTGGCGAGGGACATTGTTCGGTGAACAGTTAAACAGTCACCAGTCACCAGTCATCAGTCAATGGTTGATAACTAACTCCTAACTCCTGGCTTCTGACTAATAAATTTATGAACAAGCAGATTTGGTTACTACCCCTACTGGCTATTACCACCTTGATGTGGTCGGAGAAAGTCTTAGCTCATGCTAGCCACGTTCAATATCGACAGACTCAAGCTGTTGAAATTGAAGCTAGTTATGATGATGGAACCCCTATGGCAAATGCCCAGGTAATAGTTTATGCTCCCGACGATCCGGCTACTCCCTGGCTTAAAGGAACAACGGATTCCGAAGGGAAGTTTATCTTTGTTCCCGATGCGTCTATACCTGGTAATTGGGATGTTACAGTCCGTCAAGCAGGACACGGCAATATTGTTAACATTCCTTGGGGTGAGGAAAATGCAGCTTCGGATACGGCATCAGGATCGTCGGCTGATGCTGGCTATACTCCTTTACAAAAGGTAGTGATGGCTGCTGTCGGTGTTTGGGGATTTGTCGGTACAGCTTTATTTTTCTCTCGCCACAAACCACAAAATTAGTTCTGACTTTGAATGCGTGATTTTTATCCCTTTACTAAGTCTCTTGTTACTTTTGAGAACTGGTATTAAATGCATATTCCCGACGGTTTTGTTCCTCCATCTGTCTCTATTGCCGGTTATGCCATTACTGGGGGCGTAACTTGGTATTCTCTGCGTCAAATTAGCCGCGAGCGCAATCCTCAAGAAAAGATTCCCAAAGCATCTTTATTAACCGCAGCTTTTTTTGTCGCTTCTTTAATTCACATACCCATTCCCCCAACCAGTATTCATTTGGTTTTGAATGGCATCATGGGAGCGATCTTGGGTTATTATGCTTTTCCGGCAATTGCGATCGGTTTATTTTTCCAAGCAGCACTGTTCCAGCACGGAGGTTTATCTACTTTGGGAATTAATGCTGTTGTAATGGGAATACCAGCTTTATTGGCTTATCATCTTTTTCAACTGCGCGATCCCGCTTTGCGGGTGCTGCCGCACCGCTTTTCCACTCAACAGCAAAAAAGATGGACTAAAATTTTGGCTTTTGGTGCTGGTGCTGGTGCTTTGGGTTTGTCTGCTATTATCTTTACCGTTGTTATTATTACTAATCTATCCCCCGATATAGACGCACAAACAGAAAGAAATGCTATTTATTTATCTTTAATAGGGTATGGAATTCAAGCGGTGCTAGAAGGGATTTTTACAGTTATGCTAATTTCTTTTATTGAAAAAGTTAAGCCAGAACTCCTAAAGTAATGAATAATGAAATTATTTCTCGATCGATACGCTCATTTAGATTCTCCAATTCATCGCTGGGAACAAAGTTATAAGTTAGTAGGACTTCTAGGATTAATTTTTGCTTTTGCTTTTATTCAAAAGCTAGTTTTATTGCCAATAATAATTGTTATTACTAGTATAATTTTTATTTTATCTGGCTTACCTTTATCTTTTCTGTTATCGCGATTGCGTTATCCAGGATTGTTTATTCTTGCCGTGGTGATTTTTCTACCCTTTGTAGCGGGTAATACAGTAATTCTAAGTTGGAGTTGGCTGAGCTTAAAACAGGAAGGTTTGCTAACAAGTCTATTAATTTCTGTGCGTTTTTTTTGTATTTTAACTGTCAGCTTGGTTTTGTTCGGTACCGCACCTTTTTTAAATACAATGAAAGCAATTCGTACTCTGGGACTACCCGAGACAATTGTTGATATGACTATACTGACTTATCGTTATTTGGAAGAACTAGGGGAAATGCTTTTTACCATGCAAAGGGCAATGAAATTGCGAGGTTTTCAACCTAAAAATATAAATCGTCGCAATTTAAAAATTTTTGCTCAATTAGCTGGTAGTTTACTAATACGAAGCTACGAAAAATCCCAAAGAGTTTATCAAGCTATGATTTTACGAGGTTATGGCTATAACTTAGATCGTTTACCTAAAAAATCCAAGCAATTCAAAGCAAAAAAACAAAACTTACTCGCTACGACAGTAATTTTAATTATTGCTCTGAGCTTAATAGTTGCAGAAGTATTATTGCCTGAAAATATTTTATGAAAGAAATTATACGCTCGGCTCAACTAGTGACAATAAAAACAGCAGCTATTACGATTAGTAATTTGGGTTTTGCCTATGCCCAAAACCGCTCAACTCTAACTGAAATTAATCTGCGGATTTCTTCTGGGGGAAAAGTTGGTTTAATCGGAGCCAATGGAGCGGGAAAAACTACTCTATTTTTAACTATTTGTGGGGTTTTATCGCCAACTAGTGGAGAAATAAAATTGTTTGACAAATTGGTGCAACCAGGAAAATTTTATTCAGAAATTGGCTTGGTTTTCCAAAATCCTGAAGATCAACTTTTTTGTCCTACTGTTAGAGATGATGTTGCCTTTGGACCCGAAAACATGGGACTATCGCCAAGGGAAATAGATAATCGCGTCGATCGAGCTCTATCTCTTACTGGCGTATCCCATTTAGCCGATCGCGTTCCCTATCAACTATCTGGTGGGGAAAAATCCATGGTGGCGATCGCTTCTGTAATAGCCATGGAACCTCAAATTATTTTATATGACGAACCTAGTGCTAACTTAGACTTGCAAGCAAGAAGAAGGCTGATTCAATTCTTGCAAGCCTCCCAAGAAACAATTATGATTTCTTCTCACGACTTAGAACTAATCTTAGAAGTATGCGATCGCGTTATTCTCCTCAGTGGGGGACAAATCGTTGCAGATGGTATTCCCAAAAACATAATGAGCGATCGTCTTTTGATGGAAGCTAATGGTCTAGAAGTTCCTCATTCTCTTACTCACCATCGTCATCAGTGAAGTAAAGAGGTTAATACACTGATTGAGAGAGATAAATTGGTTGGTAAGTAGAATACCAGATAATTCCAAATTGGCGATCGATCGCATTGACGATTGCCTTGAAACTCATATCTATATCTTTAGGATTAGTATCATGGAAGAAACCTTCAATATTACTTTGTAGAGGACTTGTGGATTCTTCGCGCTAGAGTGAGGAAGTAATCAATGACTAACTGTACTGTTCCTCCACCAATTCAGCGTTGGCTGTATCGGGTTTTCGATCGTTTACCGCTCCATCTTCATCTTGATTTTTGGGGGCAGACTACACTGGATTTTAATCAGGATAATTTACCCACGATCGCCCTTCAAATCTATCATCCGGGAGTTCTGAAAACTCTGTTTCTCAGTCAAGATCCGTTAGCTCTGGTGGATGCCTATCTTCAGGGATATATTGAGGTTAAAGGGGATTTAGCACCAGTGATTCCCATAATCCAACAACATTCTTATGCAAAAATCAATTGGATGCAATCGCTACGCGCTTGGTTAACAGCATGCACGCTTCCGAGTTTACCTAACTTACAAAGGTCTAATGCTCCTTGGAAGAAGTTGCAATTCCAGACGCGCCGCGAGCGCGATCGGGTTGCGGTTCAACACCATTACGATACCGGAAATGCCTTCTACAAGCTTTGGCTCGACCCACAGATGGTCTATTCCTGCGCCTATTTTGAGCATCCCCAAATGAATTTACAGGAGGCACAAGAAGCTAAACTCGAGCGCATTTGCCGTAAACTCAAACTCTCACCCGGAGATAGATTGCTGGATATTGGCTGTGGCTGGGGAGCATTGATGCGCTGGGCAGTAACTCGTTACGGAGTCAAGTCTCACGGCATTACTCTCAGTAAAGAGCAGTATGCCTATAATCAAAGCTGGATTGCCGAAGCGGGATTGAGCGACCAAATCCCAGTCGAATTGTTAGACTACCGCGATCTGCCGAAAGAACCGACCTATGACAAGATTGTTTCCATTGGCATGGTGGAGCATGTCGGCGTTCAAAACTACCCAATCTATTTCCAAAGTGTCTTAGCTGCGCTCAAACCCAATGGATTATTTTTAAATCATGGCATAACTACTCGCGATCGCTGGCAAAATACTAGCCTCGGAGAACGATTTATCGATCGCTATATCTTTCCCGATGGGCGACTGACACGACTCAGCACCCGATTAGATGCTGCCGAAGCAGCAGGCTGGGAAA
Organism: Pleurocapsales cyanobacterium LEGE 06147; assembly: GCA_015207585.1. Classification (GTDB taxonomy): domain Bacteria; phylum Cyanobacteriota; class Cyanobacteriia; order Cyanobacteriales; family Xenococcaceae; genus LEGE-06147. Next base: position 374 of record JADEWQ010000026.1, on the reverse strand, counting down.
TTGTAGACGTGGATAACTGGCGACCGCATTACGCTAAAACTTTGCGATGTTGGGTAGAAAATTTTGAGGCAGCATTTGAGCAAATTACAGCCCAAATCGGAGAAAGACGAGCGCAACTTTGGAGAATCTACCTGATCGGCTGTGCGCTGGGTTTTGAAAACAACCAAATGGGTATTTATCAAACTCTACTCCATCGCAAAACGGATGCGGTTTGGAATCTACCGATGACTCGTGCTAATTGGCTTTGGTGAAGTACCTAGCGGTTCTCTTGCGAGTAACCGTAGGCTTCCTACCCAGCAGACAGCACAGTAGTAGATTTCTTTCGTCCTCTATTACTGCGTCTTACGTCTGGACAGTAGGCTTTTTCCCCGCTT
>JADEWQ010000025.1 GCA_015207585.1 Pleurocapsales cyanobacterium LEGE 06147 | reverse complement strand
GAGCAAAGGTAGAGTTTCGCTACACTCTGTCGAGACAGGTAAGCGACTTTGTCAAAATGCTAAACCTCAAGATATTAACTTCTTAACCTACAACACATGGAGGACAAAATATGCCAATTAATTCCTGTCCTCCGTTTCCTCCCTTCGCCAAGCTGAGTACAGCTATGGCGAGGGTCTCCACGGAGGCGGAGAGATGAACTAATCCGAATAGCAATTACAAAGAGAGGGGTTTCTTGTAAGGAAACCCCTAAAAATTATTTCTCCCGATTTTTTTAACTAGATCGTTGGGGCCCTCCCAGAAACCATTGCAGAATTTCTTGTCGTTACAGATGCCTGTTGCACTACTAGACTTGGTACGGCTTCCCTCAACTTCGCAGTCAGTTGATTAGTTGTCGCATCGTAAATTTGAGTGACTATCTTAGGATAAACACCAATACCAATAACTGGTACTAACAAACAGGCAATGATAAACACTTCTCGAGGTTCGGCATCTACTAGAGTAGTATGTTCGACTAATTCTTTGTTTTCCGGTCCGTAAAGCATCTCCCGCAGCATCGAGAGAAGATAGATGGGAGTTAAAATCACCCCCACTGCAGCTAAAAAGACAATAATTACTTTGAAAGTAGAACTGTAGGCATCGCTGGTAGCAAAACCCACAAAAACCATCAGTTCGGCAACAAAACCACTCATTCCCGGTAGAGCAAGAGAGGCAAGGGAACAAGTTGTCCACATGGCAAAAACCTTTTTCATTTTTTGCCCGACACCGCCCATCTCATCCAGCATTAGAGTATGAGTGCGATCGTAGGTACAGCCTACCATAAAGAATAAACTCGCCCCAATCAATCCATGGGAAATCATCTGCAACATTGCTCCACTAACTCCCAGAGGGGTAAAAGAAGCAATGCCGATCAAGACAAAACCCATGTGGGAGATAGAAGAATAGGCAATCTTGCGTTTGAGATTCCGTTGGGCAAAGGAAGTCAAAGCCGCATAGATAATGTTGACTACCCCTAAAATCACCAAAACGGGCGCAAAAGTAGCGTGGGCATCGGGCAACATTCCCGCATTCATCCTCAGTAGAGCATACCCCCCCATTTTTAGCAAGATTCCCGCCAGTAACATGTGAGCTGGGGCAGTTGCTTCCCCATGAGCATCTGGCAGCCAAGTATGGAGAGGAAAAATTGGTAGTTTTACGCCGTAGGCAATTAGGAAGCCAGCATAGAGGAGCAGTTGCAGATTATAGACATAATCTTTAGCCGCGATCGCCCGCATATCGAAGGTCACTGTATCCCCATAGAAAGCCATGGTTAGACCCGCAATGAGAATAAACAGCGAACCTCCGGCAGTGTAGAGGATAAATTTAGTCGCCGCATACTGACGTTTTTGACCGCCCCAAATTGCCAAAATTAAATAAACTGGGACTAACTCCAACTCCCATGCTAGGAAAAATACCAGCATATCTTGTACGGCAAACACGGCAATTTGTCCGCCGTACATTGCCAACATTAAAAAATAAAACAATTTTGGCTTAAAAGTTACCGGCCAGGCTGCCATAATCGCCAACGTAGTAATAAAGCCGGTAAGGATTATTAGGGGCATAGACAAACCATCGGCCCCAACAGTCCAATTTAAATCTAGCTGCGGTATCCAGGAGTAACTTTCTACTAATTGCAGTTGAGGATTACTCAGATCGTAACCGATGTAGAAAGCGTAGACGATCGCAGCAAAATCAATTAAACCAACGATCAAGGCATACCATCGTACTGTTTTGCCGTCTTTATCCGGAATAAAAGGGATAAATAAAGCGGCAACGATGGGAAAAAGAATAATTGTAGTTAACCAAGGAAAATTTGTCATAGATTATTTGTCGTCATTTGTCATTTGTCTTTGGCTATTGGTCGTTAGTTAAAAACAAATAACTAACAACCAATAACTAACAACAAATTGTTAAGCCACGCTAAAGACCAGGACAAAACCCAAAACCGCCGCAAAGATAATTAAGGCATAAAATTGGGCGCGACCGTTTTCTAGATACTTTAATCCTTCACCGCTGACTAGAGCGGCTAAACCAGTCAAATTGACGGCTCCATCGACAACGCGATAGTCTACCTCCATAATTTGCCGGGCCAGACGGCGACATCCGATGACAAAGACTCTGTCATAAATATCATCGATGTACCATTTGTTGAGAGAGAACTTGTAAAGGGCAGGATATTTAAGAGCGATCGCACTGGGGTCGATTTTGCCTTGGAGATACATCAGCCAAGCAAGAGTAATGCCAATTAGGGCAATACCTACAGTACTACCTGACATGAGCAAAAACTCTGTCCAGTCAAAATGACTTACCTCGGCTAATACTTCTGCTGTCGTTTCTCCTGGAGGATAGATAAATTCTTCAAAGTAGTTTTGCCAGGGGCGACCGATCAAACCAATTAAAAAGGAAGGTACTGCTAAAATAATTAGGGGTAAAGTCATGGTCAAAGGGGATTCGTGGGGAAAATCACTATGACCGTGTTTGTGATGCCCTTCTGTTTCTAATTCTTTGACATCCATTGCTCCAGGACCAAAAGCAACTCCCGCTTCTGTTAACAATTGTCGGCGAATCGAGCTATCGTTGCCTCGAAATTCTCCTTCAAAAGTCATAAAGTACATCCGAAACATATAAAAAGCCGTCAATCCTGCCGTTGCCCAACCCACAAACCAAAGAGCAGGATTGGCGGTCATAGCCTGTCCCAAGATTTCATCTTTAGACCAGAAACCAGCAAAAGGAGGAATACCACAGATAGCTAAATTACCCACTAAAAAAGTAATGGCAGTAATGGGCATATATCTGCGCAAGCCGCCCATCATTCGCATATCCTGGGCTAGATTCGGATCGTGTCCGACCACTGCCTCCATACCGTGGATGACCGAACCGGAACAGAGGAATAGCATTGCCTTAAAGTAAGCATGAGTCATCAGGTGAAATAGACCCGCGCTATAAGAACCGATACCCATTGCCATCACCATATAACCCAGTTGAGAGATCGTCGAGTAAGCCAAACCTTTCTTAATATCATTTTGGGTAATAGCAATCGTCGCACCCAAGAAAGCTGTGAACGCTCCAGTCCAAGCGATCGTGTCCATAGCAACAGGAATATTTTCAAATACGGGGTACATCCGTGCAATCAAAAATACTCCTGCAGCTACCATGGTGGCGGCATGAATTAAGGCAGAAATCGGGGTCGGACCTTCCATTGCATCTGGTAGCCACACGTGGAGGGGAAATTGAGCAGATTTAGCTACCGGACCTAAAAAGACTAATACAGCAAAAAGGGCTGCCAAACCAGCCCCTAACGCACCGGAGGACATTAATTCTTCTAGCCGTTCCCCCATAAGCTCGAATTCAAAACTGTTTGTTGCCCAGTACAAACCGAGCATGCCTAACAATAAACCAAAGTCCCCGACACGGTTAACAACAAAGGCTTTTTGACAGGCATCTGCAGCCGCTTTGCGATCGTACCAAAAACCAATGAGCAGGTACGAACACATTCCCACCAGTTCCCAGAAAATATAAACTTGTACCAAGTTAGAGCTGATAACTAAACCTAACATTGAGGAACTAAAAAGACTCAAGTAGGCATAGAAACGCACGTAACCGGGATCGTAAGCCATGTAACCGTCGGTATAGATCATCACTAGAAATGCCACCGTGGTTACTATTACCAGCATCAAGGAACTGAGATGGTCGATGGTATAGCCCATCGTGAGGTGGAAATTTCCTGCTGCTGCCCATTCAAAAGTACGAGTATAAGTTTCATACCCGTGAATTTGACTCCACAGCAGAGCAAAAGATAGCACCATTGCTGCTCCTAACAGGGAGACAACAAAGACAGCATTAATTTTTCTGAGGCTATTAGTTGCCTTGTTTAAAGAGATCAGACCAATTCCTACCAGCATTGCCCCTAGCAGGGGTAGTACGGGAATCAGCCAAGCATATTGATAAAGCGTTTCCATTACTTAACTTCTAATAGATTGCTTCTTTATATCGATGATTACCGCTAATAATTGTGACACATACAATTCCTTAACAATGTGTTTAGAGACTCGGAATATATCGGAATATATCAAAAGTTTTATCTCTACTTATGTTAGGGAGATTGGCACGTGTCGGTTGTTTGACAGCCAAAAGGATATTGAGAATGATAAGTAGAATTCCTTTTGCCGAATAAATTGTAACGATGATCGCGCACTTGTTCGTAGGCGCGATCGCCTATCCATTTCATTCCCGGTATAGCTCGATACGCGGCAATAAAAGCATCTCCCAAAGGTAATAAACGTACAATTTCTTCGGCTGCATCGCTTCCCTGCCATCTTTGCTCTGGCTGTTTGCGATCGATTAAAATCATTCCCATCTGACAATCGCCAGCAGTAATACCAAATTGAGAAAAGGCATCCTCGTCTTGCATGGGAATATAGTCAAACAGATTACCGCGATCGAATTGTTCGAGTAGTTGGGTAAAAGTTACGCACAGATTACAATTGCCGTCATAAATCACGTGATATCGCATCATTCAATCGAGATTCATTGCTACTGATTCATGGTAGCTAGGTTAGACTTGTTTGCCAAACGGCAATCTCAGAGAAAGCGACGGGAAGCCCATTCCTTCTAGGGTAGTTTGCAATAGTCGCCGGTCGCTTTGTCATTAATCATTGGTACCAAAGAAGTATGTCTTTGCAGAAAGATTGTTATCATCAAAAAAATCTGGTTTAAATTATTTTTATATTCATTCCTATGTTTAATTGGTTTCGCCGTAAGTTTGACGATAAAGATTCTAGCGAGGAAAAAAAATCGCCCGAGCCAGAACAAGCAACTCAAGAACGAGCAGCTTCTACGAATCGGACTCAAGACCAAACAAAGCTAGAAACAGCAACAACCTCTCCAGAAGATTATCTGACCTGGGCTAAAACTGCTTATCAAAACATTCAGCAACGCAAAGAACAAGCACCTTCACCAGTTGAGACGAGGGAACCGGAGTTAGAGGAAAAAACTACACCAACTGCCGATACCTCCGCAGAAAAAGAGATTGAAGCTGAGACAACTCCCACATCAGACAATGTTCCGGCTTGGATGCGCAAATCCGACAGATTGGAAAAGCTCAAAAAGACAGCCATCGAAACCCCAGTCGAAGCCGAAGAAGTTGTTACAGCCAAGATTGAAACCGACGCTCTAGCTCTCGATGAAGATTTTGTTTGGTCGGCAAAGATTTTAGCAGATCAGGGAAGAACTCCCGACGATATATCGGAAGAAGAGATTAGCTGGCTGAAGCGACTCAGACAAGGATTGGGCAAAACCCGTCGGGGTTTGATCAATCAACTGAAAGCAGTTGTCGGTCAGGGACCGCTCAATCAAGAAGCGGTAATAGCAATTGAAGCACTTCTGCTACAGGCAGATGTGGGGATTGAAGCGACAGACCAAATCGTCAACACCTTGCAGGAGAAATTGCGGGAAGAAGCTTTACCTCCGGAAGAAGCGATCGCCTATTTAAAACAAATTATCCAAGATATTCTCGATCGACCTCTCCAAGGGCAAGATAATACTATTTTTGTGCCCGAAAAAGATACTCTCAATATCTGGCTCCTCACCGGAGTTAATGGTGCGGGTAAAACGACTACTATTGGCAAATTAGCTCATTTAGCTCAAAAATCTGGATATAGCTGTTTGATCGCTGCGGCGGATACTTTCCGGGCGGCAGCAGTCGAACAAGTAAAAGTATGGGGGGAACGAGCAAAAACCTCGGTTATCGCTAATCCCGACAAAAATACCGATCCGGCAGCAGTTGTTTTTGATGCGATCGCCGCAGCTAAGGCTCGCAACACCGAACTCTTATTAGTAGATACGGCCGGACGCTTGCAAAATAAGAAAAATTTGATGGATGAACTTGCCAAAATTCGGCGCATTATCGATAAAAAAGCTCCCCATGCTAAAGTGGAATCTTTACTAGTTTTAGATGCTACTCTAGGACAAAATGGTCTGCGTCAAGCCCAAGTTTTTTCTGAAGCTGCTAAACTGAGCGGAGTTGTTCTTACAAAGTTGGATGGTACCGCTAAAGGAGGGGTTGCCCTCGCTGTAACGCAGCAGCTTGAATTACCCATTCGTTTTATTGGTGCGGGTGAAGGTATTGAAGACCTACGACCCTTTTCTAGCTATGAGTTTGTGGAAGCTTTACTCAATGGTTGAAAACGGAGAATAGGTCAACGTAAAAGTTACGCTCAGCGAGCTGTACCTTCGGCGATCGCTCTTGTACAAAACTTTATCGAGCTTTTATTGGCAGTAGTTACAAATAAGGTTATGATAAACCAACTCTATGAGATGCTTGCTCGAGATAAAAACAACTATCCTTCGATAGATAATAAATAAAACCCTTAGCAGCTGTAGCTTAATCATTTTTTAAGTTAATCTTAATTAAATACTGACTACTCTTTTAAAACTAATATTGGCAAATGGCTTAATAAACTAATGTTTTCGACTCCTGAGGCAATAACTGTTGCATCTATTTCTCGCCAGCCCTCCCAGGACACAGATGCTTATAAAAGTGCTATTAATGAGGAAATGACCCCTGTCCTGGCACTGAAGGAATTGGTTGCGAGTCTGCAAAGAGAGCAGAATAAAATCCAAGATTTGCTTAGTTCTCTTGGATTTGCGCTTCGCAGTTTTAGCAACTTGAACCAGTTTCTGGAATTAACCCCTTTAATCGCGGCCCGGGTAACTGACTCAGAAGGAGGAGTATTGATTCTTCTCAAAGCCAACGGACAGTTGCATTTGGAGCAGGTTCATTGTCACGAACCTCAGATGCGTCAGGAGTTGCTGCGCGTATTCGAGAAATTAGCGTATCAATTTAACGGTACCAGAAATACTCGTACAGAAATACTAGGTGACTCGTCCCAATTAACCTTAACCCAGCTAGACGAGGAAATTAGAGATAAACTAGATGGGAGAATTCAAATTTTTGGTACCCCAGTGCTCGTTAAAAATATAGAGCAAGGTCGCCTCTATGTTTTCAATCGCGATCCGGAATACGTTTGGACACCCACCAGACGGAAACTGGCGCAGCTAGTAGCCGATCAAACAGCCGTGGCGATCGCCAATCACGAATTGACCGTCGAACTACGCTCGAAAGAACGCCAAGATCGAGAACTGGAAATCGCCTCAGAAATTCAACTACGTCTTTTACCGACAAAGTGTCCTCAAATTCAAGGAGTAGAATTAGCTGCCGAATGTAAAACAGCCAATCGGGTTGGGGGCGACTACTACGATTTTATTCCCACTAATTATGACCAAATCGGTCAACGCCAAAGCGAGCGTGAGGAAGAAGCTTCTCTCGTTCCGTGGAGTATAGTTATTGGCGATGTAATGGGCAAAGGTGTTCCTGCAGGTTTAATCATGACCATGACGCGGGGAATGCTTAGGGCAGAGGTACTCAACCGCCATACTCCAGCACAGATTATGCAGCACCTCAATCGAGTTATGTACGCCGATTTAGAAAATTCTCACCGTTTTGTAAGTATGTTCTATTCGGAGTACGATCCAAAAACCCAAATTCTCTCCTTTACTAATGCTGCTCATAATCCGCCTTTATGGTGGCAAGCTTCCACTAATTCCCTCCATAAATTAGATACTTGGGGAATGTTAATCGGTCTCGACCCCGAATCAGAGTACGAGGACGATCGCGTAAAATTAGCTCCAGGCGATACCATTATCTACTACACTGATGGCTTTACTGATGCAGTTAGTGCTACAGGCGATCGCTTCGATGAAGAAAATCTATGCCGTGCCTTTCGGTGGGCTTGTCAGCATTTGGAAACCACCCAAGAGATCCTCGAATATCTCTTTGATGAGATCGAAAGATTTACAGGTCGGACGAGTCAAAACGGTGACGATATGACCTTAATCGTTATGCGCGTCAAATAATCTAATAAGTAAAATAAAGAATTTTGAAGGATAAAGTAAAACTGAATGCCGTTTTCATATATGCGAGAGTAAATTAGTGCAAGTAAATCTCTCTTAGGTAGCATTCGTTAGTTTTAGTTATGGAAATTTTTAATATTCAATTTCTCGACATCTTTCAGGCTCAAAGTCTTTTAGCGTTTTATCACAGTTATTGTTTACCTCTGGCAATTGTTTTAGCCCAAAAAATAGAAGACCCAGATATTTTGGGACAAATGCAAGATGCATGGCACAATTTTATTGAATCCGGTCAAGTTTGGGCTTTGTCGATTGGAATCTTTTTTGGTTATATATTTAAAAGTTTGACCAGTTACTAATCGCCCAAGTTGCTAGTACCGCCGTCCGGAAGTAAACAACAAAAAAGTTTAACCTAGGCGTTTCATCGCTCTGAAATGGGAGCTTTATTAGGATCTAATGTACTAATTAATTTGAATTGCTATTTGCTACCGATAACCCTTACATTAAGCATTAGTAATGATAGTTTCTAACCTGTAATCATCAAAAAATCTATCGTGACCAATCAAAAAACTTGGAGCGATCGCTTTGAGTCGGCATTGCATCCGGCGATCGCTGTTTTCAATGCCAGTATTGGCTTTGATATCGAGCTAATCGAGCACGACATTACCGGTTCTATTGCTCATGCTCGCATGCTCGCCCATACGGGCATTATTTCCGTTTCAGAAGCAGAACAATTAGTGACAGGTTTAGAACAAATTCGTCAAGAATACCGTGAAGGAAAATTTAATCCAGGTATAGAAGAAGAAGACGTTCACTTTGCGGTCGAACGACGATTGACTCAAATAGTAGGAGATGTAGGTAAGAAATTACATACGGCGCGATCGCGCAACGATCAGGTAGGAACGGACATCCGGCTTTATTTACGGGAACAAATCGAACAAATTCGCGGACTGTTGCGAGATTTTCAGTCAGTTCTGCTTAAGCTTGCCGAAAATAATGTCGAAACTCTCATTCCAGGTTACACCCACCTGCAACGGGCGCAGCCTCTGAGTTTAGCCCATCATCTGCTAGCTTATTTCCAAATGGCACAGAGAGATTGGGAAAGGTTGGGAGAAATTTATAGGCGCACCAATATCTCTCCTTTGGGTTGTGGCGCACTGGCGGGAACTACTTTTCCCATCGACAGACACTTCAGCGCATCTCTCTTAGATTTTGACCGCATCTATGAAAATAGTTTAGATGGGGTGAGCGATCGCGACTTTGCCGTTGAATTTCTCTGTGCTGCTAGTCTGATAATGGTGCATCTGAGTCGCTTAAGCGAAGAAATTATTCTCTGGGCATCTCAAGAGTTTAATTTTGTTATCCTCAAAGATAACTGCGCTACTGGTTCGAGCATCATGCCCCAAAAGAAAAATCCTGACGTTCCCGAATTGATAAGGGGTAAAGCAGGGCGGGTGTTTGGTCACCTACAAGGGATGTTAGTCCTCCTCAAAGGATTACCCCTAGCTTATAACAAAGATTTGCAAGAAGATAAAGAAGCGGTTTTTGACGGCGTTAAGACCGTTAAGGCTTGTCTGGAAGCAATGACCATTGTTCTTAAGGAAGGCTTAGAATTTCGTACCGAACGTTTAGCCCAAGCGGTTGCTGAAGATTTTTCCAATGCCACAGATGTAGCCGATTATCTAGCTGCCAAAGGAGTTCCCTTCCGCGAAGCTTATAATTTAGTAGGCAAAGTAGTGAAAACTAGCCTGACTGCCGAAAAACTACTTAAAGACCTTACTCTAGAAGAGTGGCAACAAATTCATCCAGCTTTTGAACCCGATATTTATCAAGCGATCGCTCCTCGGCAAGTAGTTGCTGCCCGTAATAGCTACGGTGGTACTGGCTTTAAGCAGGTACGCGAAGCAATTGGAAGGGCAAAATCCCAACTCGATTAATTACTTTTTTAGTCTCCATTCCTCAATCAATCCATGCGTCGTTCTTGGCGATTTATTAGCACGGTACTCGGCATTATTTTCCGTCATCCCATTACTGGCACGACCATCATCCCTATCTTGCCAGATGGTCGCATTGTTTTAGTGCGTCGAAGAGATACGGGTCAATGGGGATTACCTGGAGGTATGGTGGATTGGGGGGAAGATATTCCTACCGCTACCCATCGCGAATTAGCTGAAGAAACTGGATTGGAATTAGTTAAAATTCGTCGCTTAGTGGGAGTTTATTCTGCACCAGATCGCGATCCGCGAATTCATTCGATCTCCGTGTTAATCGAAGTAGAAGCAAAGGGAACGCCTCAAGTTAAAGATCTCCTAGAGATAATAGAAGCTAAAGCTTTTTTACCAGAAGAACTTCCCTCTGGCAATCTCAGCCACGATCATGACAGGCAGTTGAAGGATTATCTTAATGGCTTAACTATAGTAGCTTAACTAAAAATTTATGGGGCAAAAAAATAAAATGTATTTAGTCTTGATGGCTAATGACTTAAGATATAGTCTGAACGCAGCAACGATTGCGTCCCAGTCTTTTAGCTTCATACAACGCGCGATCGGCAGCAGCCAACAAAGATTGTGGCGTATTTATTGGCTCGGGAATTTGACTACTGACTCCTATGCTTAGAGTGACATAAGGACTGCTTTGAGAACAAACGTGAGCTATTTTTAGTTTTTGTACTTCTAGGCGTGCCATCTCTGCTAATTGCACTGCACCGACAAGTTCTGTATTGGGCAAAATTAAGGCAAACTCTTCTCCTCCATAACGAGCCACCAAATCCGCTGGACGTTTGAGAGTGCGCTCGATCGCCAAAGCAACCTGTTTTAAACAATTATCTCCGGCTACATGTCCGTAGCGATCGTTATATTGTTTGAAATAATCGACATCACAAAGAATTAGAGACAGAGGTGCTCGTTCTCGTCTCAGCCGCTGCCATTCTCGTTCGAGGTATTCGTCAAAGCGTCTTCGATTAGCAACCTGAGTTAAACCATCTAAATCGGCAAGACGTTGTAACTTTTGATTTGCTTTTTGAAGATCTATAGCTTGTTCGGCTACCTTCTGTGTCAAACAACTCAGTTTGAGATGAACACTAACTCTGGCTAATAATTCTGCTACATGAAAGGGTTTAGTAATATAGTCAACTCCTCCCAAAGATAAACCCTTAACCTTGCTCTCTGTATCTGCAAAAGAAGTGATAAAAATGATCGGAATCTCTCGTGTAGCAGGATTTGCTTTGAGTTTAATACAAGTATCAAATCCATCAATTCCAGGCATGAGAATATCTAAGAGGATTAAAGAGGGTGGATTTTTAGTAACTTCTAAAATGGCATTTTCACCATTGACTGCTACCCTAACTTTGAAACCAACACCTGTCAAAATTTGAAACAGCATCTCAGAATTAGAGGGGCTGTCATCGACGATTAAAATAGTTCCGATTTCTTCATTCAGCATTATCTTGCAGCCAGTTGAAAATCATGACGACAAGCAGTGTCCTTAATTTACTTATTAAATAATTACCCGAGCAGGTACTAAGAATTAGTGTTCCCTCGTGTCAATAATAAATTAACTAGTTTGGTATGAATTTTTAATTAAGTAAGTCCTAAATAAATTTACTGATGATAATTTGTTCTGTTTAAAGATTTGAATTTTAGCTACAAATAATTAAGAGATTTATTCCATAAATAAGCACTGGCGCTCGGCTTAAATAGGAGAAAAAATGACTGAAAAATTTTTTACAATAATATTTCGTTAATTTTTTCAAAGATCTATAAAAAATAAAAAAGATATTTAACAATAAAAATTACACAAAAAGAAATGAATATGCTCAATTGGCAAGCTTAACACGTTTTTTATAAAAGAGTAAAACTTATTGCTTTGCTTTTCTAGAAAAAAATAACTGTAAAAAAACAAACTAGCGATCGCGCTAGCGTATTGATTCAATTAAGTATTTAGTTAATTAATACGTTCAGATTCAAATTGTAGCTAGCAAAGGCTAATAGAACAGGTATTTTGGTCGATAAAGTCTAGCAAGCTAATCTTGTTATAGTAATAAATACATAGTTAACTTTAAGCAATTCTATGTCCAGACAAGAGGAAAATCCAGAGCCAAGACAATGTGAAAACACTGCGCTTCCTGCGCGGGAACGGGGCTTACAAGGGGCTGAAGTAAATTCAGCCCACAGCCCCTCACCAAGTTCCCGCGCCCAGCGCACTCAATCGGAGACTGAAAAAGAATCAGTTTGGGATTATCCTCGTCCGCCCCGCCTCGAACCATCTCCAAAACGCATTCGGGTAGTTTTTAACGGGGTAACTATTGCTGATAGCCAAAGTACCTATAGAGTTTTAGAAACAAGTCATCCGCCGGTATATTACATACCGCCAGAAGCTATCCAAATGCAATATTTACATAAGACCGGTCAACGTTCTTTTTGTGAGTGGAAGGGAGTAGCCAACTATTACACCATCGTTGTTGGAGATAAGCAAGTAGTTGATGGAGCATGGTTTTATCCAGAACCTACAGCTGCGTTCGCTCCAATTAAAGATTATGTTGCCTTTTATCCCGGGAAAATGGACGCTTGCTATGTCAATGAGGAAAAAGTACAACCTCAACCAGGAGACTTTTATGGTGGCTGGATCACCAGTGATATAGTCGGTCCATTTAAAGGAAGTACAGGAACTTGGGGGTGGTAAAATCCTTAGTAGCCACCAGTTATCAGTCATCAGTTAAGAAGTCAATGGGATAATTATCAATTCTCAATTATTAACTGTTCCCTATACTCCAATTCCTAACTGCTTGAGAGCAGATTCTGCGGCGCGTTTTTGGGCTTCTTGCTTGCGACGACCTTTACCAATACCGTAGACTATGCCCTTAACTGAAACTTGGGCAATGAATTCTTTGGCGTGGTCGGGTCCTGATTCGTCGATAATTTGATAAATTGGGTTTTCTCCATGGTTGGCTAACGCCCATTGTTGAAAGCAGTTTTTGCTGTCGACAAAGCTTTTTGCAGGGATATTCGTCTGTACGGCTACTATTTCGTCAGCAAGAGATTTAAATAAGGGTTGAATATATCCGCGTACAGCTTCGATTCCCGCATCTAAAAAATAAGCACCGATAATAGCTTCAAAAGTATCGTTGAGCAAAGAAGGATTTTCTCGACCTTTATCTTTTTCTGCTCCCTTACCCAAACGCATTAGTTCTCCCAAACCCAACTCCTTGCCTAGTTTACCTAGTTGACTTTCATCGACTAATATAGAACGTAAACGAGTTAGTTGCGCTTCGCTCATTGTTGGATAAGTTTTATAGAGCAGTTCGCTAACAAGGAAACCAAGTACTGCATCGCCAAGGAACTCAAGGCGTTCGTTATCTTCTCCTGCTTCGGGATATTCGTTGACGTAGGAGCGATGAGTTAATGCTTGGGTTAGAAGCAGGCGATCGCCAATGAGTGGAAGTTGTTTATCCATATTACTTATTTTGAACCGATCTACCTGCTCGTGCAAAACTGACCCTAACAAACAGTAAAATTAAAAAATTTGTTAAGCTAACGCAATATTTAATTGTTAAAACTCTTCAATTGTTAACAATCGATCTATAAGCTAACCCGACTGACGTATAGAAAACAAAGATGACTGCACCGACAGAAAATCCCACTCTAGCTAGTCTAGAATATGTTCCCTACCTCGACGAAAACGGCTGCATCAGCGAAGATGTCCGAGGCAAAATCGGTGTCTACGCTATTTTCGATCGCGATAAAAAATTAGTATTTGTTGGCTACTCCCGCGATATTTATCTCAGCTTAAAACAACACTTAATCCGTCAACCTCAAGGCTGTTATTGGCTGAAATTTCAAACCATTACTCGTCCCAATCGTACTATTTTAGAAGAAATGCGTCGAGCTTGGATTGAAGAAAATGGTGTAATTCCTCCCGGTAATGGAGAAGAGGAAAACTTTTGGACTCAACCAATTGATGCTAAACCAGCTATGACAGATGAAGAAAAGGCACAGTACGAGCAAACGGATGAACTGGGACAAACTAAAATACTTAAAAAAGTAGCTAGACGAGTCGAAGAAAACATTAAGGAACAACTAGCTAACCGTAAAGTCAAAATGGATATACGGTTTAATCCCAAAATCAAAGAACAAGGTTTGTTGGACTTAAAATAAAAACTTATTAAAAAGCTTAGAAAAAATAACTATTAATTAATCTAAGAGGAAAACCAGTTGTCATTTCTTATTCTCTAAACATAGATGAGAACAGCACTATTAAATAACCGTTATCGTATTCTAGAAACTCTGGGCAGAGGAGGTTTTGGCGAAACTTTCTTGGCAGAGGATACCCACCTGCCTTCGGGGAGAAAATGCGTCATTAAGCAGCTAAAACCCATTGTCGAACAGCCAAGAATTCCCCTGTGGATGCAAGAAAGGTTTCAACGAGAAGCGGCGATTTTAGAGGAATTAGGCGAGGGACATCCACAAATTCCTCGGCTTTATGCTTATTTCTCTGAAACTGAAAAATTTTATTTAGTGCAGGAGTGGATCGAAGGACTAACCCTAGCACAAAAGTGGGAACGGGATGGAAATTTAGACCCACAACAAGTCAAGCAAATCCTAGTACAGATTTTACCCGTATTGAGTTATGTCCACAATCGGCGGATCGTACATCGGGATATTAAACCAGAGAATATTATCTTGCGTTATGGCGGTGCAGCAGCACCCGCAGAGCGGGATCGCTTGCCAGTACTGATCGACTTCGGTGCAGTCAAAGAAGCGATGGCGACAGTAGTTAATAATAGTTCGAGTAGTACTTTCTCTGCGGCGATCGGTACTCCAGGCTATATGCCTTCAGAGCAAGCAGCAGGTCGCCCTGTCTATTCTAGCGATCTCTACAGTCTTGGACTGACAGCTATTTTTCTTCTCACTGGTAAATCCCCTCAAGATTTGGAAACCGATCCTCGTACCGGAGAAATCATTTGGCAGCAACACGCTTCAAATTTAGATTCTGGACTAATCTCAGTCTTAGATCGGGCGATTCGTTTTCATCCGCGCGATCGCTTTGCTTCTGCTAAAGAAATGCTGGCTGCTTTGCACTCTTCAACAGAGATTCGTAATGTTACTAGTGCAACCCTAGCAGTTGCGCCGGGAGGAAAAACTTCCGATAGTAATTCTGTTCCCGTAAGAAAGAAAAGTAACACAGTTGCAGTTGATTTTGACTCTCCCAAGCCGAAAAAAAAAGGTAACGGATTACTCAATCTCTTCCTGTTTCTATCCTTAGCCGCAGGACTGAGTGTGGGAGCTTTTATCGCTGGTTTTAACCTTCTCTCTAATTTGTGGCGTTCTCGTCCTCTGCCTACACCCCAAGCCAAAGTAGAACAACCCAATTCTCCCTCTATTTTCTTTCCTCGCAGAGAAATACCAGAAGAGACAACAAAACCAGATCTAGAACTAGAAGCAACTACAGAACCAGAAAAGACTAACGAATCAGAAGCAACTGAAGAACCCGAACCTCCCGAACTAATCGTCGAAACTAAGCCAGAAGCCACTGCTTCGGCTGAGATTGAATCAGAAAGTCAGCCTCAAGCAGAAATTAACGGGCCTATCCCAACTACAGGAACTTCAGAAAGTCAGCTTGTCAGCACCTTAGGTGAACCTACTTCCCAAAGAACTGATGGTGGCGAAAACCGTACTTTAATCTATCAAGATATCGGACCTGAGGGGGCTAATCTTAGCTATACAACCGATCGCAAGGGGAAAATACGGCAGGCAGACATCGCTCTAGCCCAGTCAGTAAGTTTAGGAGAAATGCAACAAACCCTTGCCGAACTAATCGGTAGCGAACCTCCTGCCGATATTAAAAACAGACTAAGACAGGTATATTCGCGCGAAACCGATCTTAGTTTTTTTAGAGTAGGAAAGTTGGAAGGTAAAGTACAGCGAGACTCTAAAGATAGAGTTAATATTTCTGTTTGGGAAAAATAAGTCTACTCTGACAGAATGCTTGTCCGTTTCTAGACTCCATTAGGAAACCAGCTCGGTTTTCTTTACACTAAAAAATAATGAAGAAATTTAAACAAGTGTAAAGAGCATGACAACAATTAGCCTTGGTAAAAATGGACCTCAGGTGACAGCCCTTGGCATTGGGACTTGGTCGTGGGGAGATAAATTATTTTGGAATTATGGCAAGGATTATGGTGCAGATGAAGTAAAAGAAGCCTTTAGGGCTGCTATTGAAGCTGGCGTTACCTTCTTCGACACGGCTGAAGTTTACGGTTTAGGAAAATCAGAATCTCTTTTAGGAAAATTTATACAGCAAGCTGACTTTCCAGTGCAGATTGCAACCAAGTATGGTCCTTTCCCTTGGCGTTTTACTGCTCGATCTGTTTCTAAAGCAATTACTGCCAGCTTGCAACGCTTACAACTGCAACAAATTACTCTTTACCAAGTTCACTGGCCCTTTACTTTTTTTATGAGCCAAGAAATCTTGATGAATGCCCTAGCAGATGAAGTAGAAAAGGGTCGTATTCAAAGTATTGGTGTGAGCAACTATTCTGCAGAGCAAATGTACCAAGCTCATGAAATTCTAGCAAAAAGAGGCATTCCTTTAGCTGTCAATCAGGTTCAATATTCCTTGCTATCTCGCAAGATTGAAAGTCAGGGAATTCTTGATGCTGCCCGTAAATTAGACATTACTATTCTTGCCTACAGTCCTCTAGCGCAAGGATTATTAACGGGTAAATATACTCCAGAAAAAGCTGGCAGTCCTAATGGGGCACGCCGTCTCGATCCTCGTTTTAGTTCCAAGGGTTTGCGTCAAATTGCTCCCGTACTAAATTTACTCTACCAATTGGGAGAGAAATATAATAAAACTCCTGCTCAAGTAGCTCTCAACTGGCTAATGGCACAAGGAAAAGTAATTCCTATTCCTGGGGCAAAAAATGCCCATCAAGCGAGACAAAATGCAGGTGCTTTGGGTTGGAGTCTACAAGAGGAAGAAGTAAAGCAATTAGAGCAAGTATCTCGTCCTTGGTTGTAGTCAACTAAAAATTAGCAACTTTGCCAAGGGATATCTCTGCCGATACGTGATAGCTGCTGTATATCAAGACGTTGTGAAAGAATGACACAAACTAGCGTCTACGACTACATTGCAAAGGCTGCGCTCGACCAATATGCCATCGTTCAAGGGCAACTTTGGTTTTTGACCACACCCCATTCTGACCGCAACTGCGATGAATTTGGTTTGTTTATTCGCGAGGGAGCGAAGGTATCCCATTAGCTAAAACTCGTGTTTCTTCTTTTGCTAAGTTAGCTCCTGATTAGTTAAGACTAAACTGAGAGCTATTTCGCGAAGATTAACCGCGAATATCTCTTTTTTGTTAAGTTCGTCCCTCTGTATCAGTTGCTACTCAAACCCCGGAAAGTGCTTTAATTTCGTTAAGAGAATGCTAGCATCTACACGGAAGCTTAAAAGTTGAGGGAGTAAAGCTTTTAGAAACTCGAATTCACTGGAATTCATAGAACCCTGAGATTGCGTTTTGGTATGCTGTATCGAGCTACCTTTTCATTTTTAGATTTCTATATGACTTTAAAAACTCGTTAAAAACAACGCATTAGGCAAACTATGTCCGTTTCACTTAAAGTATTTTTAATTTCGCTGATTGCTTTTATTTTAATTTACTTGCTCAGAGGCTTTGGTCTTGTAACTTTTTTGCCTGGAGGCATTATTTTAGTTTTATTGTTAATTGTCCTCTCTTCTGGGCTGATTTGGGGAATTAAAAAAATTAGAAGATTTTAATTTCTACTCTAGCAATCTTTTACTATATTTAAAAAAGAGGAGAATTGTAAAATGCCAACTTCGACAACAAAATACGTCTGCACTGTTTGTGGCTATATCTACGACCCCGAAGAAGGCGATCCAGATAATGGAATCGATCCGGGAACTTCATTTGACGAATTACCAGAAGACTGGTTTTGCCCAGTTTGTGGGGCATCTAAAGAAGATTTTGAAGCAGAATAACCCGTTTTTAAATTCACTAGTTATCACTGTAAAAATTGCTATAAATTTTGTATTTTTTTATACCGATAAATTAATAATTTGCTTTTGTGTATATCTAGAAACTTAAAAATCATCATAAATCAATTTAGTTATGAGCAAATGACATTTTTTAAAAACATCTAACTTGAGATTGATTGAGTAAACCAATAAAATCAATAGGATTGATTTGTATGGGTACCGAGTAAAAAATCATGTTTCCAGAAAATTATGGCTTGAAGAGCTTTCTAAAATTTTATGGTTATAAGCTACTAACTATTGCCTGTGCTCTTTTTATTTTCTCCCTCGCTTGGATAAAGCCTTTGAATTTAGTAAGTACAGCACGAGCAGAAACTACTAATAACTTGCCTTTTGTGGTAGGAGTTACTGGTATTGCCGACAAAGTCGAAGGAAAAGTAGAAGAGAACGTCGGTAAGGCTCAACGGAATTTAGGCAAAGTCACTGGACAAACAGAAGGTGTGTTAAAACAAGCTGAGGGTAAAGTACAACAAAAGGCTGGTGAAGTTACCGGACAAGCAGAAGGAACATTAAAACAAGCTCGGGGTCAAGGCAAACAAAACATCGGCGAGGCAAAAAGCAGACTCGATAGTGCTGGTTCCGATCTAGAAGATGCTTCTGATAGTTTGGTAGACTCAATCAAAGACTTTTTTGGACAATAATCTTATTTATACTTGTACCTACGAGTGTTCCGTCAGACACTCTCAGGCATTTTATCTAGGCTCTATCTCTATACCAGGTAACCCTTCTAGTTTTTCCAATGAATCTTCAGCTACTGCTGCTGGAACATAAATAGCTAAACTCTTGGTAAGACACTCCACTTCAACTGGAGTATAACCGATAAATTCTCCATCCAAAGCTACTTTCTGGGGGGGTTCGGTGGTGACTTTTATTCTTTTACTTCGTAGATAGCCGATATCATCTCTTTGAGTGGCGTTTCCCTTCATTCCTGTTTGGAGTAAATGATAGGAAGCAGCGATCGCTCCAGCCCAGTTTTCTAATGCGACAATAGTGATATCTAGTAATCCGTCATCACTAACAATCCCGGCTGGACCTTGAGCCAAAATAGAAGTAGGCGGTGCTGCGTTCGCTATAGTTACGGAACCAACTTTGATAATGCGAATAATTTTTTCATCGGTTTCTAGCTCTACTTTAAAAGGCTCGAACTGCGAAATTTGCCTGATTCCCGATATTATGTAAGCTAGCATTCCCCAGCGATTTTTTGCTTGTCGCGAGGTATTTTTCATAGTTTCTGCCTCAAATCCAATACCTGTAAGTAAGAGCATTGGCTTCCCATTACATTTGGCTGTATCGACTTTCTTGATAGTTCCTTCTAAGATTGTCTGACAAGCAGCTTCAATGGTATTTGGTATTCCTAAAGCTGCAGCAAAGGCGTTAGCAGTACCACGAGAAATTACACCTAAAGGAATATTTGTTTCGATTAAAGCTGCAGCAGTTGCTGATAAAGTTCCATCTCCTCCAGCAGCTAAGATAGCATCTACGCCACATTCTACTGCTTCCCGGGCTAATTGCTCTATATCGACATCTTTGCTGGTTAACTGAATATCTAGTTCGATCTCAGAAGATAGTAAAGTTTTTATTTGCTCTAGATCTCGATCTGGATCGCTTTGACCAGCAACAGGGTTAAAAATAAGACAGGCTTTGCGGGTCATCTAAAGTTATCAACTAAAGTCAAAATTTTTTTATTTAAGCAAATTAAAGCAAGATTAAAATTAGCTATCTTATCAATTTACTAAAAATTAAATTGCTATTAATCAATCAAAAGATTTATCTAAGAAGAAGAAGAAATGGAGTCAGGAGTCATCAGTTACCAACTATCAATTACCAATTGTCAATTATCAATTAGCTAATACCTGCTCTCCACTCTTTTAATGGAAAACTCAAATAGGATTACTATATAGCGAGCCAAAACAAAAGATAAGTTAAAAATCTACTAAAATTCTAACTTTAGCAGGATTTCAATTTTAGCTTATTAGCGTTAAATCTTATTGAATAATTGGCGATTATAAATACGGCAGATAAACAAAAAAAAGAATTAGGAGAATTATAGTGGAAGGTATAAAAGGAAAAAACGTTCTAGTAACGGGAGCTACTTCGGGAATAGGTCAAGCGATCGCAGCTCGTTTTGCCGTAGAAGGAGCCAATGTAGCGATTAACTATCGCAACGACCCAGACAAAGTTAAAGATACGCAAGAATTAATTGAGCAGATGTGTTCCCAAGTCCGAGGTTGTGGCGGGAAAGAATTACCTGTAGAAGGTGATGTCTCTGAGGAAAAAGACATTATCAGAATGTGTGAAGAGGTAGCTAGTAAACTCGGCAGCCTCGATATTTTAGTCAATAATGCTGGAATTCAAATGTCTGCTCCTTCTCATGAATTAACAGCGGCAGATTTTGACAAAGTAATTAATGTTAACTTGAGAGGAGCCTATCTCTGCGCTAGAGAAGCAATCAAACATTTTTTAAAACAAGGTCAAGGCGGCATCATTATCAATGTCTCTAGCGTCCACGAAATTATTCCCAGACCCACCTATGTTAGTTATTCTATCAGCAAAGGGGGTATGGAGAATATGACTAAAACCCTTGCCCTAGAATACGCACCCCAAGGTATTCGGGTAAATGCGATCGCCCCTGGTGCCACTGCAACACCTATTAACAAGTGGACTGAAGACCGTCAAAAAAGAGAAGAAGTGGAAAGCCATATACCAATGAGAAGGGTCGGTACTTCTGAAGAAATGGCAGCAGCCACTGCTTTTTTAGCATCTGACGAAGCTACTTACATCACCGGACAAACTCTCTTTATCGATGGCGGTTTAACCCTGTATGCAGATTTCCTCGAACCTTGGTCGGCAGGGGAATAATAATGATTGATATTATGCGTGAATGACAGGGTTTTAGAGGACGCGGAGAGAGGGAGACGCGGCGACGCGGAGATCCGATTCCTTCCCGTGTCAGTAACCATACTGAGTAATTAATACCCGAATTAGGCAACGTCGGTGGGAACAATAATCTGACCTTGGATATACATGTGGGTCAAAAACCAAATTTAAGGTAATGAGTATCCCCGAAAAAACTAGCAATTTGAATGGATACCTCAGAAAACTTTACTCTTGGTGTAGAAGAAGAATATCAAATTATCGACCCACAAACTCACCAACTCTGTGGACGAGCAAGTCAGATTATTAAATCCGCAAGCAAAATTTTAGGGGAGGATATCGTACAACCAGAATTGTACTCCTCTCAAATTGAAATTGCGACTTCTGTTTGTCAGGATTTGGCAGAGGTGCGTCAAGAATTAATTCGTTGTCGGCGAACGGTAATTGAGGCAGCAAAACGAGAAGGCAGAGTAATTGGGGCAGCAGGAATTCATCCTTTTTCTGACTGGAAGCAGCAGCAAGTTACCCCTAAAAGCCGCTATCAAAAATTAAAACAAGAATTTCAACAACTGATCTCTGAAATGGTCATTTTTGGCTGCCACGTTCACGTGGGTTTGCAAGATCGCTCTCTAGCTATTGAAGTAATTAACCGCGCTCGCATCTGGTTGTCAGTTTTGTTAGCATTGGCAGCTAATTCTCCTTTTTGGTTGGGGCAACATACTGGTTATGCCAGCTATCGTACCGAACTCTGGAACAGATTGCCTTTAACCGGACCTCCTTTAGTTTTTAATGATTATGAGGAGTATGACAATCTGGTCAAAGCTTTAATAGCTACAAATGTGATTGAAGATGCTACAAAAATTTATTGGGACATTCGCTTGTCGGAAAAGTTTCCCACGATCGAGTTTCGCGTTGCAGATGTTTGTCTTACGGTAGAGGAAACAGTAGCGATCGCTGGTTTAATTCGTGGTTTGGCGCGGACTTGCTATCAAGAAGCCATTCACAATACTCCTTTCGTTGCCGTGCGTCACGAACTGCTTAGGAGCGCCCATTGGTGTGCCGCTCGTTACGGTTTGGCAGGAAATTTAATTGATGTAATAAAAGAGCGTCCTGTTCCAGCAAAGGACTTGGTACATCAATTTCTCGATTATATACATCCTGCATTAAATGAATTTGGAGACTGGGACGAGATATCGTCTTTAGTCGAACGTATCCTCAAGCAGGGTAACGGCGCACAACGACAGATGGCAGTATATCAGAAAACGGGCAGTTACGATGAGGTAATCGAGGCGATTGTGGCACAGACGGCACAAGAGGTAATATCAAGTCCCCTTGAATAGTTATCAACAAGGTTGACGCGGAGTATTGGACAGGGGGACACGGGAACACGGCGACGCGGGGAATAAATCCTTCTCCGAGTCTCCTTATGAGAGCGAGACGAGAAGAGATTGAAATGCTGAAATGAGTGTTGGTTTTATTCCTACGGATAGCTAAGGGGCTGTGCGGCGTTCCTGGAGGTTCCGTACCTGCGTCGTCGCTTTATAAGCCCCGTCACAGTTTTGAGAAAACCTCAAAACCCGTGTTCTTAAAAAAGGTATGGGCATTTACCCATTCCTTGTGTACTTCCAACTGATAACTGATGACTGATGACTGTTAACTGTTTTGTAACTACGACGCAAAAGCAATGAATTAGTCACCACAATCACAGAACTAAATGCCATTGCCCCTGCCGCAACTACCGGACTGAGAACTATGCCGAAACCCGGCAGCAAAACGCCTGCGGCAATAGGAATGGCAAAAATATTGTAGGCTAAAGCCCAGACAAGATTCTGTCTAATTTTGTCAACGGTAGCGCGACTGAGTTCGATTGACTTGACTACATCTGACAATTGCGATCGCAACAACACGATATCAGCAGTTTCCATGGCTACATCGGTACTTCCCTGCAGAGAAATACCGATATCTGCTCGTGCCAATGCCGGTGCATCGTTGATTCCATCTCCTACCATAGCTACGGTTCGGCAATGGGAAATTGGCGATCTCTCACTTGTTTCTGCTATCTCTGCATCTACTTGCCTTTTTATCTCCTTATCTCCCCGTTGAAGAGATTCGATCGCGGCTACTTTTTCTTCGGGTTTAACTTCTGGTAGCACTCGTTCGATGCCTGCTTGTCGGGCAATTGCTTTGGCTACTTCGGCGCGATCGCCAGTCAACAAAATTACTTCGAGTCCCATTTGTTGCAGTTTTTTCACTGTTGCAACTGCATCCGGACGCAAACAGTCTTGCAGGGCAATTAGACCGACCAATTCTCGTTCTACTCCCACGTAGACTATGGTTTTACCAGCTTTAGAAAGGTATTGGGCTTTCTCTTCAATAGTCTCGTCAATAGCAATACCCTGTCGCACTAACCAGTCTCTGTTGCCCAACCAAATTCGTTTTCCGTCTACTAAAGCCGATACACCCAATCCCGGTTGGCTATCAAATTCTCCTGCTGCTAGTAGAGGTAATTCTTGCTTTCTTGCCGATTCGGCGATCGCTGTTGCTAGGGGATGATTGCTGCCGTTTTCTACAGAAGCCGCCAATTGAAGCAAATATTCTGAGGTAATAGAAGTTAAGGGTACACAATCGGTAACTTGCGGACGACCTTCAGTAAGAGTACCTGTTTTGTCGAAGACTATCGTATCTAACTGATGGACTCTTTCTAAAATATCTCCTCCTTTAATCAAAATGCCTCGTTCGGCACCCAGACTCGTCCCCACTAAAATAGCGGTAGGAGTTGCCAAACCGAGGGCGCAAGGACAGGCTATGACTAATACGGCGATCGCCAGTTTTAAACTTAACAACAGAGGAGAAGTAGTCATCGACATCTGGTGTCCCAGATGGGTAGAGGTACTAACTAATACCTCCGACCAAATATTCGTTCCAATAAAATACCAAAACAAAAAAGTAAGGGTGGCAACTGCCATGACCCCATAGGCAAAATATCCCGCCACCGTATCTGCCAACTGCTGTATGGGGGCTTTGCGGGTTTGTGCTTCTTCGACTAGATTGATTATTCGCGCTAGAGTCGTTTTTTGACTGGTGAGAGTTACTTTGAGGGTAATTACTCCCGATTGATTGAGGGTACCCGCATAAACTAAATCTCCTGGCTGCTTTACCACAGGCAAGGACTCTCCGGTTAGCATCGATTCATCAACGCTAGTTGTCCCAACTACGATCTCTCCATCGACAGGAATTTTTTCCCCTGGCAATACCCGCAACCATTCTCCCACTTGCACTTGTTCTACGGGTATTTCAATTCCCGTTTGTTCTGCGCTATCTTGTTTGCCGATCAAACGGGCTACTTGTGGCTGAAGAGAAATTAATGCTTCTAAGGCTGCTGAAGCGCGATCTCTTGCCCTGCCTTCAAGGGTACGACCCAAAAAGATAAAACCCAGCAACATGACTGGTTCATCAAAAAAGCATTCCCAACCCAATCGAGGAAATAGTAAGGCAACACAACTAGCCAAATAAGCACTAATCGTTCCCAAACCAACTAGAGTATTCATGTTGGGCATACCATGCCACAGACTGCGCCAACCATCTACTAAGAGAGAACGTCCTGGAATTAGTAATGCTAGGGTTGCCAAACTCCAATGAAACCAAATATTACTCAATAAAGGTATGGTAAAACCGCCTAGATGATGGAGATGACCGATGGTAGAAACAATTAACAAGAAGACAGCGATGATTAATTGCCATACTTGCTTTTGCTGTTGTTGTTGGCGTTTTTCTGCAGTCCTTTGTAAAGTAGCAGCGAGCCTCTCCTCGGTAGCACGCAGTTGACTGGGAAATCCTGTCTGGGTTAGTTTGGCGGCAAGATTTTCCGGTTCTATCGTTCCCTGTTTGTATTCCACTACCGCTACTTCGGTAATGAGATTAACGCAGGCAGATACAACCCCTGGATTTTGCTGTAGTTGGCGTTCTACTGCTTTAACGCAACCGGCACACTTCATTCCTCCTACATCGAAAGTAACGGTTTTTAAATGAGGTTGAGTAATTTTTTCCTCTCTTTGGGTAGAGACTTGCAGCATAAGTTATTTCAATAGTTAACTGCGAATGGAATTGGATAATAGAGGCTGGAATAATTTGTCAGCTAGATCGGGCAAATTTTTACTCTAGTCTATTTGCCATCTTAATCCAGTTAGCAAGTAGAAATACCGAAACCAAAAACATGAGTTAAAGTGAGTTAGAAAATCGAGACAAACTAAGCTCGGGAGTCAGACTGTATGTCAGCACTAGAGAAATTATTCGGTCAGCCCAAAAATCGCCGAGTTGCCGTAATATTAGCTTTACTAGGAACCATTACTCCCCTGGCTGGACTCCATAAGTTTTATTTAGGACAGCCTCTTTGGGGTATAATTTATCTACTTTTATGGTCTACGCCAATGCCTCGGATTGCTAGTGCGATCGATGCTGTTTGGTATTTAGTTCAAGAAAGCGAACAATTTCAGCTTCAATTCCAGGGATTTGGCAAAACTATTCAATCTACTGGAATAGAACTGCAACAAGTAAGTGCGATCGCCGATGCTTTACGGGAGTTAGACCGACTGCGAGAAGATGGTTTAGTATCGGAATACGAATTCGAGCAAAAACGCCGTCAGTTGTTAGATCGCATAGCTTAATACCAAGTTGCGTTCAGATATAAAACTTCGTCAAACAGACGCGGAAATAAGAGAACGCGAGAGAAAAATAATTTTACTTTTATAACTGCAACTCTATATAAAAACTTTTTTTGGTAACTATGGGAATTAGTAGCAAACTCAATCCACAAAGATTTATGATTCGGCAGCGACTGATGAGCGATCCTTTTTGCCGCTTGCGTTCTTTGCCAGAAGTAGAAGTTGCCGCCCAATTAGGAATTAAAATTGATGTAAATCAAGCTAGCGTAGATGATTGGTTGCGACTGCCAGGAATTTCCATTCATCAAGCGCGATCGCTCGTCGAATTAGTTGGTATGGGCGTACAATTACTCTGTCTCGAAGATGTAGCTGCTGCTATAAGCGTTCCCTTCCACAGGCTACAACCTTTAGAGCCAATTCTACATTTTGAATACTACGCTCCCGAAAGTTCTCTCAATCCTCAACGAGTTAATCCGAATATAGCCTCTTTAGCAGAAATTGCTCGAATTCCTCTAGTAGAAACAACTTTAGCTCGACAGATAGTACGAAATCGCCAAGAGCATGGCAATTATCGTAATTTAGCCGATCTACAGCGTCGTCTCGCTCTCAGCAGTCAACTAACTTCTCAGTTAATGTATTATCTGCAGTTTTAACCATACGGACAACTACACCAATCTTATTTGAGTTGTGAATTAATAAGAAGGAATCAGGAGTAAGAATAAATATTAAATACTTCCCAACTGGTTCCTATCTCAGTGAATTGCTGTCTCCTTATTTTAGATTTTTTTAATTTTTACTTTTTAATTTTCCATTTTCATGCTGCGTTTTCAACACTCTAGTCTTATTAACGCTCCCGTGGAAATAGTCTGGCAATTTCACGACAGAAAAGATATTCTCGCTCTACTTACTCCCCCCTGGCAACCAGTTAAAGTAATCCGTCGGGAAGGAGGACTAGAAGTAGGAGCAATTACTGAATTTCGTCTTTTCTTGGGTCCAATTCCCGTACGCTGGTTAGCCAAACATATTGAATGCCAACCCAATCGTTTATTTACCGATAAACAAGTAGAAGGTCCCATGCAATTTTGGGTTCATCGCCATCAGTTTTGCCAAGAAAATGAACAAACCAGATTAACGGATTCAATTGACTACGAAATACCCGGCGGATTCCTGACGGAAATACTGCTCGGCTGGTGGGTAGAGTCTCGACTCAAAGAAATGTTTCGCTACCGTCATCAAGTAACCAAGAGAGAATGCGAGCAATTGGCAAGTTCAAATTAATTTATTTGGCGTTGCATACTTCGGATATGAATTAACAAAACACAAAAAATTTATTTTCTCCGTGTCTTTGCGTCCCCGCGTCCCCGCATCATTCACGCATCATGCGATCGTTCGGCAACGCCATTTATTTTACTGAGGGTGTTGACGATACCAATCAATTGTATTTTTTAATCCCTGGCGAAAATCCATTTCTGCCACAAAGCCAAATTTTTCTTTTGCCCTCGTGGTATCGAGACAGCGACGGGGTTGACCGTTGGGTTTATCGGTTTCCCAAACAATTTCTCCGTCAAATTGCATCAATTCGCAAATTAATTCAACTAGATCGCGAATGGAAATTTCATAATTAGTGCCCAAATTAACTGGTTCGGGTTCGTTATATTTCTGAGTTGCTATAACGATACCCCTTGCCGCATCCGTAGAATAGAGAAACTCGCGGGTAGGGCTACCATCACCCCAGACTGGTAACTTTTTCTCTCCCTTTTGCTGGGCTTCGTAGACTTTATGAATCAAAGCAGGGATGACGTGAGAACTCTGAGGGTTGAAGTTATCTTCAGGACCGTATAAATTAACTGGCAAAAGGTAAATGCCATTAAAGCCATATTGTTGACGATAGGATTGCAGTTGAACTAGCAGGGCTTTTTTAGCAATTCCGTAAGGGGCATTAGTCTCTTCTGGATAACCATTCCAGAGGTCATCTTCTTTAAAAGGGACGGGAGTAAACTTAGGATAAGCGCAGATCGTTCCTACACAGGTAAACTTTTCTACTCTAGCTTGATAGGCTGCGTGAATTAGTTGCGCTCCCATCATTAAGTTATCGTAAAACAACTCGGCGGGTTTCTCTCGATTGAGTCCGATCCCACCAACATGGGCAGCCAAATGAATGACAATATCTTGTTGCTCGACTGCTCTCTTACAATTATTTAGGTTGCGCAAATCGCAATCGCGCGCTCGGGTCACCGTAATTTTATCAAGATTTGCTCCAGCTACCAAGAGTTGGTCTACTACTTGCTTGCCTAAAAAGCCAGCACCGCCAGTGACCAGAATTCGTTTCTCGCTTAAATTT
This sequence comes from Pleurocapsales cyanobacterium LEGE 06147, assembly GCA_015207585.1. Classification (GTDB taxonomy): domain Bacteria; phylum Cyanobacteriota; class Cyanobacteriia; order Cyanobacteriales; family Xenococcaceae; genus LEGE-06147. The sequence goes on along the minus strand of JADEWQ010000025.1, from coordinate 30,155 downwards.
AGCATTGTAGTTGAATCCTTGGTTAGTTACTCACGAGCGATCGTCATCGAATTTAGTCTACAGTTAAAGCAATACCTTGACGCACGTGAGCGTTATCTCGTGGATGTTGCTTACCGTCTTGACCATTAGGAGAAGTAAGTCCCAAAGCAGCTAAGTCTGCATCAACCATTAGTTTAACTAATTCTTCAAAAGTCACTGAAGGTTGCCAACCCAATTTTTGTTTAACTCTAGCAGGATCGCCGATCAGTAAATCTACTTCTGCAGGACGGAGATAGCGCGAATCAAACGCAACATAATCATGCCAATTGAGATTGACATAACCAAAAGCAATATCTAAAAACTCTCGAATTGAGTGAGTTTCTCCGGTTGCTACAACATAATCATCGGGTTGATTGTGTTGTAGCATCATCCACATTGCCTTGACATAGTCCTTGGCATATCCCCAATCTCTTTTAGCATCAAGATTGCCAAGATAGAGTTTTTTCTGCGTACCAGCAACAATACGAGCGAGAGCCCTAGTAATTTTACGGGTGACAAAAGTTTCGCCACGACGGGGAGATTCGTGATTGAAGAGAATACCGTTACAGGCAAACATTTCGTAGGATTCGCGATAATTGACAGTTTGCCAATGAGCATATACCTTAGCGCAAGCATAAGGACTTCGAGGATAAAAAGGGGTAGTTTCTTTCTGAGGAATTTCTAGCACTTTACCAAACATTTCAGAAGAACCGGCTTGATAAAATCGAACCTTTATACCCGTACGCCTTTGATAATCGCGAATCGCTTCGAGTAAACGTAGTGTTCCCATGCCGACAGTATCAACCGTGTACTCTGGAGAGTCAAAACTGACCCGAACGTGGGATTGCGCTCCCAAATTATAAATTTCGATCGGTTGTACTTCTTCTAAAATACGTCGCAACGTAGTTCCATCTGTTAAATCCCCATAATGTAGGAAAAGTCGTGCATTTGGGCTGTGAGGGTCTACATAAATATGATCTATTCTGTCAGTATTAAAAGTGGAAGTCCGTCGAATAATTCCGTGAACTTCATAGCCTTTTTCTAATAAAAACTCGCTCAAATAAGAACCGTCTTGACCAGTAATACCAGTTATTAAAGCTCGTTTGGATTCAGTCATGCTTAGATTTGTCCAGTACTTTTACTCAAAATAGTTAGTAACTATTAGTAACTAAATAGTACACCAGCTAAAATTGCTGCTGTAATTATGCAGGCAGAAATGGGAAAGCCAATTCCGTTTCCCTCCTAAGTTAACCCAAAAATCTACCGATCGCCTCTAGAAAAACTCAAATTTGTCAAATTAAAATTTTGCTTATTTTTGCTAATAGGTAATCGGCAGACAAACACAGAGGATTCCAATTTAGTAAGCACCATTATTTTTGGGAAAAATAATGACCCCCAAAGTCTTAATGACAATCCATAAATCTAACAACCAGTTGTGACTGGTTGCGTAATAGACATCTATTTGTATCCTTCGAGGATAAGGAATATCATTTCTGCCCGATACTTGCCATAGACCGGTAATTCCTGGTTTAATCTGCAAGATTGTGTCAATCCGATGACCGTATTTATGTAGTTCTTCTGGTACTAGTGGTCGAGGTCCAACGACGCTCATATCCCCTCTCAGCACATTCCAAAACTGAGGAAATTCATCTAGACTGGTCAGACGCAAAAATTTACCAATTCTAGTTATTCTCGGATCGTGTTTTAATTTACAGTTATCATCAAACTCCTCCCGTAGCTGCGGTGAGTCTACCATCATCATCTCCAGTATCTCATCAGCATTGGTCACCATGGTACGAAATTTAATACAGTGGAATGGTTTAAAATCTTTGCCAATTCTTGTCTGAACATAGAAAATTGGTCCTGGAGAACTGATGGCGATTAACGTTCCTAAAAGCAGATAAACAGGGAAAAAGAAAATGAGCACAAATAGAGAAAAGAAAATGTCAAATAAACGTTTGGTAAAATCTCCGTCTAGAGCTGGTAGAATCAGGGTTTTACGTTTCTTGTGTTCGAGTCGAGGTTGAAAACCTCTCTTAATAAACCCTTGTAACAGCTTAACGGAGATAAGTTGGCTGTTAGCAGTCATCTCACTCCTTCACATCACACCACACACTCAAGATCATAAATCCAGAAAGCCTTAATTATGGGGCATCTGGTCACAAAATTCTAAGTTTACCGAGTTAAATTTTTGGTAACAATTGTCGAGAAACTCCAGATAGGACTTTTTAAAAATTGTCGGTGTAAATTCGCTAGCTTGCAAGCAGCAATTTTCTGGATGAAACTTACTTTGCAATTGTTCAAACGTTTCAACTGCTTGCACGATTGCTGCCGGATTTTGCCTGTCAAAAAACAAACCCGTACCCGTCTGGGGGTATTGGTAAATGTCTTTAACAGTTTCTAGAGCACCACCTCCTCGGTAAGTAATGACTGGCGTACCGCAGGCTTGAGCTTCAACTAAGGCAATACCAAAATCTTCACAAGCTGCATAAACAAATGCTTTTGCTTTTGCCATATACTCTTTTACTACATTATGAGGCTGTAACCCCATGACTTGCACATTAGACTTGGCTAATTGACGAATTTTGTTTAACTCCGGTCCGTCTCCAATAATCACTAGCGGTTTTTGTAGTTGATTAAATGCCTTAACAATTAAAGGTACCAGTTTGTAACTAACTAGACGAGAAACCGTCAGATAAAAATCTTCTTTCTGGGCAATAAAAGGACATTGTTCAATCTGTACTGGCGGATATATTACCTTAGCTTGACGACGATAACAACGCCAAATACGACGAGCAGTATGATAGGAGTTGGCAATAAAATAATCGACTCGATTAGCAGAAAGGACATCCCATTGGCGTAGCTGATGGAGAAGATAGCGAGCAACGATGCCAGTAAATCCTTTGCCTGCAGAGCTGATATCGAGATAATCAAAAGTCAAGTCCCAAGCGTAGCGCATCGGGGTATGACAATAACAAATGTGTAGTTGGTTCGGACTAGTTAAAACACCTTTGGCAACTGCGTGAGAAGAAGAAAGGATAACATTATATTCTCGTAAGTCTAATTGCTCGATCGCCAAAGGTAATAGGGGTAAATATTTTTGTACTCCCTGACGGGCTAAGGGAAAATGTTGTAAAAAGGTCGTTTTTATAGAACGTCCATATAAATAACTATGAGGATTGGTCGATTCAAAGTCAATTAAGGCATAAAGGTCAGCATCGATATAATTCAAAATTTCTCGAACTACTAACTCTGAACCGCCTGTTGCTTTCGGCGTTAACCACTCATGAACAAGAGCATATCTCATATTAGATAGAATTGACCTCTATTTGCCTGTCAGAGTAGTTTAACTTATTTGTTTGTATTACTTTACACTCTAGCAGTCAAAACTGGTTCATCCGCAAGCTTAGTCTTGACGTTTGATCGCGGATGTTCAAAGCAGTTAAAATTCGTTGTCTTGATAGCTGCCGAGTGCCCCTGCATCGTTATCTCGCTTAGAACCGAGTAACTCCAAACGATCTACTCGAATTGTTGGACGAGAACGACTAGCTCCCGTATTGCGATCGCTCCAAGTTTCAATTTTTAGAGAACCTTGAATGCCTATTAAACTTCCCTTACGAATATAATTTCCGGCTATTTCTGCGGTTTTATCCCACATTTCCAAATTAAACCAGTCTGGCTGGTCGCTATTGCGGGTGCGTCGATCTACTGCCAAAGGCAATCGACACAAAACTTTTCCCGAATCGAAATATCTTATCTCTGGATCGGCACCAGCGCGACCTACTAAATTGACAACATTAAGACCCATAAATCACCTATTCGCTAGTACTAACGTACCTTGATTTCCTGCTCTAGTTTAACAAATTACCCTTCGACATAATTGGTATATTGAGTGTAAATTGGATTCGACTCATACAGATCAGCATTAAACTTTCTTGGGGGCGGTACGAAAGTGGGCTTTTTTCGTCGTTTTTCTCTATCAAGGGATATGGGTATCGATTTGGGTACTGCTAATACCCTCATTTACGTTTCAGGTAAAGGGATTGTATTAGAAGAACCCTCTGTTGTGGCGATCGACCGAAGAACAGAAGAACCGAGAGCGGTCGGGAAAGAAGCTAAAAGTATGCTCGGGCGAGCTCCGGAAGATGTTCATGCTTTGCGTCCTTTAAGAGATGGCGTGATTGCAGATTTTGATGCTACAGCAATCATGCTTCAAGAATTTATTCGGCGTGCTTATGAGGGTAATCCTATCGTGCAGCCGCGCATGGTAATTGGTATTCCCAGTGGAGTGACCAAAGTAGAACGCAGAGCAGTCATGGAAGTCGCAGCTCAAGCGGGTGCTCGGGAAGTCGATCTGATTGAAGAACCGATCGCAGCAGCTATTGGTGCGGGATTGCCAGTAACAGAATCCACGGGCAATATGATTGTAGATATTGGGGGCGGAACTACAGAGGTAGCTGTAATTAGTTCTCAAGGAAAAGTTGTTAGCGAATCGATTCGAGTGGCTGGGGATGAGCTGACCGCATCAATTATTCAGTACATCAAAAAGAAACATAAACTGGTTATCGGCGAAAACATGGCAGAAAACCTAAAAATTCGCTTAGGTTCTGTTTGTTCTTCAGAAGAAGGTGACTCAGAAGAAAATGACTCAATGGTAGAAGTTCGCGGCATCCATCTCGTGTCAAGCTTGCCGAGAAGTGCCCAACTTCAAGCATCGGAAATTAGAGAAGCAATGTCAGAGCCAATTAATGCTATTGTGGATGCTGTCAAAATTACTCTCGAACAAACTCCACCGGATTTAGCTGCAGATATTATTGACCGAGGTATCTTATTGGCAGGAGGTGGAGCCTTACTCAAAGGGTTAGATGTCTTTATTAGTAAGGAGACTGGTATTGTTACTCATATCGCAGCCGAACCCCTCAAGTGCGTTGTTTTGGGTACGGGTCGAGTATTAGAAGATAAAAGTTTTGAGCGAGTACTTAGCGATCGCTCTCGCTTAATTTAGATAAAAAAAGCTGGGAAGCTTGAGGAGTAAAGCAGATGAGTAAACCAATACCAATAATTGCTAGCTTATCCCTTACTTAGTGATCGCCAATCACCAATCATCAATTGATAAATAAGATGGGGCACTGGTGGATTAAACACGGTTTATCAACAACGTTAATCTGTATAGCTATAAGTGCAGCTTGGTTTCTCGAGCAAACTGGAGTAGCACCACTTACAGAGATATATTATTTTCTAGTTAGTCCTTTTCTATCCAAGCAGCAGTTAATCTTGGAAGATAAACTAACTAATGCACGTATTCTCGAATTAGAGCAACGTATAGCGGAATTAGAACAACAAAATCAACAATTACAAAAGTTTTTAGACTATTCCCAAAATCAACAACAGCCAATAATTAACGCACCAATTATCGGACGTAGTGCCGATCGTTGGTGGCAGCAAGTCACTTTGGGAAAAGGAAAAAATGATGGCATCGAGCAAGGATTTATAGTTACGGGGATTGGAGGATTGGTCGGTCGGGTAATTCAGGTAACTCCCCACACCAGTCGGGTATTATTGATTAGCGATGCCAATAGTCGGGTTGGCGCAGTAGTCAGTCGCAGCCGCCACCTGGGCTTTATCCAAGGAGGTAGTTATCAAACAGTAGTCATGCGCTTTTTTACTAAAGTTGCCGATGTGCGTCCTGGAGATACAATTGCTACGTCTCATCTGAGTCGTTTATACCCATCTGGCTTTCCGCTAGGCAAAGTTAAGTCAGTTAATGTAAATAGCGGAGAGGCTTTAGAGGCAGAAATTGAATTAACAGCACCGCTCAATCTGTTGGAATGGGTATTGGTACATCCCTTTACTCCCAAATTAGAACCTACATCTGAAACTTTATTACCCTTGAACTGATGTCAATGCCATCTAATATACTAAAACTGTTAAATGGATTGGTCATAATACTTTCAGTTGCTCTTTGTTCGATGCTCCTGCTGCTGCGTTTACCAGGGATGGAATTGTTGGGGATTGGACCAAACTGGTTGCTAATTTGGGTGGTTAGTTGGAGTATCAAGCGTACTGTTTGGCAAGGATTGCTAGCTGGAGTTACGTTAGGCTTAATTCATGACGGCATGACAGCAGTTTATCCTTCCCATATTCTTAGTTTAGTTTTAGTAGGAGTATTAACAGCTAGCTTAAGAAGACAGCTATATATTCAAGAAGATTTTATTTCTGTGGCACTAATTGTCTTTTTTATGGTGGTAGTAGCAGAAACAGCGCTTGCCATTCAATACAGTCTCATGTACGTCCGTCCTTTAAGAGAGATTTGGCAAGATTACCAACGGATTGCGATCGCCTCAGCCACTCTCAGCAGTCTTTGGGCTCCAGCTCTCTACTATCCTCTCAATCAGTGGTGGACAAATCTTAGGAAGTTAGAAAAATAAAAATTTACAGTTTATTGTAGGGACGTAGCATGCTACGTTCCTACAAAATTCGCTACAACAATAAGTTAGATTAAATATTTATCCTTTAGGAAACACAACTGCAAAAAGAGAGTCATTCAACCAGAGGTGACCCCACTCTAGCTGAGGATTGAAAGAGTGAAACCGACTCAAGACCGTCAACCACAATCATCAACAAACTCTCAACCGTCTTCTTTATCTAAGTCTGAGTTGAATTTGTCAGAAAAAAAATTAGCAAAAACTTTCAATTTAAATAAACAAAAAAAGTTGTTTAGATTTGGATTAGGCATTATTGCAGGTATTGGCAGTAGCGCGATCGCCTTAGGTTATGTATGGTACAAGCTAGAAGCCAGCTTACCTAAAACGATTGACCCAGTTCTCACTTATGCGCGTCCTGAAACTTTAACTATCAAAGCTGCTGATGGCAGTCTCTTACAGGAAACTGGACCTGTTACTCACGAAAAAATCAACCTCGAAGAAGTGCCGGCAATCTTACCTCAAGCTTTCATTGCTAGCGAGGATAGACGTTTTTACCAACACGACGGGGTCGATTTGCAGGGTATTGCTCGCGCCACCTTCGCCAATCTCAGAGCCGGACAAGTAGTAGAAGGAGGCAGTACAATTTCCCAACAACTAGCGAGAATTACCTTTCTCAGTCAAGAAAAAAGTCTTTGGCGCAAACTAAAAGAGATTATAATTGCCCATCAAATTGACCACAGGTTTGAGAAACCACAAATTCTCGAAAGTTACCTAAATTTAGTTTATTTAGGTTCTGGCTCTTATGGTGTAGCAGATGCTGCCTGGGTTTATTTTGGCAAGTCTATAGATGAGCTAACTCTATCAGAAGTAGCCACTTTAGCTGGAATCGTTCCTGCTCCGAGTGTCTATTCTCCTTTTACCAATCCAGAATTGGCGAAGCAACGGCGCAATCTAGTGCTCGGAAACATGAAACAACAAGGATACATCACTGCTGATGAAGCTGCTGCTGCTATTGCTTCTCCTCTAGTTACCGAACGGCAACAACCAAAATATTTCCGCAGACAGGCTCACTATTTTACTGACTACATCCGAAAAGAATTACCTCAATACGTTTCTCCCGAAGTCTTAGAAGCAGGAGGAATAATAGTAGAAACTACCCTCGAGCCGCAGTGGCAAAAAGCAGCCGAAGCAACTATTGAAGATGGCATAGAACAATATGGTAAATGGCAAAAATGGCAGCAAGGTGCTCTCGTTGCTATCGACCCTCGCACGGGAGAAATTAAAGCCATGGTAGGGGGTAACGATTTTGGTAACAATCAATATAATCGAGTGACCCAAGCTCAACGTCAACCGGGTTCGACTTTTAAAACATTTGTTTACACGGCAGCGATCGCCGCAGGTTTTTCTCCTTACAAAAGCTATTTAGATGCAGAATACTTTGTCGATGGCTATCAACCTAAAAATTATCAAGATCGTTATCGCCGTAGTTATATATCCCTCTATGATGCTCTAGCTGAGTCTATCAACGTAGTTGCTCTGCGCACCATGTTGGATATAGGTTGGAACCCTACCATCGAAATTGCCAAAAAAATGGGTATTGAATCGGAACTAAAACCCACTTATTCGTTGGCTTTGGGTGCATGGGAAGTCAATCTGCTGGAGTTAACCAATGCCTATGGCACGCTAGCCAATCAGGGTATTCATCAAAAAGCTTATGGTATTAGTCGGATTCGCGATCGCCAAGGAAATATCATTTATGAGGCAAATTTTGAACCCCAAGCAGCTATTGATGAAGACACGGCGGCGATTATGAATTGGATGTTACAGGGAGTAGTAAATTCCGGTACTGGTATCCCCGCTCAAATTGGACGACCGGCAGCCGGAAAAACAGGTACTTCTGACGAATCTCGCGATTTATGGTTTATTGGCTATATTCCTCAAGTTGCGGCTGGAGTTTGGTTGGGAAATGATAACAATCAACCCACTCAGGGAACTAGCGGTACTGCTGCCGAACTCTGGCGTAAATTCATGCTTCAAGTGGTCCGAGATCTTCCTGTTGAAGCTTTTCCCGAGCGTCCCAGCCTGACAAATCGTCAACCCGTTATTGAAGCAGAAGCTCTCGAACCGAAGCGCAGTTATTATCTGAGAACGGCTGAATCTCCAAGTTATCAAAGAACTACTCCTAGCTCTAGCGAACCGTCTTCTTCCTCTAGTGAAAGCGAGGGTGCGTCTACAACCTCCAAACCTCAATCGACTCCAAAACCAACTGCACCTTCTCCTACTCCGGCACCGGCATCTACACCTTCGGTTACGCCACCCAAAATTGACAAACCAACCGAAAAAGAACCAACCCCACGACGAACAAGAACTTCCCCTTCTCCAGCTTTACGAACCAGACGAGATTGGCTGAGGGAAAGAACGGGAAGATAATTATATAGGGAAGACGAGGGAACTGGGAGACGGGGCGATCTATATGTAGCATTCTTTTTTCTATTGCATATAAAATTTCAAAGAGGGAGTATTTCTTAATAAAAATTGCTATAGTAATTGCCCACGATCGGTAGTTTAGTTTCTCAGTTTTTGCTAAGATTAGTTAAAGCTAAAGCGAAAAAACACAAAACTATGCATTTACTGATGGAGGCTGTGGCAGTCGGCGGTAAATTTCCAGTGTATTTTGTTGCTGTCTACGTTATAGGTTTTATTGCCGCCGTTACCATTGGCTCAATTGCTTGGTATAACTCTAAGCGTCCTGTCGGTTGGGAAGATGCCAAGCGACCCAATCTAATTCCTAAAATAGATTTGGATAAAAAATCCGACAATACATAAGCACAAGAATTAATAGGAGTTTAATTTGGGTATTCATCATGGATGAATTATCTCAACCAGAATTACTAAAGAAATTAAAAAGCTCCGAGCGAGAAATACGCCAGAACGCAACAGAAGCTCTTTGGCGTATTTGGTATAGCCAGAAAGGTATATTAGGTTTAGAATTACTTCGCCGCGCTCAAACTTATTTGGACTTAGAGCTTATCCTGAAATAAGGTGGCCGCAAATCAAGGCCATTTTTCCTATTCCCTCACGAAGTGCTGGGGTTGAGTGCTGCTGATGCCTTACGGAAGCAAATAAGAGCTGCTGCGAGGTGGTGAAGCGCCATGCAGCTCGCAACTGTCTTCTCGTATCGAACTGCCAGTTTCCGGAATCGGGTGAACCACGAGTGCACGACCTCGACAATCCACCTTCGGGCCTTCTTGCCCTTCCGACTCTTAATGTCCTCTGCTTCCTCCCCCCGTGGGCGAACGTGCGCAGTGTACCCATGCTTCTCCATAATGTCTCGTGTTGGACTTCCGACGTAAGCAGCATCGAGACATAGATTCTGTTTTGTCCCAGAATTCTGTGGCTGTAGCTTTACTTTAGCGTTAAGCAGCTCTGGCAGCCCTTTACTGTCGTGAACATTAGCTCCAGTAATGACTATCCCTAAAGGAATACCCCTCTCGTCGACCAAAAGATGCCTTTTGCTGCCCGCCTTCGCCCTGTCCGTCGGGTTCGGTCCCACCGCCTCTTGCGCGAGTGGGGCCTTGAATGTCGCTCCGTCGGCGGCCTGCCAGCTCCAACGAACACCTACAATCTCATCGTATCGCTGTACCCCAAGTTCCCAGATCTTTTCGAAGAAACCGGCCTCGAGCCAAAATCGAAAATATCGATGCGCGGTAGATCCAGAGAGCCCAAACTTTTCCTTCGCAAGAGCATTCCATTGCATCCCGGTCCTGAGTACATACAGGATAGCAGACAGAACCATTCGAAGGTTGGCTGGTTTCCGCCCTCCACCCGGAGCGCGAAAATAGCACAGTCCCTCTACTCGGGAACGATGGGGAATATGAGGCTTCACAAACTCCCAGAAGTCGTCACTTATCTCCCATGACTTCGCGTTCTGTTTCATCCGAGCTCCCCTCCGCTTTCTTGTGGAACTCAGCATATACATCAAGTAGGCAGAACTCGATATAGGTGATTTCTAGAACGCTAGATTATATTGGCTTTGCCTCTGCCATCACGCGAATCCCAGACTATTCAACGGATTTATTTTGCGATAAGCTCTTAGGTGAAGTAGAAAAAGCAGAAGCAATTTTAACAGAAACGATTAATAATCAACCAGATTTCGCTGAGGCGTGGAATAGAAGAGCAGTTCTCTATTACATGTTAGGACAATACGCCAAGTCTCTTGTGATTGCTAGCAGGTAGTCAAACTCAACAGCGCCCACTTCGGAGCTTGGCATGGTTTAGGTTTGTGTTACGCAGCTTTAGGGAATTATCGAGATGCTATTAGAGCTTTTCATTAAGCTTAAGCTATACAACCTCATGCAGTGACCAATCAGAAATTAATTCTCGAATGTACTGCTCGTTTAAGTTAATTGACCATACACAATCGAAAACATCACTCGCTCCTACTGCCAGAAAACGCTCCTCACCTTTGCGATTATAAACAGGGATTTCATCTTTAAGGATGCAGTGCCCCCTTTCAACCATTAGAGGAATTGTTTAGCTTCGGTTTGAGTGATGTTGTCCGATGAGACAGACGCTAAATCAAACAGCTTTAATCTCCTTTTTACTAGTAATGTACCTTTGGCTGTTTTGTCTGCCAGTGAAGCTTTAACTAGCTTCATTTCTTAATTTATACAAATCTGAAAATTATTTCTAGTACTTGTAACTAAAAGTTATTTTTGTTGACCAATAGATTCAGTAAATATATAAAATATTGAAATAATTTTAAAAAATATTAAACAGACTAAAAATATATTAACTCATTCAAATGAGTTACAGCTAATATCAGGTTCGCTTAAACAGTTGAATATGATGATTGACGAGGAGAAGGGGAGCCCACGCGTTGCGGGGGTTCCCAAGAGGCTGTCTGCCGAAATAAATTCAGCAGTTTATACGCCCCGTCCCATTGTAGGGACTGGCGTGAGACACGGCGACGCGGAGTAAATTTATTTAAAGTGATTATCCGAACTTGATATAACACCTAATTTTTTTGTTGATAGTTAATTAATTCTTCTCGGATTCCCTGTTCCCTGCCTACTACGTAGTTTTTTAAATACTTAAATACTTTCTAGGAATTGAACGTTTTTATATCTTTCAACATTTGTTGATAAGCTTCTAGTTTTTCTTGACTATTTACCGTCAATTCGATGTTTATCTTAACACAGCCGTGGTTTTCTGTGAGTGCGATCGCTTTTAAAAAATCGCTAGCAGAACTGGGAGAAAGAAATTCAGCTTCTATAGTTCGCTCGGCAATATTACGAGATAAATTAGCAATTTCTACACCAGTAATTTCTCCTTTCCCTATATCGATTTCGGCTAATTGTTTATTTTCTCCACCAATTTGCTCGACAATCAATACCTCGCGTCGAACTGGAACTTGTACCATGCGGGTTTCAATTTTTTTCCGCACTACTACTTCGCCTACTTTGCGCTTATTGCGGTTAACTAGTAATTTTTCTTCTAATAGGGAAATAGATTTTTCTGCTACTATTTCTGAGATAGGCTCTTTTTGCCGATCGCCCGTCAATTGTTTGTCGTTTTTAATTTGATTTAACAAATCTAGATCGCGTTCCTGCCTGTTAGTGGTATCGTTTTCCCCATTCATATTAGTAATTGTGCTGCTAGCTTAATAAACTTCAAGAAAAAAATGAGGCAGAGCTGTTTTGACTGACAACTCTACCTGTGAAGTGTTTTATTGGTTTCGATTGATGCGATCGCGATTGACTCGATCTCTGTCAACGATTGATTCGTTATCAACGTCAACGTCTAACTCTTCACGACGTACTTGTTCGGTAGCGTCTACCGTATCGCGCTGAACTTCTTTCTTGATATTGACTTCTTCGCGCACGAAGGCTTGTTTGTCGATATCTGCCGTCTCTTCATAAACTTCCATTCGTGCGACTTCTCCTTCGCGGAAGTCAGCAGAACCAGGGGTTACTGGGGTAGTACTTGTAGGATCGGTGCGTTCGATAACTACTCGTTCTTTTTCGACAGGGACGGAAACTCGTGCAGTTTCAGTTTCAACATGCTTACCAACCGTTACCGTACCAATCCGAAAACGGTCTTTATTAGCGACTAAACGTTCTTGATAAAGTTTGAATTTTTGATGATTTTGCTCATCTAGGTTATAAAGAGGACGATCGCGATCGTAGCTGTAGGTATCGCGATCGTATGTAGATGCAGTTGTAGCTCCCGTTGTTCCAGCTACTCCCGGACGATATACATTTCTGACCCGTTCTTCGTAATCGTAGTCTATAGTCATATCTTCACGGTATTCGGGAAGGCTTTCCACTTGCTCTCTAGTCATTCCTAGAGCGTAAAGGCGATGTTGGTTATAATCGATGTGGGCACGACCTACAGGAAGTAAAACTTTCTTACCAAAAATCCAAAAGCCGGTATCGATGACGAAGTAGCGGAAACTACCGGACTCGTCTACTAGAATGTCGTCGACAGTACCAATTTTTTCCTCCTGTTCGCTATAGACAGAGTAATTTTTGATGTCATCGCCTCCGAAAATATCCTCTTTATAATCGGGATATAAATCCCCAATTTTTGTTAAAGCCATAAAACTTCTCCTGCAATATTTTTTTTTGGAAATTTAGTTACGTTATTAGCCTAGAAATAAAGTTTTTTATTTTCATCTAACTAATGAGATAGATCAAAATTTGAGTCCGCTCTAACTATTAGCAGATATTACTTTAAAGTTATCTCAAAGCAAGGAAGACAGGATTTTGTTTAAATCCTGTCTTTGGTGGAAGTCAATTATTCAGTAGCAATATCTAAAAATCTTTTTGTATCTAACTTTCTGGTTGAGCTGGTTGAACTATTGCATCCACATTCACTTCCCGAACCCCATCAATTTCTCTTGCCAGGGGTTCGATTCGATTATATTGTTCTTGAGTAGGAACAGTTCCTGAAATGGTAACGACCCCATCATTAGACTCAACCACCAAGGCACTTGCCGGGAGATTAGCTTCTAATTTGCTGCGTACTTCGCTTTGAAGGTCACCATCATCTCTTTCTGCCTGACCATCGTTAAATATCTCGCGCCGTTCTTCCCGTGCTCTAATGTCAGAATCGAGTTGATCGCGGCGAACGTCGCTAGTTGCGTCTTCTTGGCTTTCTTGAGCCTCTTCGGTTGTCGGAGCTTCTAGTGTTGCTCCTGGCTCGTCAGGAGCTTGTCGATCGGTTCTAGCAGCATCATTACAGGCAACTGCACCGAATAAGAAAATACTACTCAGTAAAGGAACGATCAGCTTGTTCATATTTTTATCTTTTTTCTGAAATAACTAGCTTTTTGACAAGCGCTAAAGATTGTTTTGTCTGTCACGTTGAGAACGATGATCGACGATAATTACTTCTGGGTCTTCTGAGATGACCTCGCCTTCTTCCAGGGAGCGATTAACCGCAGATTTTCTTACTGTAGGATCTGGTTCTACATCTCGATTGACGCGCGGTTCTGTAGGAAGAACTTCATTGACTCTGCCAGGAGTGTCAATTTCTGATGCATTAACATAAGATTCTCTAGTGACCACTCGCTCGCTAGTAGGTTCTGCGGGAGCCACATTATTTGCGGGTACGTCATAAACACCCCACTCGCGAATACCGTATGCGTCAAGTATTCGCTGAGCGCGAGCAATTTCCGCTTCCGTACCATCGACTATTAACAAATAGTCTCCATGAGCAACGCGATCGCGATAAACTCTGGCTCTTTCTTCGGGAATACCCAAGCCAATCAGTGCGCCGACTAAACCACCACCGGCAGCACCGATAGCACCACCAGCTAAAGTAGTGGCAAGTGCTGTAGCTCCTGCTCCTGCTAGCATTATCGGACCTATACCTGGAATTGCTAGAGTACCCAAACCTACTAACAAACCGGTAATTCCACCCAAAGCACCACCAGCAACTGCACCTGTAGCTGCACCTTCATCGGCTTTGTTCCCTTGGCTACGGTCATTTACATCTACACCGGCGATTCTATCTCCTCTATCCCCATCCCGCGCGATTATGGAAACTCGATCCATCGGGAAACCAGATTCTTGGAGTTTTCTTAGTGCTGATTCTGCATCTCGGCGCGTGGGAAAAAGTCCTAAAGCTCTTTTTCTAGTACTTATATTCATTAACTTTGACCCTCCTGCAACTAAATTATTTTTGCAATTACTCAATTCCAATTTTTATAAGGTTTTTTAGTTTTTTCCTTACCTTATTTTTATATTTATAAATATTTCAATTAATTAATTCATCTGCACTAAGAAATATTACTCTAGATATATTTGAAAAAATAAACTATCCTAAGTATTTTGTTCGCACTTTTAATAAAATTGATTTTTAATCAAAAAAATATTTAAATTTTTGCTAACTTCGAGCGAAAAAAAGGAGAAATACTGAACTATTATTAAATTTTCTAAGTTTATACTGGGTGAGAAACAAAAGCTGGGAGCTATGAAGCCAAAATTAAATTCCTGGATCTTATTACTAATCTGTGGAGCAATCCTGTGGTTGGGATTAGTTCAGAAACAAGCGAGCGGTTTAGTAGAAGATACTCAGATTTTGCACTTACTAAATCGCCTCAGTTTTGGTCCTACTTATAAACAGATCGAGCAAGTTAGGTCAAAAGGAGTTGAAACTTATCTTCAAGAACAACTTGCTCCAGATTCTATTCCAGAATTTTCACAACTTGAGCTTCATCTTGCCCAACTAGAAACTCTAAAAATGAGTCCTACAGAACTGTTCCAAAAATATGTTCCCAACCCACAAATGAAAGAAAAAAAAGGACGGGAATTATCAGCAGAAGAAAAAGACAAACTCCTTCAACAAAGATGGAGAGTTATGCACCAAGCAGTAGAAGGACGTTTAGCAAGAGCGATCGCTTCTAAGCGTCAACTACAAGAAGTTATGATAGATTTCTGGTTTAATCACTTCAATGTTTATGGCAAAAAAGCGATCGCCTCAATCTGGGTAGGAGATTATGAAAATGACATTAGAATTCATGCTTTGGGGCGTTTTCGCGATTTATTAGAGGTAACCGCCCGTCATCCGGCAATGCTGCTATATTTAGACAATGAAGTAAATACAGACCCCCATAGTCCGGGTGCGCGGGGTAGATTTAAAGGTTTAAATGAAAACTACGCTCGCGAATTGATGGAACTGCATACTTTAGGCGTAGATGGAGGCTATACCCAAGCAGATGTTACTGCTTTGGCTCGTATCTTCACCGGATGGGGAATAGATCGTAGTGGTAGTAGTAAACGAGAGGAAAAAGGTTTCTTTTTCGACGAAAATCGCCATGATTTTAGCGATAAAGTTTTTCTAGGCACTACTATCAAAGGTAGCGGCATCGAAGAAGGAGAAAAAGCTTTAGATATTTTAGTCACTCATCCTTCCACTGCCCATTTTATCAGTTATAAATTGGCGCAATATTTCGTTGCTGATGAACCACCACAAAGTTTGGTGGATAAACTAGCACAAAAATTCCGCAAGACTGATGGAGATATTCGCGCCATTTTAGATACCCTTTTTCACAGTACTGAATTCAACGATCCTCAGTATTACGGCAAAAAATTTAAAACCCCTTATCAATATCTAATTTCCATCGTACGAGCCGCACGCATCGACAATCCCGATTACCAACAATTAAGGGAAATGTTAGAACAATTGGGAATGCCAGTTTATGGCTGTCTTACTCCCGATGGCTACGCAAGTACTAAGGATGTTTGGCTTAATCCTGATGGCATGCTGCGCAGAATTAGTTTGGCAACAGAGATTGCCATTGGCGCATTAAATAAGAATCAAGTTAATGCCGAAGTTGTAAGCGCAACTCTAAACGATCTTTTGTCGCCACACACAAAACAAGTGCTTCACAACAGTCCGCCTAGACTGCGTACCGCTTTAATGCTGGGTAGTCCAGAAATGATGTACAAATAATCAGTCACCAGTAGGGGCGATTGACCAATTGCCCTTACATCCGTGAGCCAAGCGAAGCAATTAAGGAATCATCTATTATCTATGAAAAGAAGAAAATTTTTACAAACAGCAGGTTTAGTTACTGGAGGAATGCTGCTTCCGGTTGGTTGGAATAGTTGGATAGTTAAAGGAGTTGCTGTTCCGAACAACCGCAAACGGCTAGTGGTCATTTTCCTTAGAGGTGGTATAGATGGATTGAATGTTGTCGTTCCCCATCAAGAAGCAAATTACTACGAAGCTAGACCGACTCTTGCTATTCCCTATCCGGGAGAAAAAGCAGGAGTATTGGACTTAGATGGCTTTTTTGGCTTACATCCAGCATTAGCCGATTTAATGCCATTATGGAAAAAAGGTAGTTTGGCTTTTATTCATTGCTGCGGATCGCCGGATGAGACTCGTTCTCATTTTGACGCTCAAGACTACCTGGAAAGCGGTACGCCTGGCGTGAAAAAGACAGCAGATGGTTGGATGAATCGACTATTAGCTACTTTACCCCAAGACCGACCCACTCAAGCCCTGAATGTAGGCAATACTACTCCACGTATCTTGCGCGGTTCAATGCCAGTGGCTAATCTTTCTCCTGGAAAAAATTCTATTTCTTTCCTACATACAGACAAACCTCACATAAGCCATGTCTTTGACCCTTTATATGATGGTAGTGATGAAGTTAGTAAAGCTTATCAACAAGGTCGTCAAGCCAGAGAAATTATTTTAGCTCAATTAAAGGCAGAGATGATGTCAGCTTCCCGTGGTGCGCCGCCAGCAAATTATTTTGTCGATGATGCAGTGGAAGTAGCAAAGCTGATGGTAGGAGATGCCAGAACTCAATTGGCATTTATGGCGATTGGCGATTGGGATACTCATATCGATCAAAAGGTTCACTTAAATCAGTCTTTGCAATCTTTAGGTAAAGGTTTAGCTACTCTCGTTCATGAGTTAGGTTCGATTTACTCAGATACTGTAATTATGCTCATGTCAGAATTCGGTCGCACTGTTAAAGAAAATGGCAACGGTGGAACCGATCACGGACGAGGTAATGTCTTTTGGCTATTAGGTGGTGGGATTCGTGGTGGCAAGGTATACGGTGAGTGGACGGGGTTAGCCGAATCCCAGTTGGAGCGAGGAAGAGATTTATCCGTGACAACAGATTTTCGAGAAGCGATCGCTTTTGTATTGACCCAACATCTACAAATATCTACTGCCGATCTCAGACAAATTTTACCAGGCTACCAACCCTTGGGTAATTTCAATCTGCTGGGATAATTATTAAACAGCTCGAATTGTGGTGCTACGGTCAAGGCTAAGAAATTAGCCCCCATAGTGCGAGGTCGGAGAAATTACCACCGCTTCTGTAAAATGGATGGAGCCAGATTCTCACTAAACTTCATCCAACTCAGAGCCTTCAAGGTATTCAACAAGGAAACCAAACAGAATCGCAATACTAGCAAGTGAATTGGCTCTTGTGAGAGCGGGGGATAGATTGCTGCTGTTCCATCCTTTCCATAATAGATAGGGCGATCGCTGGATTATAGATGCGTCCGTAGCGATCGTCAGCGGAAATTGCCATTCGCCAAACATTGCGAAATTCTAGCAAGTATTGAGTTAGTTCTAACCATCCGTCTGCTTTTTCGGTTACTCTCCACAAAAATTCAAAAAATCGCCTGAGACATCCCCTATGCCAGTCAGGAAAATAATATAGCAGGAATTCCCAGCAGCAGTATCTTCAGACGTAGAGTCACTATTTAATAAAGCTTCAATCTCTTTACTTCTTCTCTCTAACTTATCTTTTCCCCCATCTAACCACCAAATCAAAGTTCCTACAGGAGCAAAGGTTCCCCAAACGAGCACGAGGAATACTTGGTTATTAGTACAGGTGGCGATTGGAGTCGTACAAATTATAGTTCAGG
Source organism: Pleurocapsales cyanobacterium LEGE 06147 (assembly GCA_015207585.1). GTDB lineage: Bacteria > Cyanobacteriota > Cyanobacteriia > Cyanobacteriales > Xenococcaceae > LEGE-06147. Next base: position 11,806 of record JADEWQ010000025.1, on the reverse strand, counting down.
CATTAATTACATAAGTAACGAATGATTGCTGCCACCTCCATAGGCTAGAACTTCACTACAATGGTTTTAAAAGCGATGTTGTCTTAATGTCTAAAAAGCGAAATTTTCTCTTCGAGAAAGATCCTTCTGCTTCGCGCAGTTCACAAATAGGTGGTATCCCTCAGACAGATTCTTGGCAGAAGAAAATTGACCAAGTGGCATATAGGTTTAACCGCCAGTATCAACAGCAAGCTTTCGATCTACCCACAGAAGTAGAAGCTATGCCAATATTTAAGGAGTGGGTTACTGGTAAACTTGCCCAGAGAATTGCTTCTCCCTTCTGGGAAATTGCGCAGCCACAAAAAAACCAGCATTGTTTGGACATTGGCTGTGGCGTAAGCTTTTTGATTTATCCTTGGCGAGATTGGAAAGCATTTTTTTATGGACGGGAAATTAGTACTGTAGCAAGGGATGTTCTCAATGCTCGCAGTCCTCAGTTGAATTCTAAGCTGTTCAAGGGAGTTGAGTTAGGAACCGCTCATCATTTGAACTACTCGCCAGCTCAGTTCGATTTAGCGATCGCGACTGGATTTAGTTGTTATTACCCTCCCGATTACTGGAGTACGGTTATGGCTGAGGTTAAGAGGATACTTAAACCAGACGGACAGTTTGTTTTTGACATCCTCGATCCAGAAAAGCCTCTAGCAGAGGATTGGGCAGTTCTGGAAACTTATTTAGGGGCTGAGGTTTTTCTAGAGCCTGTGGCTGAATGGGAAAAAACAATTAAAGCTGTCGGTGCCAAAATAGTCTCGCGCTCCTCGGGAGAATTATTTAATTTGTATAAAGTGCATTTTTGAGTGCAAGCTCCAAGAGAACCTTTTTGGCAAGTTAGACTTCTTGCGTGAGGTTGGGAACGGGGATACAGTCAATAATTGAGAATTGATAATTATTAATTCTCAATTATCCATTGACTTCTGATTCTTGCTATAAAGATAAAGTATTTTTGTGACCGGAAATAACTAGTTCGCGCACATGCTTTTCAATCAAAACTATACATTTGTTTTGCCGCACAATAATTTCTTCTCGCTCCAAATGATTGATTAGCTTGGTTACTGTTACCCTAGCAGCACCGATTAATTCTGCTAGTTCGTTATGAGTCAACTCCAGGTTAATTAAACGTCCTTGTTCCACACGATAGCCAAATCTATCTGCCAGCCATTTCAAAACACAGAGAAAACGCTTTTCGACAGGTTGATGGCGCAAAAGACAAATCAGTTGTTCTACATATCTTGCATGACGTAGCATAACAGCGGGCAACTGCTGCAACTGGTACGGAGAAATCATGACGGCTTTTACCTCAGTCAGACACTCAATCAGGTATGGTTCTACTCCAGATATTGCTTGTCCAACTGCATCTTCTTCACCCCAATAACCCATGGGAATGATTTCGCCTTCATCATTAAAAGTATAACTTTTGACGACTCCAGTTAAGATCAGCCATAAACTATCTGATGAAGATGGTAGCTCTTCACCACGAGCGAATAAATAGGATCGTTCTTTAATTGGTAATGATGACATCAATTTCACAATCGATCGCTCCTCAAAATGACTGAAAATCAAAGGAAAAGTTCCGTAAATACTTATGAACGGTACGAGTTAATTTAATTGAGGCTTTAGCTAATAAAATCATTCTTTAGATACATTTCTTAAATACTCTTAAAATAATTAGAGAATATCCTGAAACAACTGTATTAATAAACAAGTTAATGTCCGATCTAATTTTGTTTTGGCATCGCCGCGATTTACGCATTGCCGATAACGTAGGACTGGCAGCTGCGCGTCAAAGAAGTTCTAAGGTAATAGGAGTATTCTGTCTCGATCCAAATATTTTAGATAAAGATGACGTTGCCCCCGCAAGAGTTACCTACATGATTGGCTGTTTAGAGAAGTTGCAGCAAAAATATCAAGAAGTTGGCTCTCAATTGTTAATTCTCAAAGGCGAACCTTCTCAGGCAATTCCCCAATTAGCAGAAGCACTCAAAGCCAAAGCCGTATTCTGGAACTGGGATGTAGAACCTTATGCCAAACAGCGCGATCGCGCCTGCAAGGATGTACTAAAAGAAAAGGGTATTGTTGTTGCTAATTCTTGGGATCAGTTATTACATCCTCCAGGAAAAATTCTCACCAAATCGGACGAAATCTATCAAGTTTTTACTCCTTTTTGGCGCAATTGGAGCGAACAAAAAAAACAATCTGCCTTAGGAACTTTAGACAATTTTGAAGGTTTAACCAAAGAAAAAATTACTATAGCTAAAGATGCAGGGGCGATCGCTTTACCAACAGCTAAAGATTTAGGCTACCAGTGGGACAATTTTTTACTTCTCGAACCGGGAGAAGCAGCAGCACGAGATAGACTAGAAGAATTTGGCGATCGCACTATTTATGAATATAAAGAACAGCGCGATTTTCCGTCAGTCGATGGAACATCCCGACTGAGTGCAGCCTTAAAATTTGGGGCGATTGGTATTCGTACTGTTTGGCAGGCGGCGGCAGAAGCCTATCACAACAGTCGCAGCGATGAAACCAGAGCAAATATTCGAGCTTGGCAACAAGAGTTAGCTTGGCGAGAATTTTATCAACATTGTATGTATTTTTTTCCCGAACTAGCAGAAGGTCCTTATCGGGATGAATTTAAAGATTTTCCTTGGGAAAACAACCAAGAATATTTCCAAGCTTGGTGCGAGGGAAAAACGGGTTATCCTATCGTCGATGCTGCCATGCGGCAATTAAATGAAATCGGCTGGATGCACAACCGCTGTCGCATGATTGTCGCTAGCTTCCTCACCAAAGATTTAATTATTGATTGGCGTTGGGGAGAAAAGTATTTTATGCAAAAACTCTACGATGGGGATCTGTCTGCTAATAATGGCGGTTGGCAGTGGAGTGCTTCTAGTGGCATGGACCCTAAACCTCTACGTATTTTTAATCCTGCTTCCCAAGCTCAAAAATGCGATCCCGAAGGGGAATATATTCGCCATTGGCTACCAGAATTGAGTTCGATCGATACAGAATATTTAGTAACCGGAAAAATTCCCCAAGACGAACGCGATCGCTGTGGTTATCCTCAACCCATAGTAGACCACAAAGTTCAGCAGAGAAAGTTTAAGGAACTCTACAAACAGCAAAAGGGTTAGTACTTTTTAACCAAGCTTTTAACTTTTAGCTCTATACGCTTTTAGCGGGTTTGAGTTCAAATTCCCGTTCAATTTATATTAGTTAAATCTACGGGCGAATTGCTGCTAGTAGCTATTGTTTAATTGATAGAAGTAGAAGTTGCCAGACGACGTTTTTGTAGTTTGATAACTGTATCTTGATGCACTTTGTGATTAATTGGGTAAAAGTAAATCAAAACTACACTAACCGATAGAGCGACTGTAGGTAAAATTACAATCGCTTGTCGGATGGCGACTAGAGCAGAATGGGGTTGTATTAATTGAATTGGTCCTGGTATTGCTTCTTGAAAGCCACATATATCTAACCACTGTCCGACAAAAAACAGTCCCAACGCCAAAGAAATTTGATAAATAAACATTAAAATACTGTAGAATAAACCTTCTCTTCTTTTGCCAGTGGTTAGTTCATCCCAGTCGATTACCTCTGGCAACATAGAAACTGGAATAAAGTAAATAGTGGACATACCTAAGCCAGCGATCGTTGCTAGAGCATACATTAAATTACATTGTCCTGCTTTGAGCTGAAATAGACCAATTTCGGCTGCAATCCACAAACTACTACCCAGCCAGTAAACTCTTTTTTTACCAATTTGTTTACTCAAAGGTTCCCAGGCAAATAAAGCTATTAAAGCCGTTCCTTGCATGAGTAAAACAACCTGAGTAACTTCGATAGAGTCAAGTTTCAGACAATTGGTAACGAAGTAAGGTAAGATAGCAGGAGTAATCTGTACTGCCAACCACGAGAGAGAATAAATTCCCACCAGCATCAACAGCGGTTGATTGCGAAGTATAGTTTTTATTTCGCGCCAGTCAGCTTTACAGTCCACGATCGCTTGAGCTGGACGTTCTTTAATTTGCCAACAACAAGAAAGAATCGACACTACGGTAATTAGCGCGCAGATTGACCCAAGTTCCAAGAGTTGTTGTTTGGGGTTGTATACCCAATGAGTCAACAAGCGAGCTAACAGCAACGAGCCGATACAACCAACTAGAGAAAAGCCAAAGCGCATACTGTTAAGGCGAATATGTTCGTGGTGATCGTCGCTCAAGTCCGTTACTAACGCACCGTATGGTACTGCAAAAGCACTAGCCGCAGTTTGAAATAGAACAGCGATCGCCAAATAGTAGCCAAATCTCAACCATTCATGGCTAGGAGGAATCCACCACAGCAGAAAGAAGCTAATCCCTAAAATTGGCGCGCTAGAGAGCATCCAAACCCTTCTCCTACCCCAACGGCAAACCGTGCGATCGCTTAAAGCTCCTACAATTAAAGTACTAATTGCACTCCAACCATTACTAAACAATAAAATGATGCCCGCTAAATTAGCGGGTAATCCAGCGACGGTAGTTAGGAAAAAGAAAAAGAAAACGACTAGCATGTTGCCAGCCATCGAAGGACCGAGATCCGCCGCTCCATAAGCTATTTGCGTAGCCAGACTTAATTTGCCTTGGTTCGAGCAGTTGCCCATTCTGGTTAATAAATTTTTAAAAAATAATTTTTTATGTTAATTTTTTCACAAAAGTATAAAAACTATAACAAATAAAGTTACTAAAAAAGGAAATTTCTATCAATAGATATAAATTTTTGTAAATTTTGTTTTCAAGGATTTTTTGTAACTGCCTAGGCAGAAAATTTAGGATAAAGATAGAAATCCGCTCGTCCGAAGCCGTGTGAGAACTTTGAAAAGATTGAGGCACTGTTTTCTAGCCGCAGAGAGAAAACAGTTGTAATTATATAAAGATGGCTTTAAATGCGTATAATCGCTAGAATTTTTGCCATAATTGGTTTTATCGCGACTATAGATTTGGCTGCTGGGTCGATCTCGAGATTCGCAACTTTGAGCAAACCAATCGAGCTTTAGTCATACACAAACCAAGAGAAGCCGCGTCAAGAGAGGTTTCAACCCAGACTTTTAGTCAGTGTAACAAAGTTAAGGAAAAAGCTTGTATCCTTAAAACTAATCAATTTTGAATTTTGAATCGTTTTGGTCAGCTGGAACTTCTAAAGCTTTCGATCTCATTTTCTTTTCGGTTATCCCAACAATTTTTTAGCTGTTGTATTCTCTTCAATCGCGCTACGGTAAAGAAAGGCTCCGTATATACTTAAATTACTTAAAATATGACCGACGCAACAATTACAGATAACCCCTTATTAATGGGTAAAGGACTTCCTCCCTTCGAAAAAATTAAGCCCGAACATGTAGTTCCAGCAATGACGCAACTGCTTAAGGAAGTAGAGGAGGAACTAGCTAAATTAGAAGCTAAGGTAACTCCTACCTGGAGTGGCTTGGTCGAACCTCTAACAGCAATAGAAGAAAGATTGAGCTGGAGTTGGGGAATTGTCGGACATTTGATGGGAGTTAAAAACAGCCCCGAACTTCGTGAAGCATACGAAAAAATACAGCCAGAAGTAGTTAAGTTTTACAATCAACTCAGTCAGAGCAAGCCTCTCTACGAAGCTTTTAAAGCCTTAAGAAATAGTAACGAGTGGCATAATCTAGAATCAGCACAACAACGGATTATCGAGTCTGCTATACGCGATTTTGAACTCTCCGGTGTAGGTTTAGAAGGAGAAGTAAAAGAACGCTTCAATCAAATTCAATTAGAATTGGCAGAACTGGCGACCAAATTTTCTAACAATGTCCTCGATGCCACCAAGGCTTTTAAACTGAAACTAACAGAAAAAGAGGAAGTAGACGGTTTGCCAGAAAGTGCATTAAGTTTAGCCGCTCAAACCGCTCGCGCAGAGGGAGAAGAAAGTGCTACTCCCGAAAAGGGACCTTGGATCGTTACCCTCGATTATCCCAGCTATATTCCCTTCATGAAATATGCTACGAACAGAGAGTTACGGGAAAAACTCTACAAAGCTTTTATCACTCGTGCTTCTAGTGGCGAGCTAGATAATAAACCCCTAATCGAACGCATTTTGGAACTACGCAAAGAAAAAGCACAAATTTTAGGTTTTAATACTTATGCAGAACTAAGTTTAGCCAAAAAAATGGCACCGAGTGTTAGCGCAGTAGAAAAATTATCGGAAGAATTACGCCTAGCCAGTTACGATGCTGCTGTCCAAGAACTAGAAGAGTTGAAAGCTTTTGCTGGAGAAGACGACCTCAAACACTGGGATGTAAGTTACTGGGCGGAAAAACAACGGGAAGCTAAATTTGACTTAAAAGAAGAAGAACTGCGCCCCTATTTCCCTTTACCCCAAGTCTTAGAAGGCTTATTCGCTCTAGCTAAACGGCTCTTCGGCGTATCTATTACTCCTGCAGACGGTCAAGCCCCAATCTGGCATGAAGATGTTCGTTACTTTCAAGTAGCAGATGAGAAGGGAGAAGTAATTGCTCATTTTTATCTCGATCCTTATTCTCGTCCTGCCGAAAAACGAGGCGGTGCTTGGATGGATGATTGCATCGGACGGGCAAAAATGATTCTCGAAGGAAAAACTACTACTCGTTTACCCGTTGCTTATCTAGTCTGTAATCAAACTCCCCCAGTAGATAGCAAACCCAGTTTGATGACTTTTACAGAAGTAACTACTCTCTTCCACGAATTCGGTCACGGACTGCAACATATGTTGACCCAGGTAGATTATGCGGGAGCATCTGGTATTAACAATGTTGAATGGGATGCTGTAGAATTGCCCAGTCAGTTTATGGAAAACTGGTGTTACGATCGCGCTACCCTCTTTGGTATGGCGAAGCACTATGAAACTGGAGAAACTTTGCCGGAAGAATATTATCAAAAACTTGTAGCTGCCAAAAATTACATGAGTGGTTCGGCGATGTTGCGGCAGTTGCACTTCGGTTTAGTAGATATTGAATTGCATCACCGCTATCAACTGGGAACAGGTGAAACAGCCAACCAACTGCGCGATCGCGTTGCCAAAACTACTACTGTTATGCCACCTTTGCCCGAAGATAATTTTTTATGTTCTTTCGGTCATATCTTCGCTGGCGGCTACGCTGCTGGATATTATAGTTACAAATGGGCAGAAGTCTTAAGTGCCGATGCCTTTGCGGCATTTGAAGAAGTAGGTTTGGAAGATGAGAATGCGATCGCCTCTGTGGGTAAACGCTTTCGCGATACAGTTTTAGCTTTGGGTGGTAGTCTGCATCCGATGGAGGTCTTTCAAGCTTTCCGTGGTAGAGAACCACAAACAGAACCGTTGCTAAAACATAGCGGTTTACTAGCTACTATCTAGTTTCATTTTCCTGTACGGGCAGTTTGCGATGTAGGGGCACTGCCGTAGGCGGCAGTGCAAAGAGAGTGCGCGCGCGGTTTTCTACCCGCCCCACTACGCACAGCGGCAGGGTCTCGGAGCAAGCGAACCTCACCGCTCCTACTTTTTCCTGTATTTTATCGAACTCACGTTTTTTTAATTCCTGTCAAGTAAATCGATCTTGGCTTACGTTCTGGAGGATCTGTTTCTCCTAACAAGCCTTCTCCAAAGGCAACTTCCTTTACTTCGCTAAAACCTGCTTCTTCCATCAAAAGGTTCAATAACTCGGCATCGTACATAAATTGGTGACCGTAGCCATAGATAACATTGTTCTTGGCTAACATGCAGTTATGAATTTGACAGTCTGGGAAATTAATTGGAAAATCAGGCTGCTCGAAACGACCTAAATAAGGAACGCTAATTCGTATAGCTCTTTCTTGTTTTAGATAAGCAAAGCAATTTTTTAACGCCGTAATTGCCAACAGAGGATGAATATGTTCTAAAACATGAGATAATATGATACCATCGGCAAATTCAAGTAAATATTGGTCGTAAAAAGCGATATTTATCAAGAGATCGTAATTTAGCTTAGTTTTCCCCAATATAAAATTGAAAAAGCTGCGAATACCACCGAACGGCACCATATCGGCATTTACATAGTTATTGTTTACTTGTTCTAGGCAACCAATATTGAGGATTATCGGCTTATTAGCTAGCTTATTGGTCATAGCCAATATTTTTTTTTGGTTATAACCCAAACGTTGCATAAGGCTCGTGCCATTTAAGCACAACCACTGACTAAAACTGTATTTAAGTCCCCGTAAGCTTGAGGCAGGAGGTGTCTCGCGGTCTGCTACTATTTTAAATTCTTGTAACAACTGCTTTTTGCCCGTTGCCCCTAACAAACTAGAGTTGTTGCTAACCATCGCCCTTTCTACCAGTGAATTTTTTCTGAAATGTAAAGTTACTTCTTGAATGTAAAAATCTCAAGAAGATAAGATGTTGAGAGGCTCTTTTTTTGTAGTTTGGTTTTATTAACTTGAATTAAATTTAAATATATTATAAATACCAACGCTCCAGATGTGTCGGATACGAATAGATACGGAGAAAATTTATCTTTCAAAAACTACAAGTTAATCAATTAAGAGTATTTTTACCTAAATTTTACAGTTATAAATTATGCTTTTTTTGTAGCTAATATTACCTATAAATTTTCTCAATTCACTATATTTGAGTATCATTTATCTGAATCGACAAAAAGCCGTTAATAGTTTGAATAGTAATGTCTAATCAAAAACCCGTCATAGCAATTGGTTTAGACGCTGCCGAACCACGTTTAATAGAGCAATGGATTGCCCAAGGACATTTAAAAAATTTACAAAAAATAAGAAAGAAAGGAATTTACGGTCGCATAGATAACACCGTTAATTATTGTGGTGCATCTACAGAATATTCTACGACAGAACCATTGTGGGTGACATTTAATACGGGTTGTCGCGCTCATACAACGGGCTATTGGGACACAACTAAATATTTTCCAGAAAACTACGGAATTGTCTGCGATATCGTCAAAAGTGGTTACGATTATCAAGAATTCCCCCCTTTCTATGCTTTAGGAAAAGATTACAAAGTAGCTGTTTTTGACGTTCCCGTAGTCACTCTTTCAGAACAAGTTAATGGAGTTCAAATTTTAGGCTGGGGAGGGCATTATCCATATACGGTCAGTGATTCGGAGCCTCCCGAACTATTTCCAAAAATCATCGAGAAATATGGTAAAAATCCAGTTTTACACAATGACAATGGACTTTGGTGGCATAAAAACTATGTCAAATGGATTCGGCAAGCCTTAAAAACAAGTATTGACGGTCACAAAAAGATCGCCCGCGACTTACTAAGACAGCAAAAGTGGGATTTGTTCTTAATGGCTTTTGGGGAAACTCATACAGCCGGTCACGATTTATATAATTACAGTCAACCGGATCATCCTCTTTATCCTCACCTCACTAAAAACGGCACCGCACCCGATCCGGTATTGGAAACCTATAAAGAGGTAGATAAAGCGATCGGAGAGATTTTAGAAGAAGTAGCTGAAGATGCCTATATATTGTGCTTTTCCGTTCACGGCATGGCAGCAAACTTCACCGATCTGCTGAGTATGGCAGTTTTACCAGAATTGCTCTACCGATATAGCTTTTCGGGCAAAGTAGCACTCGCACCGGGAAAAATAGGGACTACTGCCGGACCAATTATTACTAAACCGATCAGAAACTCATGGGCAGGAGAAATTTGGAGTCAAATCTACGAACCCAATCCGCTCAAGAAATTGTGGCGAACCTGGACTCATAAAAAGTTTCTCAGAGGCAAAAAGCATGGTTTGCTTTCTCCCTACAGCTTACTCGACCCTCCAATCGAGCAAGAACTAGATATGGCTTGGATGCCTTCTATGTGGTATTCGTCTCTCTGGCCTGAAATGAAAGCTTTTGCCCTACCAGCTTTTACTAACGGTCATATTCGCATTAATCTCAAAGGCAGAGATAGGGATGGTATTGTCGCTCCTGACGAGTACGATGTGCTCTGTGACGAAATTACGAATATTCTCTATCGCCTCAAAAATGGCAGAACTGGAGAGCCTGTGGTTCGGCATGTAGCTCGGACGCGCCAATCTCCGACAAAAGACGATCCCAAATTACCCGATTCCGATCTAGTCGTATTGTGGAATCAGCCCATCACTGACGTGGTCGATAGCCCTGATTTGGGGCGTATCGGTCCTTTAACCCATTGTCGTGCTGGCGGTCACAGCAGTCAAGGATTTTTGATGGCTACTGGACCGGGAATTGTTGCCGGGTTAAATTTGTCAGAAGGTGAAGCAGTCGATGTGCCTGCGACAATCCTCGAATTGATGGGTGCCCCTATCCCCGAATATTTTGAGGGCAAATCTCTGATCGAAGCTTCAGTTTTGGAGAAGCATTAAAATTTTCAGACCTTGCGCCTGCAGTAAAAATTTTGAGGCGTTTACACTTAAGAAATTATTGCCATGATTCCCCAAATATCTGTAATCATTCCCGCCTACAACACGGCAAATTACATTGGTCAAGCCATAGAATCAGTTTTAGGGCAAACTTATCATAACATTGAGGTAATTGTGGTAGACGATGCTTCTACCGATGCTACGGCTGAAGTAGCTCAAAAATTTGTTGACGAACGCCTTAAAGTAATTATTAATCAAAAAAACTCGGGAGTAAGCTACTCGCGTAACCGCGCTCTAAGAGAAGCAAAAGGCACGTGGATTGCTCTTTTAGACTCGGATGACTGGTTTGCACCCAAACGACTAGAAAAACTCCTGCAAGTAGCGCAAGCAGAAGGGGCAGATTTAATCGCTGACGATCTCTACTTAATCCGAGACGACGAGAAGTCTCCTTGGAGTACTTTATTACGCGAGAGTGAAGTAAATATAAATACAAATACGCTAATCGATCCTGTTAGTTTTATCAAAACGGATTTACCTTCTGAAAAAGGTGTAAGCTTTGGTCAGACAAAACCCTTAATCAAACGACAATTTCTACTCGACAAAGGAATTAAGTATGATGAAAATTTACGAGCAGGTGAGGATTTCACCCTTTACTTGAAATGCTTAATCGAACAAGCTCGCTTTGTGGTCGTACCTAAACCCTATTATTTTTATAGAAATCGTCAAAATTCCCTTGGTCAAAGAACGCCAATAACTTATCTAAATCAATCTCGTGAAATTACTCTTAATTTTCTTCAAGACAAAACTGTTAGACAAAATTCAGATGTAGTAAAGGCTTTATCACAAAATTTGGAGGCTTTTAGCAAAAATATTGCTTACTATCAAGTGGTAGAACCTCTTAAGCAGAAAAATTTATGGCTGACCGTTATTAAAATGATCGATTATCCTTATTTTTTCATTCATTTACTGCGCAAATTTCCCATAATTTTATATCGGCGGATACAGTACTATTTCTTGCGTAATAAAAATGTTATGTACAAAAATCCTTTTTTTCAAAAATAAGTAAAAGTTAAATTGAACATTGCTTGCAAATATTTTTGGTTTGGGTGTTTTGCGTATATGAAAAAAGCCAGCTTACGCTATGAATTCCCATAATACATCCGTACAAAGTGCGCAAGGCACTGCCGCATGCTCGCTTGAATTTAATTTAAGCGAGGTCGGCAGTTCAAAAAAGAAACAATTTTTAATGCGCGATCGCGTAAACTATTCTTTACATAGACGCAGGTTGTGTAGGTAAGCTAGAAACTTTGGAAGTATTAACTAGTCAACCTCTTTTAATTTCGGCTAAAGGACATGGTACTAGGCAAATGTGCGGTACTAATAAGTTTGGTTTCCCTATTAGAC
>JADEWQ010000206.1 GCA_015207585.1 Pleurocapsales cyanobacterium LEGE 06147 | reverse complement strand
TCGAGTTCGGGATGGAATCGAAGTGGTTCCCTTGCGCTCAAAGCACCAGGCAGTGGTACTTACAGCACCCTCAAGACTGCATAAAACGAAGTTGGTTGGCTTGGGTCAAGCCCTCGGTCTGTTAGTACGCCTCGGCTGCAAACATTGCTGCTCTTCCACCTAGCGCCTAGCAACGGGTGTTCTGCCCGTGACCTTACTGGCTTATTGCCATGAGAGCACTCATCTTGAGGTGGGCTTCCCACTTAGATGCTTTCAGCGGTTATCCGCTCCGCACTTGGCTACCCAGCGTCTACTCCTGGCGGAATAACTGGTACACCAGCGGTGCGTCCTTCCCGGTCCTCTCGTACTAAGGAAGGCTCCTCTCAATGCTCTTGCGCCTGCACCGGATATGGACCGAACTGTCTCACGACGTTCTGAACCCAGCTCACGTACCGCTTTAATGGGCGAACAGCCCAACCCTTGGGACCTACTTCAGCCCCAGGTTGCGATGAGCCGACATCGAGGTGCCAAACCTCCCCGTCGATGTGAACTCTTGGGGGAGATCAGCCTGTTATCCCTAGAGTAACTTTTATCCGTTGAGCGACGGCCCTTCCACTCGGTACCGTCGGATCACTAAGGCCTAGTTTCCTACCTGCTTGAGTTGTCACTCTCGCAGTCAAGCTCCCTTGTGCCTTTACACTCTTCGGACTGATTTCCAACCAGCCTGAGGGAACCTTTGCGCGCCTCCGTTATCTTTTAGGAGGCGACCGCCCCAGTCAAACTGCCCACCTGAAATTGTCCTTAACCCGGATTACGGGTTCAAGTTAGAATTCTAGCCTCGCCAGAGTGGTATCTCACCGTTGGCTCCATACCCCCCACGAGGGGTACTTCTCTGCCTCCCACCTATCCTGCGCAGACGAGGCCCGAACCCAATTCCAGGCTACAGTAAAGCTTCATAGGGTCTTTCTGTCCGGGTGCAGGTAGTCCGTATCTTCACAGACAATCCTATTTCGCCGAGTCTCTCTCCGAGACAGTGCCCAGATCGTTACGCCTTTCGTGCGGGTCGGAACTTACCCGACAAGGAATTTCGCTACCTTAGGACCGTTATAGTTACGGCCGCCGTTCACCGGGGCTTCGGTCGCCAGCTTCACCCTTCCGGGCTGACCGACTTCCTTAACCTTCCGGCACTGGGCAGGCGTCAGCCCCTATACATCCTCTTGCGAGTTAGCAGAGACCTGTGTTTTTGGTAAACAGTCGCCTGGGCCTCTTCACTGCGACCACCTCTCGGTGGCACCCCTTCTCCCAAAGTTACGGGGTAATTTTGCCGAGTTCCTTAGAGAGAGTTATCTCGCGCCCCTTAGTATTCTCAACTTGCCCACCTGTGTCGGTTTCGGGTACGGGTACTACGCTTTCATCACTGCTGTAGCTTTTCTTGGCATTATCCTTCACCACTCGTCCTCCGTAGAGGACTCCCAATCCAATCAGGGTGTGGCTATCTTTCAGGCGTCCCTACAACAGCTCCCACGTAATAGTCTGGGATTATTAACCCTGTTGCCATCGACTACGCCTTTCGGCCTCGCCTTAGGTCCCGACTAACTCTCCGCGGACGAGCCTTCCGGAGAAACCCTTGGGCTTTCGGGGTTAGGGATTCTCACCCTAATTTTCGCTACTTAAGCCGACATTCTCACTTCTGTGCCGTCCACACCTGCTTGCCGCTAGTGCTTCTCCCTACACAGAACGCTCCCCTACCACTTACAACTAATTGTAAGTCCACAGCTTCGGTAGAACGCTTAGCCCCGTTCATTTTCGGCGCAGGAGCGCTTGACCAGTGAGCTATTACGCACTCTTTCAAGGATTGCTGCTTCTAGGCAAACCTCCTGGTTGTCCCTGCACTCCCACCTCCTTAATCACTTAGCGTTCATTTGGGGACCTTAGCTGGTGGTCTGGGCTGTTTCCCTCTTGACGATGAAGCTTATCCCCCACCGTCTCACTGGTTGATGCTCGTACGGTATTCTGAGTTTATCTCACTTTGGTACCGCTCTCGCAGCCCGCAGCGAAATAGTGCTTTACCCCCGTACAAGATACCCAACCGCTGCGCCTCAACGCATTTCGGGGAGAACCAGCTAGCTCCGGGTTCGATTGGCATTTCACCCCTAACCACAGCTCATCCGCCAATTTTTCAACATTGGTCGGTTCGGACCTCCACGACCTGTTACGGACGCTTCATCCTGGCCATGGTTAGATCACCCGGGTTCGGGTCTACAAATCGTGACACCTTCGCCCTTATTCAGACTCGCTTTCGCTTTGGCTTCGGTGTGATTCACCTTAACCTGCCACCACCTGTAAGTCGCCGGCTCATTCTTCAACAGGCACGCGGTCAGACGTTTAAATCGTCCTCCCACTGCTTGTAGGCTAACGGTTTCATGTTCTGTTTCACTCCCCTCGCCGGGGTTCTTTTCACCTTTCCCTCGCGGTACTGTTTCGCTATCGGTCACACAAGAGTATTTAGCCTTACGAGGTGGTCCTCGCTGATTCACACGGAATTCCACGGGCTCCGTGCTACTCGGGATTCAGCCGGTTGGTTTGCGGTTTTCGACTACAGGACTTTCACCTTCTCTGGTGCAGTTTTCAGCTGCTTCGTCTAACTTCTCCCCTCCCTGGTGGCTGTCCCACTACCCCATCGGTCTTGACCGATGGTTTAGGCTGGTCCCTTTTCGCTCGCCGCTACTGGGGGAATCGCTTTTGCTTTCTTTTCCTCGGGCTACTAAGATGTTTCAGTTTGCCCGGTTCGCTCGTATCTACCTATGGATTCAGTAGACCGTACTTTGGGGTTGTCCCATTCGGATATCTCCGGCTCGATGCTTGCTTCCAGCTCCCCGGAGTGTCTCGTCGGTCGCCACGTCCTTCTTCGCCTCTGTGTACCTAGGTATCCACCGTTAGCCCTTTCTAGCTTGACCTCATCTTTTTTTGTGGGCTCTCGTTGAAATAGTCTGTTTGTTTTGACTACTTCTTCTACCTGTTTTTTCTTCGTTTTATGCAGTTTTCAAGGTGCTGGTTCTGGACTTCAAAGTCCAGCATTCCCTCTATTTCTTCAATTAGATGAGATGCTGTCTTTTGCGTCTGAGTTTTTGGCTTTTGCCTTCGGTTTTAGGTGGGCCATCCTGGACTTGAACCAGGGACCTCACCCTTATCAGGGGTGCGCTCTAACCACCTGAGCTAATAGCCCGTTTTCCGAACCCTCTGATAGTTTGAAGGCTGCCTTTTTTCCTGTCCGACCTCGGGATTGATTCAAGTCAAGGTTTGTTAATGGTTTGGCTCAGACTTTTTAGCCTTTTGCCTGCCTACCTTTTGCCTTGAATTAGGTCTCCCTAAAAAGGAGGTGATCCAGCCACACCTTCCGGTACGGCTACCTTGTTACGACTTCACCCCAGTCACTAGCCCTGCCTTCGGCGTCCCCCTCCCCGCAGGGTTAGGGTAACGACTTCGGGCGTGGCCAGCTTCCATGGTGTGACGGGCGGTGTGTACAAGGCCCGGGAACGAATTCACCGCAGTATTCTGACCTGCGATTACTAGCGATTCCTCCTTCATGCAGGCGAGTTGCAGCCTGCAATCTGAACTGAGACCGGGTTTGCTGAGATTCGCTTACTCTCGCGAGCTCGCTGCCCTTTGTCCCGACCATTGTAGTACGTGTGTCGCCCAGGACGTAAGGGGCATGCTGACTTGACGTCATCCCCACCTTCCTCCGGTTTGTCACCGGCAGTCTCCCTAGAGTGCCCACCCTCAATGCTGGCAACTAAGGACGAGGGTTGCGCTCGTTGCGGGACTTAACCCAACATCTCACGACACGAGCTGACGACAGCCATGCACCACCTGTGTTCCGGCTCCCGAAGGCACCTCCGAGTTTCCCCGGAGTTCCGGACATGTCAAGCCCTGGTAAGGTTCTTCGCGTTGCATCGAATTAAACCACATACTCCACCGCTTGTGCGGGCCCCCGTCAATTCCTTTGAGTTTCACACTTGCGTGCGTACTCCCCAGGCGGGATACTTAACGCGTTAGCTACGGCACTGCTCGGGTCGATACAAGCAACGCCTAGTATCCATCGTTTACAGCTAGGACTACAGGGGTATCTAATCCCTTTCGCTCCCCTAGCTTTCGTCCCTCAGTGTCAGTTACGGCCCAGTAGAGCGCCTTCGCCACTGGTGTTCTTCCCAATCTCTACGCATTTCACCGCTACACTGGGAATTCCCTCTACCCCTACCGTACTCTAGTTCACCAGTTTCCACTGCCTGCCCGGAGTTAAGCTCCGGTTTTTGACCGCCGACTTGATGTACCACCTGCGGACGCTTTACGCCCAATAATTCCGGATAACGCTTGCATCCTCCGTATTACCGCGGCTGCTGGCACGGAGTTAGCCGATGCTGATTCCTGGGGTACCGTCAGGACTTCTTCCCCCAGAAAAGAGGTTTACAACCCAAAGGCCTTCCTCCCTCACGCGGTATTGCTCCGTCAGGCTTTCGCCCATTGCGGAAAATTCCCCACTGCTGCCTCCCGTAGGAGTCTGGGCCGTGTCTCAGTCCCAGTGTGGCTGCTCATCCTCTCAGACCAGCTACCGATCGCCGCCTTGGTAGGCTCTTACCCCACCAACTAGCTAATCGGACGCGAGCCCCTCTCGAAGCGATTAATCTTTTACCTTTCGGCTTATTGGGTATTAGCAGCAGTTTCCCGCTGTTGTCCCCATCCTCGAGGCAGGTTCTCACGCGTTACTCACCCGTCCGCCACTAGAATCCCTAAGGATTCCCGTTCGACTTGCATGTGTTAGGCATACCGCCAGCGTTCATCCTGAGCCAGGATCAAACTCTCCATAGTGAATCTGAGATTATTCATTTCAGATTCTTTGGCTCGGCATTTCTTTCCGGTTTTTTCTCTAATTATTTCTTCAGGAATCTTGGCTTTATGTTTGCCTTCAAACTATTATTTTGTCTAGGTTCGGAGCGTTGTCGGGGGCGTGCCCCTCAACCGCGCATTTACCAATATAGCGACTCTATCTAGACATGTCAACTCTTTTTTCTCT
>JADEWQ010000024.1 GCA_015207585.1 Pleurocapsales cyanobacterium LEGE 06147 | reverse complement strand
CCCTGGTACTGATTATTATGAACAACAATATCGAGAACGAATGGTGAACAATCTCAGGAAAAAGGCGATTTCTTTGGGTTTTGAACTAGTGGCTCAATCCCAGTAACTAATGGTGTTTCTCGAGAGCTAAAAGCGATCGCTCTTAATTTTGACGCTATATAATTCGATTACTAGATAAAAAGAATGTATGTAAACGTTCTAGAATTTTCTTTACTGGTTTGGATTGGCTCATTTGCTGCTGGTTTTTTGGGATCGCTGACTGGCTTGGGGGGTGGAGTGGTAATCGTCCCTTTTTTGACTTCGGTTTTTGGCGTTGATATTCGCTATGCTATAGGCGCTTCTTTGGTATCTGTAATTGCTACTTCTTCGAGTGCCGCCCCTACTTATATTAAGCAAGGTTACACGAATCTGCACCTGGGCATGTTTTTAGAAGTAGCGACTACTATTGGAGCTTTGATCGGTGCTGCGATCGCCACTTTTATTTCTCTTAAAGCTCTTGCTCTTGTGCTGGCAATTGTCCTGATTTATTCGGCTTACCTGTCACAGCAACCGAGACCCGAATACTGCGAAAGCGGAGCGGTCGAGTCTTTGAGCGATACTTTGAGACTCAACGGTACTTGTCCCACATCTGAAGGACTGATGACTTATCAAATTCATTCTTTCCCATTCGGTTTTGGGCTGATGGCAGTTGCTGGAGTCCTTTCAGGATTACTCGGCATTGGTTCGGGCGCTTTCAAAGTACTGGCAATGGATCGAATCATGCGCCTTCCTTTTAAAGTTTCTACTACTACCAGTAATTTTACAATTGGTGTAACAGCGGCTGCGTCGGCTGGGGTTTACCTGGCACGAGGTTACATCGATCCGGGATTGTCAATGCCTGTGATGTTGGGAGTCTTGCCTGGGGCATTGTTGGGAACTAAAGTTCTTATAGGTGCTAAAGCCGAAATTTTAAGACCGATTTTTAGTTTACTACTAGTAGCGATGGCATTGAGAATGGTTTACAACATTTTTGCTGGAGGACTGTAGGGTAGAGTGAATTTTTTTAACTTGAGAGCCAAAGTCTCGTGGTCGGAAGAAGTTAGAGATTCTAGTAGGGTTATCGAGCAGAGCGTCGATACAGTCGGTAAGTTTTCCAATAGCCAGATAGCAGGGAAGACAAATCTCACTTCAAGTTCTTACGAGTCAACTCTTAAGAGATTCGTTAGTTCTCTGCTAAAATACGGCGTTCTTCTCGCTAGTACTATAGTGTTTGTAGGAGGAATCCTCTACTTGATTATCTGCGGTACCGAGCCAGCAAATTATCAGTTTTTCCGGGAAGAACCTAGCGAGTTATGCTCTCCAGTTGGTGTGATAACAGCGGCTTTGTCAGGAAATCCCCTTGGCATTATTCAATTGGGACTGTTTTTATTGATAGCTACTCCGGTATTACGAGTTGCATTGTCCTTTTTAATTTTTTTATGGCAGCGAGATTTGCTTTACGGAATAGTAACCTTATTTGTCTTAAGTGAGCTGATTTACAGTTTTATAGGAGCATATTTTTAAAAAAATTACTCTCAAACAGCTTTTTCGCCGAGCGGTTCCGCAATTTTTAGCGGGAGAAAATTATACTCTGCCAAAATATTATAGAGATTGGTCTCACTTTCTAGTAAACAGGCATGACCGCTTAAGGGTAAAATCTTCATTTGCGCTTGAGGCAAAATTTTTACCAGACGCTGCGCTTCTGCCACAGATGGTAAAAGTCGGTCTGCGCCACCAGCAACGACCAAGGTAGGTTGAGTTAAGCGACGCAAACTTTCCTCGTCAGGCTCAAAATCCCGAAGTAGAGATAAACGCCAACTCACTACTTGTTGGGGAACCGAGTTCATTGCCCGTAGTAAAGCGCGATAATCGTTCTGAGCAATTCGGCTCAACTCTGCCAAAAAAGGTAGTAAACCAACTGCCGAGTAGTGGTGTAAGACAGACGGTAGCCATTGAATGATCCTAACGCCCCAACCTAACCAAGGTCTATGATTAAATGAAGAAGCAGGATTAACCAAGATCAATCGCTGGATCGACCAGGGTGCCCTCATAGCTACCTTAAGAGCTAAACAACCACCAAAGGACTCCCCACATAGATAAACAGAACGCCGCTGGTTAATTGCTATCTCGTTTTTGAGGAGTTTAACTGTTTCACCAGCTAACTCATTCCAATCACTTAAATCGTCTGTGGGAATAGACAAACAACGTAAATCGAAAAAATGAGCTAATCTTTTTGCTTGAGTTTGAAACAGCTTCCCCGTACAGTCCATTCCAGGCAGGTAAACAAACAAGGGAAAATCAGGTTTAGGTTTAGCTGGCTGTGGTACGAGAAAACGAATTTGATTCATAATTACTTGATAAGATTATTGGTACTTTGTAGCAATCGGTTTTTAAAAGCGAGAATTCAATAGCATCCTTGAGACAATAGTTCGACAATTTCTTGACGGCAATATTCGGTTAGATCTGTTGCTATTTTTTTTGCCTGTTTTCCCCAATACTGTTGTCTGTGTTCGGATTTAATCCAATAAGGACGACCAATCAAGACGTTAGCACGACGATACACAATCATGGGATGTAAACCTCTACGGTCAAACATTGGTTCTGAAGCGTCAAACCAACGCAGCCAACGAATTGGAATGGTTGGATAGACAGTTTCTTCAAGTGAGGCGATCGCCACTGGTAAAACTGCCAAATTAGGTCGAGGTGTTCTAAAAGCTAAATGAGCAAAACCGCGCTGAAACTTGCCTACTTGTTGCGCTTTAGTTGGTTCTACCATTGGTTGTGTACCTTCCGGAAATAATCCTACCCATTGTTGTGGGGTTAACAGATCGGTTGCTCGTTCTATAAATTGCTGTTGTCTGTGTCCTGGTTCGGCTAAGGGAAAACAACCTAATAAATGAACCATTTCGCGCATGATGGGTGTTTGACCCATATAGTGGTGGCAGGCAATTCGTAGTGGACGGGGCACTGCTTCGATTAATATAGCTGCATCTAGAAAACTACGATGATTGCTGACTACTACCACGGGAATATCTTGAGGAAGACGATGCTCGTAGCAAACAAACATTTTGACATCCAGTGCTGTCAAAAGCGATCGAGCAACAAGGGGAGCTGCAAGAAACATTAGTAAATCGGATGGAATGTATTAATATTGTCGATGAGTTAAATCTTTCAAAAAAACTTAATATTTATTAATATTATAGGGATTATCTTGAATTTAAGAATTACCCGTTAACAAAATTACCGCTTTTAACTAAACCTTTATTAATCAAATCAACAAAGTATTAAGTATTTTCCTCAATATTTGAATGGACTCGTTGTTGTAATTGATACTGTTAGTGTACGAATTAACAGCAGAGACCCTAACTCTGTCAGTCACCAATTAGAATATTAAGTCGACGGTACGCTGCCGTCGAGTTGCAGTGACAGATACTCCGCCGTAAAATGACGGAGCCTGCGGTCACCAACGGACGCTCAGATAATAGCGACGTAGCTTGGGGAACGCCATCTGAGTCCTCGCCTTCCGCGGTCAGAACCTGCACTATAAGAAAAAATAATCCTTTGGTATAAATTTGTCTTTCGCTCTTGATTTAAATGAGTAATTACAAAACGGATCGACCTAAATTTTCCTTAACTACTCCTCTCTACTACGTTAACGACATCCCTCATATTGGTAGTGCCTACACTACCATGGTGGCAGATACAATTGCCCGTTTTCATCGTTTGCAGGGTAAGTCAGTCTTACTAATCACTGGTACTGACGAAC
The DNA here is from genome assembly GCA_015207585.1 of Pleurocapsales cyanobacterium LEGE 06147. GTDB lineage: Bacteria > Cyanobacteriota > Cyanobacteriia > Cyanobacteriales > Xenococcaceae > LEGE-06147. The sequence goes on along the minus strand of JADEWQ010000024.1, from coordinate 55,319 downwards.
ACGGACAAAAAATTGAGCGCACGGCACGGGAGAAAGGATTAGATCCCCAAGTTCACTGCGATCGCATTGTAACTAGTTTTACCAATCTCTGGGATAAGTTGAATATTAAATACGATCGCTTTAGCCGGACTACATCTACTCGCCATGAAGCGATCGTTAAAGAATTTTTCCAGCGAGTCTGGGATCGCGGTGATATTTATTTATCGCGCCAACAAGGCTGGTACTGCGTTGCTTGCGAAGAATTTAAAGAAGAAAGAGAACTCATTGAAGGAGGATATTGTGCCATTCACACTAATAAAAAAGCTGAATGGCGCGACGAAGAAAACTACTTTTTTTGCCTTTCTCAATATCAACAACAGCTAGAAGCTCTTTACGCAGAAAAACCCGAATTTATCCAGCCGGAGAGTCGTCGCAATGAAGTATTAAATTTCGTCCAAAAGGGACTGAAAGATTTTTCGATTTCCCGCGTCAACTTAGACTGGGGTTTTCCCGTTCCCTTCGATCCCCAACACACAATCTATGTTTGGTTTGATGCGCTGCTGGGTTATGTCACTGCTTTGTTGGAACCAGAACAAGAACCCACTTTAGCCAATGCTTTAGCCAAATGGTGGCCGATCGATCTCCATTTAATTGGTAAAGATATTTTGCGTTTTCATGCAGTTTATTGGCCAGCAATGTTGATGTCTGCAGGATTGCCTTTACCGGAGCAAGTATTCGGTCATGGTTTCCTGACAAAAGATGGACAAAAGATGGGTAAAAGTTTGGGAAATACTCTCGATCCCTTTACTCTTGTGGCACAATATAGTGCCGATGCCGTCCGCTATTATTTTCTTAAAGAAATTGAACTTGGCAAGGATGGTGACTTTAACGAAACTCGTTTCGTCAATGTTATCAATGCAGATTTAGCCAACGATCTGGGCAATCTGCTCAATCGTACCCTAGGTATGCTGATCAAATACTGTCAAGGCAACGGCCCTCAGCTAAGCGCAGCAGATTATGGGACAGATCATTCGCTCAAAAAGATTGGGAGTAATCTGGGCGAGCGCGTAACTAAAGCTTATGAAGCTTTACAGTTTAGTCAAGCCTGTGAAGAAATTTTTAATTTAGTACGTGCTAGCAACAAATATATCGATGAGAGCGCGCCTTGGAGTTTATATAAACAAGATAAACAAACTGAGGTAGAACAAATCTTGTATGCTGTTTTAGAATCAGTTAGACTAGCAGCCTACCTTCTCTCACCAATTATTCCTAACCTGAGCACAGATATCTATCAACAGTTAGGATTTTCTGTCGATTTTAATAATCAAACTCAACTCGAGCGAACTGCTCCATTTGTTCAACATTCTCAGTGGGGACAGCTACCAGCTAATCAAAATCTCCAAAAAGCTCGTCCTGTTTTTTCCAAGTTAGAATTGCCATCAAATAGTTAAAAAAACAAGAAAATAAGTGCTGACCAACCACTTGAGGGAGATCGTTTTAAACAATTAATAAAAGAACACAACTTTTTTTCATAAATTCTTTTTCATAAAAACGAGGTATAAAAAATGTTAGATAACTTTGGCAGCGATCCCATATTTACGCCAGAACAAGTATTAGAAAATCGAGGTCGTGTAGCTATTTTTATTGATGGTTCAAACCTATTTTATGCAGCACTGCAGTTGGGAATTGAAATCGACTATAGTAAGCTACTATATCGTCTAACTGCTGGCTCAAGATTGCTGCGCTCCTTTTTTTATACGGGAGTCGACCGCACCAACGAAAAGCAGCAAGGATTTCTCCTTTGGATGCGCCGTAATGGTTATCGGGTAATTGCTAAGGATTTGGTTCAATTACCCGATGGCTCGAAAAAAGCTAATCTAGATGTAGAGATCGCAGTCGATATGATGGCACTGGTAGGATCTTATGACACTGCCGTTCTCGTCAGTGGGGATGGTGACTTAGCCTATGCAGTAGATGCAGTTAGCTATCGCGGTGCGAGAGTAGAGGTAGTTAGTTTGCGCTCGATGACAAGCGATAGTTTGATTAATGTTGCCGATCGCTATATCGACCTCGACCAAATCAAAGAAGATATTCAAAAAACTTCTAGAGCCAATGACCCTTACCGTAGCTTTTCTGGCTTCGGTTTATTGAATGAAGAACCATCAACCTAGTGTAAAAAACTTATCAGCAATTGCTAAGCAACAGTCAAGGCAAAAAACTCTAGCCAAAAGCCAAACTATTCTGGCTAAAGTTTTTTTGCTCGGCTTGTTTTTGTTGGGAATTACCGCTTGCGGCTCATCTAATCCCGCAACACAAGAATCGCCAGAGCGAAGTGTTGCTCGTACAGATACTAATTTAGTTCTCAACAACGCTATTTTGGAGCAATTAAACTCCCAAAAAAATAGTTTATGGAGAATTAAAGCAGAACGAACTATCTACAGCGAGAATAAGCAAACGGCACGACTAGAAAAAATAACGGCTAATCTTCTCCAAGATGGCAAGCTAATCTTGCAAGTCAGCGCACAAACGGGTGAAATTCAAGATGACGGTGATGTAATATTCCTCAGAGACGACATTATTATCAGCGATCCCCGAAACCAGTCAACTATGAGAAGCGAAGAAGTAGAATGGCGATCGCAAGAACATGTGTTGATCGTACGGGGGAATTTGACTGGCAGCCAGTCTAACTTAAAAGTCGCAGCGAAGGAAGGAAGATATTATCCCCAAACAGAAAGTCTGGAGTTGCAAGGTAATATTATCGCAACAACAAGAGAACCATCGCTGCAACTAGAAACCGAGCATCTTGTTTGGGATATTCCCCAGCAAAAAATTAAAGGCGATCGCCCCTTGCAAATCGTTCGCTATCAAGAAGAAAAGATTACCGATCGCCTCGTAGCCGACTGGGGAGAAGTAAGATTAGCAGAAAATACTGCAATACTACAACAGAATGTGGAACTAAAATCTTTTACTCCCAAAATTCAGATTGCCACTAACTCAATAATGTGGAATTATCAAACCCGTTTTGTTAGTACAGATAAACCAGTTCGAGTAGTTGACGCAGACAATCAACTAACCGTAACAGGCAATCAAGGACAAATAGATTTAAACACAGAAGTGGCTAAGTTGCGTGGCGGTGTCCAGGGAATTGATGGACGCAATAAAGCCAACCTCTACTCTCAGGATTTAGTTTGGAATATACCTACTCAAAGAGTAGAGGCAACAGGAAATGTCTTTTACCAACAAAGCGATCCCCAAATGAATTTGACTGGAGATAAAGCAGTAGGCAATCTCCGAGAAAACCAAGTGGTTGTGAGCAACAATAGCGATCGCGTGCAAGGAGTAGTTTCTATAATTAGGGAACAGTGAGCAGTTATCAGTTACCAGTCAAGAAGTCAATGGACAATGGATAATTATCCATTATTAATTATTAACTGTTCCCTCTTCCTTCAATTCGATCGAGCTCAATTTCGTACTACCTGAGGAGAACGACCATAAATATTGGTTAAATGTTTAAGGCGATCGCTTAGTTCGTCAGTCAAAGCTTCTTGCCGATAACGCCATTCCCAATTGTCATTTGCTTTAGATGGACTATTCATTTTCGCTTCGCTTCCCAAACCTAAAATATCTTGCAAGGGGAAGATAGCCAAATTAGCCACCGAACCTAAAGCTAAACGAATCAAACTCCAATGAATTCCTTCGGGACAGACACAGCCGAGATAGTCTACTACTCTAGCTTGGGCTTCTGGCGATCGCTCGTTAAACCATCCTACAGTAGTATCGTTGTCGTGGGTACCAGTATAAACAACACAGTTGCGGTCAACATAGTTAAAAGGTAAGAAACCATTAGCCGGATCTGAATCAAAGGCAAATTGCAGCACTTTCATGCCAGGGAATTTAAATTTATCCCGCAAAGCTTCCACTTCTGGTGTAATAAAGCCCAAATCTTCGGCAATAATCGGTAGCGTGCCCAACCTTTCTCCCAATACTGTAAAAAAAGCTTCTCCAGGTGCTTCGTACCACTTCCCATTAATGGCAGTTTGTTCGCCTCGTTCCACTGCCCAAAAAGCTTGTAAACCTCGAAAATGGTCTATCCGTATCAGATCCGCATATTCGAGGATACCTTCTACTCTTCCTATCCACCAATGAAAATCTGTTTTTTTCAGTTCTTCCCAATTATAGACCGGATTGCCCCACAGTTGACCCGTTTCACTAAAGTAATCTGGGGGAACGCCAGCCATTAAAGCCGCTTCTCCCGTTTCTTTATCGAGACAAAAGATTTCTGGATTAGCCCAAACATCGACACTGTCGTGGGCGACATAAATGGGAATATCGGCAAAAATTTTAATTTTCCGTTCGTGAGCATATTTCTTTAGCTCTTTCCACTGTCGGAAAAATTCGTACTGGAGGAATTTATGGTAAAAAATTTCTTCTTGCAAACTCGTTACCGCTGCTTCTATAGCATCTGGTTGACGGGAAGCAATCTCTTTATCCCATTGATTCCAGCTAGCCCCACCATTAGCTTCTTTTAACCCCATGAATAAGGCATAATCATCTAACCATTCCCTATGGCGATCGCAAAATTCCTGAAATTTTTGTAATTGTTGAGCCGATGCCTTATTCTTAAAATTATTGCTTGCCTGCTCGAGCAAAGGTAGTTTGGTGGCAATAACCAAATCGTAATCCACCTTATCGGCAGAATACTCCGGTAAACTGGCTAAATCTTCCTCGGTTAATAACTCATCTGCTTGCAATAGCTCTGGGCTAATTAGCAAGGGATTTCCTGCTAAAGCAGAATAAGATAGATAAGGCGAATTGCCGTAGCCAGTAGGTCCTAGGGGCAAAATTTGCCAGACTTGTTGGTCGCTGGCAGACAGAAAATCAAGAAATTGATAAGCATTTTTACCCAGATCCCCAATACCAAATCGACTGGGTAAGGAAGTGGGATGCAACAAAATACCGCTAGCTCTCGAATCAAACATGTAACTCTAAATCCTTAAATCCTTTGGATAGAAGAAGCTTTACCCTCTAAAATATTATTCACCAGCAGGCACGAACTTCTCAGTTACAAACTCTTGTAATTAACTTAAATTAATCGCCTGCTCGGAATAACCTATATTAAGTATGTTATGTTACAAAGGAATAGAAGATATCAATTTGAATAAAATTGCTCTGGTTGTAGTCTTTAGTCCAGATTACGAAAAGTTTTTTTCGACTACAAACCATTCCATTGCTAAAAAATTTATTTTTTACAAAAGTTAATAAAAAATATCTCTTCTCAGAAGCGACCAATTTTTGGTAGCGTAATATTCAGGAAAAATTAATTAATAAATTAAGCTGAGCGGTTATCGACCCTCGCTCGGTGTCTAAGGGAGAATTGCAAATGACTATTTTATTCCAGCTAGTACTTACTGCTTTAGTCTTGTTTTCTTTTGTAATGGTAATAGGAGTGCCCGTTGCTTATGCTTCTCCGCAAAATTGGGATCAAGCAAAACCTTTGCTTTTTCTTGGTTCTGGTATTTGGATAGCATTGGTATTATTGGTGGCTATCTTGAACTTTTTCGTCATTTAAAACAAGACATTGGTGAGGAGACAACTAGAAGGCGAGCACGAGTGATGCTCGCTAGTTACTATACTTGCGTTTAAGATAAATATTTAACTATGGGTGTTTTTGAAGGAACCTTTACTTACGATCCATCTTCATTGCGTTTTGCGATCGTCATCGGTCGTTTTAACGATCTGGTGACGGAGAAATTACTCTCTGGTTGTCAAGATTGCTTAAAACGCCACGGAGTTGATATATCTTCTGAAGGTACGCAAGTAGATTATGTCTGGGTTCCCGGTAGCTTTGAAATACCCATGGTAGCTCGGCAAATGGCAATTTCAGGTCGTTATGATGCGGTTATTTGTCTGGGTTCGGTCATTCGCGGACAAACACCTCATTTTGACTACGTTTCTGCTGAAGCTGCTAAGGGGGTGGCAGCCGCTAGTTTTCAGACTGGCGTTCCCGTAATCTTCGGGATCCTAACAGTAGATACCATGCAACAAGCTCTAGAAAGAGCGGGTATTAAAAGTAATCACGGCTGGAATTATGCCCTTAATGCCCTAGAAATGGCTAATTTAATGCGACAAATTAGAGGAAAGACAGCAGTAACTAGCCAACAAAATTTAGGTGGAGAAAAAGACCGCGCGACTTTGCCTAATGCGTCAAGAACAAGTTTGATGCCCTCCGAAACAGAACGTTCGATCCAAGAGCTAGAAGGAGAAAATAATAATCGGTAACCCTCGCTCGCTCGGTTGACATCAGACCACTATTTAGTGATAATGGAAAGAGTGATTAAAAACATGCGGGTATAGCTCAGCGGTAGAGCGTCACCTTGCCAAGGTGAATGTCGCGCGTTCGAATCGCGTTACCCGCTTACTTTTAAAAAGCTTAATTTGTTTGTAGATCCCCCTTGCATCCCCCAAACCTCTCCCTAACCCTCTCCACCTCCCTCTATCCCTCCTTTTATACCAAATCCGATTCTGAAAACATACTTTTCGTTTAGGAGTTTTAATTAGGCTAAAAAGCTTCTGCCCAATAACAATTGGCAGTGCTGCTCCGCAATCTGAATGGAACGCAGTTATTAATTGCGAATTGCGAACTGCGAATTGCCTTTACCCAACTTTTAAATGTTGTATTTCAACAGGATTTAGTATTAGGAGGGAAGACAGAGAAATTTTTTTTATTCGAGAGGGAACAAATTGTCTCCCCTAAAAGGTGAGATGCAAGAGCGGTTGGGACTTTAAAAAAGTTGCACACGAGGTATCTAATAGTAGATTTATTAGAGCTTGCGGCATATTTAGAGGAACACACCACAATCGCTCGTTTAAGAGAAAAAAAAGACGTAGTTTACATTCCCAAATCCCATGAAATCTTTACTCTTTATGAAAGTTTTGCTAACGATGGTTGGCTGGCTTTTTATCTCTTTTTCTTGGGTTAGTTGGGCTAATAAGGAGGCTCAAGCGGTTTCTTTGTCTGCCCTAGTTCCTTCACCAAGCTTGCGAAAGGAGCAACCACCAGCTAATTCTGCGCTAGGGACGAAGGAATTACCACCAAGTATTCAAAGTGCGGTACTTAGTGATGCTTCCCAGCATACTAGTCAAGCCGCTACTGCTCTCCGCATTACCGAAGCTGAGGAACGTACTTGGTCGGATAGCTGTTTGGGATTGTCCGAACCCGACCAATTCTGTGCTCAAGTAGTTACTCCTGGTTGGGAAGTAGTGGTAACTGATGGCAAGGAAGAGTGGGTTTATCGCACCGATACCGCGGGGAATCTAGTTAAGTTAGAAGAGTGACACTCCGCCCGGGCTAAAGCCCCATTCGGTCACCAAGATAAATAAAGATTTACCATTTTGCGATCGCTATTGTATATGTAGGGGAAATGCCCGTAAAAAATTACAAGTAGCAGATAAACAAATGACATCAGAACCCAAACCTATTCCTCCCATTACTCTGCCACCGTTGGAAAACCCCCAAAAGGAACGAGAATGGCTCAAAAAATCCTTACATACTTGGCTAGATGAAGAATTTCTTCCCGAGACAATTAACCAGATAATTGCCGAAAGAGCTGCCCAGATTTTTATTCGTCAACGTCTAGAAGGAGAAAACGATCTCGGTTCTTTAGTAATTGCGATTGTTACAGAAATGCAGGCGTTTGATTTTAGTCGTAGTTTCTACAGTGAGTTTGCGATCGCCAATGCGGTTAGCGACCTCATTCTCGGTAGTCTCGGTATCGATAAATGTTGTGGCGAATAATTATTTTTGCCAAAAAAATAGTAAAGAATTAAACATTAAAAAATGTTGCTTCGACCATATCAAGTGTCGGATGCGGAAATCCTCGCAGCTATTTATCGAGATGCCGTGACTGGAATAGGTGCTAGTGCCTATGATGCCCAGCAAATAGCTGTCTGGTCTTTATATCCAGAAGACATCGAAGAATTTAGACAATTGCTCGGTTGCGGTTTAACCCTTGTTGCCGTAGAAAATTCGCGAGCGGTGGCTTTTGGACAGTTAAATCCACCCGATCGCCTTGCGTATCTGTATACAGCCAGTAATTTTGCCAGGCTCGGCTATGGCACGGCAATTTACCAACGATTAGAAGCATATGCTCGCGAGCAAGGTATTAAACGACTACATACAGAGGCAAGTCGGATCTCAAAGCATTTATTCCTAAAAATGGGTTTTTGTATAGTAGAAAGGGAATTGGCAGTTCGCCACGGCGTGGAGTTTGAACGATTTAAAATGGAGAAAGTAATCGGCTAACCATTTTTATCCCATACTGTTCTTAAAAGTGGGATTTTTACGACAAAAAGATGTGCTATCCACACCGGGCATTTATTGGTGAATTTGTCACGATCGTCTTAACAGCGATCGACGTGACGTGTAAACAAAATTATGAAAGCAAAATTCCCGGTTCGCATCTTTTCCAATTGGTTTCATACCTGGTATCGCAACCTGATTCGTCATCCCAAGCATCGTTGGTGGATTATTTTGGGAACACTACTGTATTTGCTAGGTCCTATCGATATTTCACCGGATGTTTTTCCTGTTTTGGGATGGATTGACGATGGTGTAGTTGTGACTTTGTTGGTAACAGAACTATCTCAACTACTACTTACACAGTTCAAAGCTCAAAAACAAAAAGAATCTGTTTCTGATTCTAATCAAAGTTCAACGGAGACTGTCATAGATGTAAATGCTGTTTCAGTCAGTTAAGTAATTTTAAAAAATGACTATCAAATACACTAAGGAGTAACCCATGTCTAATTCTGTTAAAGAGCGAATTACGACTGACCTTCAACAAGTCAAAGAACAAGGGAAATTAAGAGCAGAAAGAATTCGAGAAATCGTGCAAACGGCTGTATCCGAAGCAATGATCGAATTTAAAGAAGGCTCTGGAGAAATTCGTCAGATTGTCAGAGATGCTGTTTCAGCTGTCATCGACAACCTGAAAGAAAAAGATCGTACACGAGCTCAAGAAGAAGTCAATGCTTCTATTGAAGGAGCAATTGAAGGGGTTAGCAGTTCTACTTACGAAAAGATTGCCCAAACTCAGTCTGAGATCGAGCGATTACAAGCTCAAATAGATCGACAACAGGAAACTTTAGAATCAGAAGTCGATTCAGCTTTAGTTGCCATAGAAGAGACAGAAAAAGAATCTTCTCCCAACCTAAAAGAACTGATTGAGGCAGTCGTTGCCGCTTTTAAGGAAAAACATTTTGCTCAACTACAAGAGCAATACGTCAAATTAAAAGAGCAATTGGCAAAGATTGATGCAACTCTGGCAAATCGTTATGGCGATCGCTATGCAGAGGTGAAGCAACGCCTAGAAAATGCCAAGAATTGGTATGATACTACTAGAGCAAAAACAGAAGCTGGAGAACCCGATCCAGTCGAACAAAAACGAGCAGACTTTGAAGCAAAAGCCGAGAAAGCAGGAGCAGCCGCAGCTAAAATGGAACAGGCGGTTAAAGAGAAAGTAAAAACGTTCTTACAATCGAATCCAGACAAACAATAGATCCAAGTATTTTCTAATTGTGTAGCGCCAAAAAAATAATACCAATTTGAAAAAGAATGGGACAACCTTTTGCAGAGGCGAACCAACCTTCGCCGTTTTTTATTTGTAGCAAACATTTAGCGATTTGATATGGACAGAGGCTTGTTGTCTATTAACAAGCCTCTTTCAAAAATACCGATCTTTATAAGCTCGGATTGAGAAAACGATTAGCAAATTTCATAACATTCCCAAGATCTGTGTCCCCATCGCGATCGCTATCTAAAAAAGTATTTAGAAGAGGATTTGAGCCTTCAGTACCGGGTTTGGGCGCGCCCATCTTTAGCAGCTCCATAACAGATGGAATCAAAGTTGGTAACATTGCCTGAATTATATCGGGACTTAGCCCCGTTCTCTGAGAAACTGTCTGACTGATTTGCTGCAGCGATTGAGAAGATAGTAAGGATTGTAACCTCGATGAAATCCCACCCGAACCCATGGCTTGACCGATTAAATTCTCTAACTGATTGCCACCCATTGTCGAGCGCTGTTGTCGTAATGTCGGTCGTAACACATTGCCAAGCACCGACATGATATTTTGCATCTGGGATGGCTCAATCCCATGACTAGCGGCTAACTGCTGAATTGAGTTTGTAACAGATTCAAGCTGAGAAACACTTGCTTGCCGATCTGGATTGTTGATTGCGCTCAGAATTTCAAAAAATAGTCCCATTGTTGATGTTCTCACTTAATGCTAAATGGTAATAATGCAAACAGATAAAGCGATGTATAATACTCTTGTTCGGTAGTAAGGATCCCGAGCCTCACGAACAAGCGAACCTAGAAAACGAAATAAACACGGGTTGTAACCAGAAGTCTCAGATAACTCGCTGGGAGCGTAAAAGTTTATTGCGAGTCTGGGGGAGCATATTAATTGGTTAACATTAATTGCAATAAAGTCGGCGGTAGGGCAGATCGTGGACTCTAACAGAAAATGCTTGTGGAATCGGTCTGACGGGGGCATAGTTTTAGAGCTGTGTCTAGTTAAGAGGTTGTGAAGCAAGAATCGTGCGTTAAAATCTTTGATTTAACGCGCGAGTGTCAAATACTCGCTCTAGTGTTACACTGCAATCTCTGTCTGAACCCCGAATCCCCGTCAATTTATTGCGGGGAGTGGGTCAAAATGATGCACTATCGGAAGGGACATGAACGTGGAAGGAGCGAATAATCCTAAGCCAGCTACCGAAATCGGTGTAATAGCCTAATTCTGCAATGTAGTCGCGACCGCTCGCGGGAATAGAGACGTGTTTGTCCTGTTCTTTTTCATTGCACTCATACTCTTGGGTATTATGAGGCGATTGATAGTCGATGTCTAGATTGGTTACATCGTGAATTCGCAGCATTAACTTTTGTCCCCCTTGATTTCGCAAGCCTACTTTGTAGACATCCGAGACTTCCCAATAGGCATAAGCATTCTGAGAATTGCGCGGCACGAGAATAATACGGCAATCGCGCTCCATAATAGGATGAGTGCTAGCAGGAGCAGTATGTTCGCTATCCCTAGAGCGATCTTTGTCCAGAAAGGAATGGGTGACTGCACCTTCTGTAACTACTGTTTCGACTACTGTAGCAACCTTTCCTGGTAAAATAGACGCTGTTTTCGTAGCATCTTCCACCCAACTGGATGCTGTCTTACCAACATCTTCGTTTGGGTTGGAAGGTTCGGCAGTTTTAGGTATTTTTATATTTGAATCAGGTGTTGACGGAACTCTTATCGGAGCAGATCTTGCTAACTTCAACCAACCCTCGTCAGCAGTAATGTAGCCCAATTCAGCTACATGATCGCGATTGCCTTCAGGAAGGGGAACGTGGAGATCCCGTGTCTGTTCGTCGCATTCATACTGCTGCATGCTATGAGCAGGCTCTCGGTCTAGGTCAACCCCAGTTGCATCGTAAACCCGCAGTGCCATCTGGCGTCCGCCCTCTTCTCTTAGTCGGGCTTTTCGCTCTTCGGGAATTTCCCAGTAGGCATACATGTCGTTAGCATTACGAGGCACTAAAATAACACGACTTGGATCTTCTTCAACTGCAGCGCGTCGACCAGTCGCTAATGAATGAGCAGCGGCTCCTGCTGCTGCCCCTACTGTTGGTATTATATTGTCAGTTGGTTGACAAGCCGGAACTCGAACCCGATCCGAACGAGCAATTTTTATCCAGCGACCATTTTCTGACACATGACCGACTTCTACAATGTAATCGCGCTCGTCCACAGCAATGGGAAGATGTAAGTCCTGCTCTCGTTTATCACAATCAAATTCTTTGACGCTGTGAGGTGTTTGAGAATCTATCTCAATATCAGTTACATCGTAAAGACGCAGCTTCAGTTGTCGTCTACCATGCTTGCGTAAGTTTTCTTTCACTTCATTGGGAATTTCCCAGTAGGCATATGCATCTCTACAATTGCGTGGTGTAAGAATAATACGACTGTCACGAGTTGCAATCGTTGCTGCCGCAGGAATAACTGCCGTCCCCACTGGCGAACCCCGACCCTTTAGCAACCACCAGAGCAATCCACTAAGTATCGGAATGAGCAATAACCAAGACCACCAAGGAAATCCTTGCTGCGATTGAGTCGCAGTTCTTTTAGGTGTATCTGAAACAAATGTTTCTGGAGAAGTTGTAGTCGCTCCCGGAGATGCCGCTTCCGGAAGTGTTGCAGCAGCAATCTCACCTGCAGCTACAGCTTGTTCAATGGTCTGTTGATTTTCAGGAGCTTTGGCATAACCAAGAAATGCTCGTGCCACAGGGCTGGGATTGGAGCCTTTATAAACGTAGAGCAACGGTTGGGAAAAAGGGTAACCGGGGTTGGTAGCAGGAACACCATGCATCGAGACAACTCGCACGTCGGGGTTGTCGATTGCCTGATTGGCGATCGCATAACTAATACCGTCAGTTCCTAGTTCCTCAATTACTGCTTCGGTGGCATCTTCTAAGAGTTGAACTGCATTCGTACCAGTTTCAAGCGGAGCATTCTGGAAAACGGAATAGTTTTGAAATGCTCTACGGGTGTCACTGGTTTCCGGTCGCTCGAGCGCGCGAATTGCTCCGGGAGAGCCACCAACTTCCGACCAGTCAGTTATTTCACCGCGGAAAATCTTGGCAAATTGGTCGATAGTTAGACTTTCGTTGAACTGGTTCTCCGCTGCAACTATCAAAGCTATATATTTGTCACGAATCATAGGAGTCGCAACCAGCCCTTGCGCTTTTTCTGCATCTGTTAGAGGACGGCCAATAGCAGCAACGTCAATCTTTTCATTCAGCAAGGCTTTCAGAGCCGCATCAGTTCCCTCGTATGCAAGCTTAACATCTGTACCGGGAAACTGAGACTTGAAACGCTGTGCTAGAGCTTCATTAAGCTTTGCCATGCTAGTGGAGCCGTCGATCCGCACTTGTGTACCACTAGGAACGGCTTGTGGAAAGGGAAAGGAAGTACTGGCACTAGACGATTGAGCAAACGCAGGACGAGCAATAACCGAGACGATTAAAGGAGGAGAAGCAGCGGTCAAAGCTAGCATAACTGCTAACGTTCCATAAAGTCTTTCTCGTTTGCAAGACATCTTTTATAAAGTCCTTATTTTTTTAGGAAATTTTGTCAAAGCATCCTAGAGTCAACCTACTGCTGGGCTATGAATATTGAATTTTAATAAATAAAAATAGCTTGCTCTTAATAGTCACTAGTTACTTATTATATTTTTTTTAAAACCTTGTCAAGATCGTTGCGATACATAACAACAAAAGTATTTATAAAAATAATGTCTGGTGCGAACTTTTTTTATAATTTTTAGTTGTTTTTTAATATAAAAAGTTGAGCTTTATTGCTTTTTTTATTAAACTAAAAGTAGTAAAATTTATGCCTTGTCAGATCCTCATTTCCAATATTTATTGAGCAATTAAAAAACTCGTGTAACTAGAGATAGCCACACAAGTGAATGTAGAGAAATTGTATAAAAATAAGGTTTACATTCGAGCTACATTTTTATTGATTAAAAGGAAGACCAGCTTTAAAAGGTTTAATTAGAGCGAATTTTTTTAATCAAAATACTACAGTTCCCTAAATATTGCTGGCTATCCAGCGGTCGAACAGGGAACCACCGCGACAGGGATTTTGGTTAGCGATCGCTATCAGGTTAAAGTTCTCTCCCGCGATCCTTCTTTTACCAAAGAAAACCGTACTGCCTGGTTGCAAAAATTCGCTCTAAAAGGACTGGCACAAATCCAATCTGCCTTCTCTCCTCAAACTCCCAAGCTACCAACAAAAGCTCCAACTTTTCAAAATTTTCTTTTACTAACTTGTAACGTGCGCTCTCGGCCAAGCTGAGGCACATTCACAGTCTGTCGTCGAAGACGAGCAGATCTCTTCGAGATCGCGGCGCAAAAATTATATTTCTCTGACATAACCAAAAAATAACTCCTACTTTTTTCTTTGTAGTATCAGTCTGGCTCAAAATATAGTAGAGGAAAAAATTGAGCTAATCTACATATTTTAAAGTTCTTCGCGAGAACAACCTGCGCATTTTTCATTGCGTATAAGTGACTAAGAACAAAAATACCAGTCAAAACATTTAAGTAATAACCTGGATGTATTCTTACTCAAATTCTCTAAATTAAAGATAAGACAGCAACTCTGGGTTCAACCTATATTTCTAGTCTCTCCTAACTTAATTAAATATTTTAGGAGTACGTGCTGAGTTGTTCACTTCATTAGATGGAAGCAATTATGGAAACCAGACAATTAAATGCCGAACAATCATTGCAGCTAAAATCCTTATCAGAGCAACTGCACAACGTTAATCCAGAACAACTCGAGAAACTGCTACTCAAAATGATCGAAATAGCCCACACTATAGAAAAGAATACTTCAAAAAATCTTCGGCAATTCAATTAAATTTATCCTCATCCTTTGACTATTTTTCAGATAACTTTAAATAGATGAGCATAAACCAACCTAGATTATAATTGATGCGAGGAGGTTTAAAAACTCATTTTAAATTGAATTGTATTCAGAGATTGTAACTGATAGAACTAATTAGCATCTAGACTTAGTATTTTTGTAGGATTACTTATTTAATTGCTACAAGAAAATTTAAACAGTCAAGAAATGTAATCTACATTTTCTAATGCTATTTGCCGAGCTAAGACTCGGTTTTTTTTATGCCATTTTAATTTTTGGTCGTGACCCAAGCAATTTATAATTCGAAATATATATACACAAAAATATTATAATTTAATATTGTTCGGATAGACGCGAGCGCGTTGTACCAAAATGCACTGGGATAAAAATTTAGATGAAGGTTATATCAAATATCAATGTAACTGGATTGAGGCATCTTCAATTTCCAGAGATGAAATTAAAGAATTAAATCGATGGAGAGAGAAGTTATATCAATTAAATTTAATTGGTCAGTATGACAATGGAATTGGTTTCGATAATATTAGCATTCGCGATGGTGAAAACATTTCGCTTCCCGCAGAAATTTCTAGCACTCAGCACACTCAACCAGCTCATTTTATTATTTCTGGTACGACCACAGGCGGTATTGCTCATTTAATCGAAAAACATTACACAAAAGTTATTGATTTTGACTGGGAAAAAAATTCGGTTACTTGTGTGGGTTTGATTAAAGCATCCTCTGAAGCATTGACTCATGCTGCTGTATATGTAGCCAATCCACAAGTTAATGCTGTTATTCACGTTCATCATCGCCAACTTTGGCAACAATTAATTAACCGAGTAGGTACAAGCAAAAAAAATTGTGCTTACGGTACGCCAGAAATGGCAAAAGAAATTATTAGATTATGCCAAGAAAATCTAGTCAAAGAACAAAAAATTATTATTATGAGTGGTCATGAAGAAGGCATTATTACTTTTGGTAATAATTTGGATGAAGCAGGAAATATTATCCTTAAATATTACAATCAATTATAAAAAAAGATATTAGATTTTTTTTGCTTAATTAGTTATTTGAAATAGCCCGAATAAGATAGAAAAAATCTAAGCTGTCCCTAAACATAAATAATCGACATACCTACGCAGTATATATAGATTAAGTCAAACAATACCGTAAGATATAGCTAGAGAAAAAATTTTCTTTTACTAAGACAAATAGGTACTATCACTAGCTCAATCTGAAAAATCATTAAGTCGACTAAGAATACTAGTAAACAAGCTAAGTAGCGATCGCTCAATATTTAAACTCCTATAAATTCTGGTAAAGTCACTATTTTTTTGTTATTATTTTTCGTAGGTATTAATTTTAAAATTTAGTAAATTTATTATTTATTATCGGAAAACTTCTAAGTAATTGCCTGGAATATTAATTTTTTCAAACTAGTTATTTCGGTAAAATTGAGTAATAGTTTGCCTGTGGTATATTTGAAAAACTATTATTTTTGTTTGTATATTTTTTTTGATTACTTTGGTTGGTATAACTATCTCGAAACCTATATTATTGAGTTTTTGGGATAGAACTTGTTCTTACTTATTCAGGAGTGTTGACCGAACTCTGGCTCAACTCAATTTTAGTTATTAGATCTTTTTATCCTTAAATATATGAAGAAAAACGATAATTTGAAAAAATATTAAGTAAAATTGTTTAACCTCACCGATTTTCACAATAGGCAAGCTTCTTTCTTGGCAAGGAAAAAAATGTTCAATTGTTTTAGATAACGAGGAGGGAATAACGATCGAGGCGGATGAATTGTCTTATAGACCAATCTCTTTTTGCTTTTAAAATTTTTAATTGTTAATTCAAATGATTACCGTTGGTTCTTTCTCCAAAGCTAGCAGTAAAGAGAATGTTCGTACTGTAGGAAAGCAATTTCAGTACGTACTCATTATGCTGGTTATCAGTTTACTTTTATTTGGGGGTATTGGATGGCGTTTAGCATATCTACAGCTAGAACAGGGAAAAGCAAATCGTACTAAAGCAGAAAGCAACCGAATTCGCATCGTACCCAAACCGCCAGTCAGAGGTAATCTATTCGATCGCCAAGGTAAGGTTTTAGCTACTACTCGCCTATCTTATTCGGCGTACGTATGGCCCAGAGCGCAAAAAGAAGCTGATTGGGAGGAAATTCGTCGTCTTTTAGCTGCTATTTTAGAAATGCCAGCAGAAGAGATTCAAAAGCGAGTAGAACAGGCCGGCTACAATTACTCTAGTCTAATTCCCATCGTGCCCAGTCTAACTCCAGCTCAGATTACTGCGATTGAAGAATATCGTCACGAACTAAAGTGGGTAGAAGTGGACGTAAGCAAAATACGCCATTACCCCCATGGTAAATTAGCAGCTCACGTCCTCGGTTATACTGGGGAACTGGATCGAGAAGAATTAGAGCGAAAGAAAAAGGATGGCTATCGCCTAGGAGATCTCATCGGCAAGATGGGAGTAGAAGCTACCCTCGAGCAACAATTACGGGGAGAATGGGGTGGCTTAAAACTAGAAGTAGACGGTTCTGGAAAAGTCTTGAGATTTTTGGGAGAAGAACCAGCCAAAGCAGGAAAAAACCTGACCTTAACTCTAGATATGGAAGTACAAAAGGCAGCAGAAGCAGCCTTAGATCAACAAAGGGGAGCAATTGTTGCACTCGATCCCAATAATGGTGAAGTTTTAGCCATAGCTAGTTATCCTAGCTTCGATCCCAATATCTTTTCTTCCCGTATTACTCCTGAAATCTGGAAACAATTGCAAGCACGAGGTAATCCTTTTTTAAACTTGGCTCTCAGGGGTTTTCCTCCTGCCTCTACTTTCAAAGTCGTTACAGCTACAGCAGGAATGGAATCGGGGCAATATCCTCCCAATACCATTTTAGGCACTTCTGCTGCCCTTAATGTAGGAGGAACACTATTTAGGGAGTGGAACCGAGCTGGTTTTGGTTCCATGGGCTATGTGAGTGCATTAGCTTGGAGTAGCAATACGTTTCACGGTCAAATCGGTCGCGGTGTTGGTGGCGAAAATCTAATTAAATGGGCGAGGCTTTATGGTTTTGGTAAAAAAACAGGGATAGAACTAACAGGAGAAACTTCTGGTTTAATTGCTGATGATGCTTGGAAACGGGAAAATTTTAATGATTGGGGTTGGACGGTAGGCGATACAGTCAACATGTCTATCGGTCAGGGATTTACTTTGGCAACTCCTCTACAGGTAGCAGTAATGTTTGCAGCGACAGCCAATGGAGGATATCAAGTCAAACCTCATCTCCTGCAAATAGATAACGAACAAAAGCAACAAGAACGAGTTAATTTGAATCTCAAACCAGAAACAATCGATACCCTCAGAAAAGGATTGAGAGCAGTAGTAGCTGGAGGAACGGGAGGAAGATTAAACGTGCCAGAATTGCCTCCTATAGCAGGTAAAAGTGGCACAGCAGAAGCTCCCCCCGGTGAATCTCATGCTTGGTTCGGGGCTTTTGCTCCTTTCGATAAGCCAGAAATTGTTGTGGTTGCCTTTGCCGAACACTCTGGCGGTGGCGGTAGTTCGGTAGCTGCACCAATGGTACTTGAAGTTATGAAAGCTTATTTTAAGTGAAACTACACCACAAAGAAACAGTAGCTCAAAATAATGGATAATTAATAATTATCCATTATCCATTGACCCCTGACTTCTGACCTCTAAATATCTACGAAGTCTCTTGTTACTTTTAAGAATTGGTATTTTTATAATATTCTGGCTCGTTGCCCGATTTCCATTTAATGTTACAGCCGATACTGGGCTTTTGGTCGGAATTAATTTCTTTACCTGCTAATACTGCATCGATAGCAGAACGCAGATCTTTTCCTGTTACTGGTATTTCGTTACTGGGACGACTCTCATCTAACTGACCTCGATATACTAACTGCCTATTCTCGTCAAATAGAAAAAAATCTGGAGTACAAGCAGCAGTATAAGCTTTTGCTGTCTCCTGACTCTCATCGTAGCAGAGGGGGAAATTAAACCCTAGTTCCTTTGCCATGGTTTTAAGGTTATCTGGAGAGTCATCGGGATAGTTGGCAACATCGTTAGCACTAATTGCGACAATTCCCAGAGGTTGGTCGGCATAATCTTGCCCAATTTGGGCTAATTGTTGCTGAACGTGTTTTACGAAAGGACAATGCCGACAGATAAACATCACGAGCAATGCTTTTTTGCGGGCAAAAGTTTTTAAAGAAATAGTATTACCAGAGACGACATCGGGTAACGCAAAATCTGGTGCTTTTGTACCTAAGGACAACATTGTCGAAGGAGTTAGGGTCATTGTTAAACTTATCTGTTAACTTCCAACATGTTGGGTTACGCTTTATTTGCCTAACCTACACTACATACAACTAAACTTATATCAAAGTGCTAAATCTTTGCTACAAACGAATCTATATCAGGGCGATGTTATTTTTTTGAACTTGAGTTAAGCCTGGCATTTGAGAGAAGCAAAACTTTTCTTTTTATGTGTTTTTGTTTACCGCTGCCGATCGCGGAAGGGAAAATGTAATTAGAAAGGTAATTGAGTGGGAATAAACTTGCAGAAGGGAACTATTTTGGATTTCAAAATTCGGGAAAAACTTGCCTTTCAGATTCTATCTAAACTCCGTCTCTACAATTGTTAGTTAAAGCTGCGGACTAGGTTGGCTAAACGTTCCGCACTATCAGTCATTGCTAGGGTAGCAGCTTGTTCTGCCATTTGTTGCAGTTGGGAAGGTGCTCGTAATAAATCTAACACCCTTTCTTTTAAGACTTTAGCTGTTAGTTCTGCCTGACGGTAAACTATCGCCGCACCAGCATCGGCAAATACTTTGGCATTATAGGCTTGATGGTTTTCTGCCGCATGGGGATAGGGGATTAAAATAGCCGGAGTCTTAGTTATCGCCAACTCTGTCAGGGTTCCCGCACCAGCACGGCTAATAGCTAAATTAGCTCTTTGCAATAGTCCTGCCATATTGTCATAGAAAGGCATGCAGATATACTGGGGATGTTTTAAACTAGCTACATCAGGATCTCTTTCGCCAGTCAAATGTACGACGATCGCACCTTCCTCAAACCAAGCGGGGGCAGCTTCTCGCACTAATCGATTGACGGCGACTGCTCCCTGAGAACCACCCATCACGACAATTAAAGGTGCTTCTGGAGGAATGGACAAATCTAAACCTTGACTACTCAGAAACTGGGAACGAACGGGAATACTAACGTAAGTAGTGCAGATGTGAGGAAGATATTGCACCGTTCCCTCAAACCCGAGAGCAACAGTATCGCACCAACGACTCAAAAAACGAGTAACTTTACCTGGAAGAAAATTGGCTTCGTGGAGAACGGCAGGTGTTTTCTGTAGGCGAGCAGCTAGGATAGCAGGAGCAGCAATATAACCGCCCGTGGTGAAAACTGCATCAATTTGGCGAGCGCGGAGCAGTTTTTGTACTTGAAATACCGAGGAAATGAAACGGAGAGTAATTTTTATAGACTTTAAACCAAAACGTTGTTGAAATCCTTCAATTGGAATAGTGTGTAGAAGATAGCGATCGCCTACTAAGGTTTTTTCCAGACGATTGGGTACGCCCAACCACTCAATTTGATAATCTGGCAGTTGTTCGGCTACAGCTAGGGCAGGAAATAAATGACCTCCAGTACCACTAGCAGCGATTAATAAACGAGTAGATTTGGCAGACACAACTATTGTTAGTAACTTTACGCGAATAACAGCAATATTTTATAATCTTTTATTTAAAAAGCGCAGCTACCAGAAAATTGATTTTCTGGCTTACAGCTAAAGTCAGTTGAAACTGACAAAGTCCGAGCAGGCTAAGCTGCCGACTTGGCTCGAATCGAATTCCGGATCGCTCCGCGCACCTTTGGTGGTGCAAGTCGAACGCATTCCGCACCGTGAGACGGCGGAGTAACTTGGACTCAAAATTTGGTTAAGCTAACCCATTTCAATGGGTTTGAGCTTTGAGCCGGAACTTTAGTTGACGGCAAACTACGTAAGTCCTATATTTATGTCCCCTAAATTTATCATCCCGCACAAGACTTGAGTAGCCAACCAATGACTATTCCCAGTCCGCCAAATCGGATTGCTTGCCAAAAAGGACTGAAACTAAAACTAAACAAACGGCTTTCTAAATTTTCTTCTAACTGTTCTAGTTCTTGTTGAATGTGTCGCAACTCAGTTTTGATGGGTTCCTTGGTAGGATTATCCTGCTGCAATTGTTCTAATTGTTGCTGGCGTTCTAGAAGTTCGGCGCGTTTGTGTCGATCGCGTTTGACTTGAGCATAACGCTCGTTAAGAGCAGATAGCGATCGCTCCACCTCAGCTAGGGTTTGTTCTAATTCGCGCTCATCATCTTCTAGGGGATGGGAATGTTCGACAGACATTTTAAAATATAATCAAAGCAAAAAATCTCTTCGATATTAACCTATGTCTGACGCAACTCAGTTGTCGAATAAAGACCTACCTAAAGAAGCGAGCGCGGTAGAGTTAGCTCAAGCTTTAGCGGAACGTTTGGCGATCGCTCCCAATGACTGGCATCGTCTTAAAGCTAATCGTCAAGCACAGGCAAAACAGCAAGTTGCCTCTGCTCTAGTTTTTCTCCTCAAAGACGAACCTCAAGAAGCTCTAGTTCGCCTCCAGCAAGCCGTCGGCTGGCTCGATCGCTCGATTTCTGCGCCCCCCTGTCCGACTCACGGCGATCGCCATAAATGAACCTCGTCCAGTAGGGACGTTCCATGGAACGTCCCTACAAAGGTTATTTGCCCGTACAAAGTTTTTACAGTTGTTCGCCAAAATAGCGATCGCTCCAACTACCGTGTAAACCGTAGGGAATATGATGCTTGAGATGCAAGCAGGCAAGCGGTCCTTTTTCTAGATCTTCTCCGTCTAAAATAGCTAAATCGGAACGGTGATGAGCTGCATTGTAAACTAGGGTCAGTAACCAACCCTCGTCTTCAGCGTTAGCATTTGGTTTGGGTACAAAAATAGGTTCGCTGACATAGCCTTTGGGGGCAAAAGAATAAAATTGACGTTTTCCCGTTTGCAAGTCTAGCTTTAGCATCCCCTGTAAGGGGGCGTTACCCGTAGAGTTGTGAGCGGCACCTAAAAATAAGTAACGGTATTCTTTGCTTACTTTAGCCGGATTAACATAAGGAAACTCACAGCAACGACTTTCCAACAGTTTGTTTTCTACCGTATTATCGGATAGGTTAAGAGTAAATCGCCACAACTGTCCCGGATCGAGAGCCTCAAAATCTACTTCTTTATAGTTAGAGTCCGGTTGTACTTGAGGTAAAGAGGCGTAAGCAACGGAATCGATAATAACTTTTCCCTCTCGCTCAAAAGCATTAGCATGATGGAAAACAAAGCCAGATTGAACCGATAACACTTTCACTTCTTTGTGAGGAGGATTACGGGGAATTAAAATAACTTGCGTCGGGCGATCGCTTTGAAACTGAATGCACTCGCCCGCACCTCGAAAGCCCAATACATAAGGAATTGGATTAAAGGCAACTGGATTTTGAAAGAAAATGCAGTAATTAGGAGTTATGGCAAAATCGTGAATGAAGCAAAATCCAGGAACGCTATGAGCATAACGGCGTAATAATTTACCATTGGGGGCGATTTCATAAATGGTAATTTTACTGGAAAGTCCCGGTTCAATTGAGAAATTGACCAAACAAGGTGCGCCGTTGTCTAGTTCACAACTAGGATCGATCCAAGGATGAGCAGCAAAACCATCTCCAGGTTGGAGAATACCATCTAAGTAATCTATACCCAAAGTTTCTAACGTATAAGGGTCTAGACGATGGGGTTCGGCAGCTTCCCACAAAGCGACTAGTTTATCGCCCCAATAAATGACATTGGTATTGGCAATATTTTTGCGGCGCAGATCGAAGGCATTATTAAGCCAACCACCTGGTTTTTGTGTTCCGAACACACCACGATAAAGGATTTCCCCTGCTTGCCGTTCTCGGACATAACCCTCCGTACGGACAAAACGATTGCGAAAATAAGCTCGTCCATCTTTAAAATAAAAAGCATTTACCATGCCATCTCCGTCAAACGGATGAGCGATCGGCGTACCGCCAATATCTAACAAACCGGGACCATTGCGAAAGAGGGTGCCTTTTAACTGTCGGGGGATTTCTCCTTCAATTTCGTCAATCTCATAAGCATATTCATTGGGCTGAGATTCATATCCCCGTTGCCATTCTTGAGGATTGTATGGTTTGGTTGTGGATTCTAAATTTAGTAGGTTAGTCACGATCGCAAATACTTAAGAGTTAGTTTTAATTTTCTACCTAGAACTGCAGTAGCATCTAAGACAAACACTACTATTGGAGAGTTTAACGTTCCCTTACTCTTCTTTACCTCTATGAATAGTTGGTATGATGAAAAAAAGAAGTAATGTAAAATAGATTGACTTTCGCTAAATTTATGACTTCTGTAGTCGCTGTAGAAAAGAAAAAATTAGCAAAACCACCTTTAGAAATTCACTACTTAGGCGATCGCGTTCTCCGTCAGCCAGCTAAACGTATTGCCAAGGTAGACGAACAGATTAGAAAGCTGGTCAAACAAATGCTGCAAACTATGTATAGTTCTGACGGCATCGGTTTGGCAGCACCCCAAGTAGGTATCAACAAGCAATTAATTGTTATTGATTGCGAACCAGACAATCCAGCTAATCCACCATTGGTCTTGATCAATCCCAAAATTATTCGCTACAGCAGTCAGTTGTGTAATGCTGAAGAAGGTTGTCTGAGCGTTCCTGGGGTATATATGGAAGTAACTCGCCCAGAAGGTATAGAAGTTTCCTTCAAAGACGAAAATGGTCGGCCCCATAAACTACCAGCTTCTGGTTTATTAGCTCGTGCTATTCAACACGAAATGGATCACCTCAATGGCGTGATGTTTGTCGATCGCGTTGAAAACAAAATAGCCCTAACTGAAGAACTGAAAAAGAAAGGCTTTTCTCTCAACGCGGTTCAAGCTATCAAATAGAATTAGATCTAGCGATGTTGGCAACAGATTGTTTTCTAAGGACGCGCGTTTGTGTGTTCATATAAAATGATTTACTCGGTTGCCACCTCTATTCGAGAACAAAATATAAAACAAACCGGGAGAGGAATTACAGTGACATCAATCACGTTAAAAAGTGGTATATTACTAGCTTTTTGTTGTATTACGGCGATCGCGGGAGTCGGTTCTGTATTTGAATTGTCTTCTGGGGAGCCAGATTTAGGCAATCTCACTACTGGAATCATTCTCGCTGGTAGTATTCCCCTAACCGGATTATTATTTTGGGCTGCGGTTCGAGATACCAAAGCGAATCAGAAAATTGATAATTGAGAATTGATAATTATTAATTATTCCATTATCAATTATCCATTGACTACTGACTCCTGCTGTATTCGTTTACTCGTCTCGAACGGGAAGTGGTTCCGGCTGTAGTGTGAACGATAGAGTCTGTCCCTGCCGTTGTACCTGGACTTGTAATTGTCCGCCGACTCCCGCTTGTTCAACTAGCTGCTGAACTTCTTCAGCATTGGCGATCGCCTGCTCGTCGATCTGTTGTATGACATCTCCAGGTCTGAGTCCAGCTTGAGCCGCTGGAGAATCAGAAAGAACGCGAGCGATCAAAACACCTTGATCTGCCTCAATGCGAGTACGAATATCGGGATTTTGGTTAATTTGCTGTCTAATTTCTGGGGTTAGAGTTATCATTTGAATTCCCACATAAGGATGCTCGACATTACCTTGGGTAATGAGTTGTTGGGCGATTTCCCGAGCGGTGTTAATAGGGATGGCAAAGCCGAGTCCTTCGGCACCCTCAACGATCGCTGTATTTACACCGATTACCTGACCCCGCGCATTCAGCAGTGGTCCTCCAGAATTTCCTGGATTGATGGCAGCATCCGTTTGAATAAAATCAATGCGTTTATCCGAAACGCCAATTAAATTGCTGGAGCGGTCGAGTCCACTAACTACACCAACCGTTACGGTTTGTTGCAAACCTAAAGGACTACCAATGGCGATCGCCCACTGTCCCGAACGCACCTGGTCTGAATCTCCGAACTCTACGGTGGGTAAATTTTCAGCCTGGATCTGGACAACAGCAAGATCCGTTACCGAATCTGTTCCCAGAACTTCTCCTTCAAAGCTTCGACCATCATGTAAAACGACTGTCACTCGATCTGCTTTGTCTACAACGTGAGCATTGGTTAAGATCTGACCATTAGAATTGATGATAAAGCCAGAGCCAATCCCTCGCACTTCTCTTTCTTGAGGTGGAATGGGTAAGGCATCACCAAAAAAACGCCGAAAGAAAGGATCTTTAAAAATTTCTGGTATCTGGGTTTCGATAGTGCGAGCTATAGTAATTTGTACTACTGCTGGTTCGACTTTTTCAACTACTTCAACCACAAAATTAGTATCTTCTGGGGTTGCCGTCAAAAGGCGATCGCTCTGTTGAGAAGGCTGCTCAACTGTCGTGGAATTTCTCTGCTGCGGTGCAGAACAACTTCCTAATAACGTCATTCCCATGCCAATTAACGGCAGCAATAAGTAAATTGCTTTTTTAATTCCTAAGAACCGATTAGGTGTACTTCTGAAATAGACAGGAGATTGACCGAGTTTGATATTTAGCTCGGAGCTATTTGAGTTAAAAAGATAGTTATTATGATTATCGAATCTTTTTTTCATCTGGCTTTGCTGGCTTTAGCTTTTAATGACACTAGTAATATTAAGTGTAGTCAAGTAAATACTCTTGTACTATGTATGGGGAAAAAACTTGAAAAAGTAACAAGGAAAAGGGTTTCATAGAAACTAATACTTAAAAACAATTTTTAATTAAAACCATTGGAAAATTTTGGCAATAACTAGAATTGGAAAACAAACTTGAAACCGTTGCTTGGTTTAATGAAAAAATATATACATCCAATTTATAAATAGTTTGTTTCATTCTGTTTTGACGATTAGTAATTGACAGTTAAACTCAACCGAAGAACAATCTAACTAAGCTTTAGTTTTCCAAGTCAAACCAAATTTCAACCAAACATTTAAAATAGGGAGATAGTTTTATGAATATTCTTGCTTGGATTGTATTGGGACTGATTGCTGGAGCGATCCCGCATTCGCGGGTGCTGCTGCACCGCTAAAGCCATTTATCCTGGCTACCAAGGTGGCGGCATTCTTGGCACTATGATTTTAGGAATTGTCGGAGCGTTGGTTGGCGGTTTTGTCGGTAGCGCACTATTAGGAATTGGTTTTACAGGTTTTACCCTGCAAGGTTTTCTAGTAGCGATCGCCGGAGCTATTCTCGTTCTATTTTTGTTCGGCGTGGCAACTCGGAGAGTTTAGTCATCTTAACTTACATTACTGTTTTAAAATAAACGTGAGGTTTCAAAGAAAAAATTCTTTGTGCCTTACGTTTTTAGTTATAAGGTTAATTTTAAAGTTTGTGAGCGAGAATTCCCGTATTGCCTTTAGGCGACGGGATGAAAGCGAACTTCGCGCCTAAGTTGGACATTTATTATAGTTGTATGTTATCATGAAAGTAATATTTGATAAGGTCGAAATCAATGCTTAAAACAGTCAAGGTTAGATTATATCCACCAAAAGAACAGAAGGAATCGTTAGCTAAAGCTATGGGTTCTACTCGTTGGTTATGGAATTATTACCTTGACCTAACTAACAAAACCTATAAAGACACCGGAAAAGGTCTAAATAGAGAGTTAACATATTAAAATTTCTTTACCAGCTGTAACTAAGCTTGCTGCTTAAACATTTCCTTCAATACCAGGGCAGGATCTACATAGCTGCCATTATATCTAAGCGTCCAATGAAGATGAGGTCCAGTCGTTCTTCCTGTCATGCCGACGCGACCAATTCTTGCGCCTACAGGAAGTTCTTGTCCTTGCCAAATTTGAATTCCACCACTGCGATCGAGTAAATAACGACCATTAGCTGCTGTTTCGACATGACCGTCTAAATGACAATAGACGTGCTGCCAGCCTCCTGATTGTATCTTAACGGACGTGCCGCAAACCGTACCGTCCGATACTTCAAGTACTTTACCCGTCCACCAATTACGAACATAGCTACCCAAAGGAGCAGCCATATCTAAACCGTTGTGAAACTGTCGCTTGCCGTCTATAGGAGAGATACGATAACCAAAAGGAGAAGTATAAGATTGAAAATTTTCTACGGGAAAAGAACCATGTTGCCAGGTAGTGCTAGCAATTGTCGTCTCTGATGCATCTGATGCCTCAATTCGTTCTTGTTGGAAAGCTGCTAATCCCAAACAAATTAGTACAGTTGCGATTGCTAAAAGGAAAAAGCGAAGGAATTTAACTCTTAGATAGTCAATCATTCTCGGTTGCCGCAGTATCTGAGCCATTATTTAAATCCTTGCTAGTCGCATGAGCTAAAGCGAAGGGATTATCTATTTTTAAATTGTCTTTAAGTAATATTTAGTAAATATTTATAGAAATATGCAGTTATCTTATCAATCGAGCCTAAACATTCCTAATATACTACCCTATAAAGCGTCCAGCAAGATAAAATTAAGTATTAATACTGACCGCAATTATGCCTAAAAAGCCGATTTTTGTTAAAATTCTTAAGTAATTAATTAAATAACTCCCCCTATGCTAAGTGAAATTTTGCCTTTTCACTTGAAGCTAGATACGGCAACGATCGCTGGAGCCTGTCTGTGGGCACTAGCTCTATATCTAAGTTTCTCTTCTGTCAAAGATTGGATTACCGAGCAATTGACACGCTGGTTCAATTTTGCCGAGCGATCGCTTTACATGTCCGCTGAAGAATTTGAAAAAACTCGTCTGGCGAGGGAGTCTCAAAATGCCTTTTATGCTTCGGTGTTTAGTATTATTCCTTTTTTGGGGGTAGGCTTTTTATGCGATTGGGGAGTGGAAGTGAGTTTGGGCCGTAGTTGGGCAGTTAGTATGGGACTGATGGCTTGTATTGCTTGTGGTGTCTATGAGTTGGGCAGACAAAATAGTCAATCTTAAGAAAGTAAAAAGTAAAAAGGCAAAAAAGTTTGCTTAAACTCTCAAGAAACACATTCGGTAGGTGTTGAAATAAGGATGAGTTCTAAGCCAAAAGCTTGAGCTTTTATCTTAAGGTTTTTTAAGTTCCGATCTCGATACTGTTGTTCGTAAGCATCAATACCAGGGTCAGTATAGCGCTCGCCAGAGTTTGTTTCATTTATTGTGGGCGTGTAATCGCACCTTTTGGGCACTCACATCTTGCACCATTCTCAACAACCACCAGCAAATCAATTTTCTGGCAGATAACAAAAGTCTTCGTGCATAAGACTAGATAAGCATTTTAGTCTCTTTTAAATTAGCGATTACATCTCCTAGTGCCACATGACGACAACTTTCTTTCTGCTGATGTCCGATGATGTATTTTTGCCAAGATTCTCGACTTTAATTGCCGTATCTGACATACCTTATTTAAAGCTAACTAGATCGAATATGGTTTCAGCTAGAGCAGATTTTGCTTTAAACTGTGATATGGCTCATTTGATTAGAAATAATAGCAGGAATGGAAATAGGGCAAAAAGTTAAGGTATATCGTTTAAGAGATCGGGTAAATCCCGATATAGTTGGCAAACTCGGTAGAGTGGGTGTAATCAAAGATTTCAAAATGACGGATGGTAGCGGTGTTGGTGCGATCGTCGAGTTTGAGGACAAAAGTACTACTTGGTTTTTTGAAGATGAAATCAAACCAGTAGAGTAAAAGATAATAATAGTAAGGCAAAAAACGACAGGCAATAAGGAAACAAAATGTCCTCGATCATTACTTTTTTGGGTAAAGGTGGTACTGGTCGTACCACTGTGGCGATCGCTACTGCTAAAAAGTTGGCAAGTGAAGGGAAAAGAGTCCTTCTTATCGGACAAGAACATAGCCCCGATTTTGGTCTGCGTTTGGGAATCACTCCCGAATCCAAACCCCAAGAAATAGGAGCTAATCTTTCGGTCGTACAACTTCGAGCGACTGTTCTACTAGAACATGGTTGGGAAGAAGTTAAAAAATTAGAGGCAGAATACTTGCGAACGCCTACCCTGAAAAACGTATACGGTCAAGAGTTAGGCATTCTTCCAGGCATGGATGAAGTTCTTGCTCTCAATGCCATTCGGGAATACGATCAAAGCAAGAAATATGATGTCATTGTTTATGATGGGTCGGGAGATATCAATACTCTGAGAATGTTCGGAACCCCAGAAATCTTTAGCTGGTATATTCGTCGCTTTCGTGGAGTTTTAGAAGAATCAGACATCGTCAGAACCATTTCTCCTTTTATCCAGCCTGTCACTAGTGCCATTCTCAATGTTTCTTGGACGGCAGATAATTTTGCCCCCGAACCATCTAATAAAGCTAATCAAATTCTGGAAGAAGGAAAGAAGGCTTTAGCCAATCCACAAAGGGTAATTTCCTATTTAGTGACAACTCCAGATCGAAGCGCGATCGCTACGGCAAAATATCTCTGGGGTAGCGCACAACAAATCAATCTGACTGTTGGCGGAGTTTTGCTCAATCGGGGAGAAGGGGCAGATTTTGTTGATAGCGAGTTTGAACCTCTAACTATTACTTCTCTTCCTCCTATTGAGGATAATAATTGGGAACCCTTAATCGATGCCCTACCCAATTTCGGTACGGTTGTCCAAGCACCTAAACCGATTAATTTTGATATGGCAGAGCGCAAAATTAGAGTGTTTTTACCTGGATTTGACAAAAAACAAGTCAAACTTACTCAATATGGACCAGAAATTACCGTTGAAGCAGGAGACCAAAGGCGCAATATTACTCTTCCTCCTGCTTGGAGTGGTCGTTCGGTTACGGGAGCAAAATTTCAGAATGGCTATTTAGAAGTAAAAATAGGATAAGAGTTGAGAATTCAAAATAAAAAAAAGATTTGCAATTATGTCTGACTCCTCCACTTCTAGTCAAAGTAATTCAACTAGAGAAAACAAAGACAAACGCAGTGGCAAAACCCGTCAACTGCTGGGAATGAAAGGAGCTACTTCTGGAGAAACTAACCTCTGGAAAATCCGGCTGCAGCTCATGAAGCCGATTACCTGGATTCCTCTAATTTGGGGGGTAGTATGTGGCGCAGCTTCTTCTGGCAATTTTACTTGGTCTTTAGAAAACGTTTTGATAGCAGCCGCTTGCATGCTGTTATCGGGACCTTTAATGGCAGGTTACACTCAGACTCTCAACGACTTCTATGACCGGGAAATCGATGCCATCAACGAACCCTACCGTCCGATTCCTTCTGGCGCAATCTCGGTTCCTCAGGTTGTCACCCAAATTCTGGTTTTGCTGCTAGCAGGACTAGGCTTATCCTACCTACTCGATCGCTGGGCCGGTCATGAGTTTCCCGTCATGCTCTGTCTGACTCTAGGAGGAGCATTTTTGGCTTATATCTACTCCGCGCCGCCGCTCAAATTGAAACAGAACGGCTGGTTGGGTAACTACGCCCTCGGTTCTAGCTATATTGCCTTACCCTGGTGGGCGGGTCATGCTTTGTTTGGGGAGTTAAATTGGACAATCGTTATTTTGACTTTAATCTATAGCTTTGCTGGCTTGGGCATTGCTGTAGTTAATGACTTCAAGAGCGTGGAAGGCGATCGCCAATTGGGTTTAAAATCTCTCCCCGTGATGTTTGGAGTTACTACTGCAGCTTGGATTTGCGTACTGGCGATCGATATTTTCCAAATAGGTATTGCAGGTTATCTGATCAGTATTAAGGAAAACCTTTATGCTACTATTCTGCTGCTGTTAGTGATTCCTCAAATCACCTTTCAGGATATGTATTTTCTACGGGATCCTTTGGAAAATGATGTAAAGTACCAAGCTAGTGCCCAGCCGTTCTTAGTTTTAGGAATGTTAGTAACTGGATTAGCTTTGGGTCATGCTGGCGTTTAAACATAAGAACTGTATTGAAAATGGCATGAGTTTTTAGCAAAAAAAGGGGAAATATCTTAGGATTTACTCGGTTTGCCGTAAACTAAAGTTACGGCTCAAAGCTCAAACCCATTGAAATGAGTTAGCTTCACCAAATTTCGAGTCCGAGCAGACGTGAGACGGCGGAGCCTGCTCGGACTTCGTTAGTTTTAACTGACTTTAGCGTTTGGTGAGGAAATTAATTTCTTGGTGGCTGTGCTATTGAAAAGCGATCGCACTTAATTCAACTATTATCTTCCGATTTAGCTTGAATCTAAACTATCAAAGGTTGAGCCAACAAAAACTGTTTTGGGCATTGACTTTAGAGAAACTGACATAGCTGTTAAATAGTGAAAACGACTAAAAACTAAAAGTAGTGCGGATAGTACCGATGACTAAATCGTCATTATCATTATTGTGATTCGGTGCAGTAATCCAAACTACTCCAGGAGTAAGAGAAATATTCTCAGTTACTTGATACTGATAAAAAGCCTCTAGATGCAGTGAAGTATCCTCATCATCCCCCAGGGTCTCAATAGTAGAACTAGCTACCCACGGTTCCATCCCCACGATAATCCCTGCCAAATTGCCCTCTTGACCCAAATCGAGAAAAGCTAAAGTTACTGCCCAATTCCAAACATCCTGTGTACCGCGCTCTAATTGTTTCTTGAAATTCCTGTACCAGCCGTAGTAGAGTGTCTAAATCTTCTCGCGTTACTGTTTCTTTGGCTGCAATTAATTTTTCAATTTGCTGTAAACAAGCATTTAAACTTACTGCAAATTCAGCTCGAGAAAGAGTTCGATTGCCGCGATAAGTTTGAGAGAACACAACAGCCGAATCTGGCTCGGCAGGGTGAGATACCCGTTTTGGATAACTAGAAATACAACCGTAACGATTTACTAAACTTCGTAGTGCTTCATAGGTCCAGTCATTAGGAAAAACATCACGCAATTGACTAATATTGCTTATTCGAGTCATTGAGCTTGCTTGATTATATTGCTCGATTTGCTCTAGAAAATTTGCATTAAAGTTCTTTATACTACTACTCTTTTCTGAAGTAGCTCGAGCTAAAATAGTCGTAGTTTTTTGACTTGCTTTTACAGGAGGGATAAATAATAAAAAAATACCTAAAATAGTAGATGATATTACACCAATTTGCTCTAATAATATTGCCATTATGCTAAATTTCTACTCTTTCTTCAATGACAGTACTATTTTAGCTAGCTAATTATTAATCAATTATTTGTTTATTTTAAGTCGTTAGTATTTTCTTTATTTTAAAACAAGTTTAATTTTAGGATTGATTGATTTCATAATTAATAAATTTTAAAAAATTCTATGAAACAACAATTTTTTTATAAAAACCCTAGATTTTTTGTAAACAATTCTAACAACTCACACCTTATTTCTATTCCTTAATTCACAACCGAATGTTTAACAGGATACAAGCTTCGGCTGCTGCGGTAAGCAAGTTTAAACAGATTGCTATAATTGATTTAAAATTAAAGTAAATTATTAACCAAATCAGTATTTCTGCTTCCCATGACTTTAATTGATTCGGGAGAATTTCGCAGCTTAGCTAACACGCTAGGTACTATTCTGTTTGCAATAACGATGTTATGGCTCTTGTGGTTCGCTTTCAAAATGGATTAATTTTTCTCAAATAAAAGATTAATAACACAGAGCTTTTTTAGTCTTAATAGCTAATGAATAAATCCTTTGTCTTATAGCAATTTTATAAGACAAACTTTGATTTTGCATTTGTTAAAACACTTTATAGAAAAAAAAATTAATCCTTATTCGGTTAACTTTTCTGATAGATAGAAATACTATCTTGAGTTCATTTTTTTTTAGATAGATAATGAAATAATTTTTGTTTAAGCCAAGTTGTTGTAGGGATAGAAGCCCAAGAATATTACTGGCTTTAGATATCAAAAAAGCTCTCTGTCTGTTGGGTAGATAATCTAACAGGACAGTAAACAAATACTTGGGAGTTTGCCTATCTCCATTATTTCTTCTAAAATTAAGTTGAATACAGCCTCATAGATTAATAATTTAGACACATTTTAATTTAATTTAATTTAATATTGTGAATAAATAGAGAAAACTTAGTAAGTTGGTTAGCGGTAAAAATAAAATAGGGATGACGAATCAGTCTAGTTCTACTCCCAATTCTGAGTCCAATCAGATTGAAGAACAGCAAAATAGCAGTAACGGCAAGACACAAGCAGAATCTTCTCAGTCGCCCTCATCTTTGGCAAAAACAGAGCAAGACAAGTCTTCCACAGTTACTGCCTCCAGAAGCATGAGTCGAACTGTCTCCATCCAAAACTATAATAATCGATTTAACCTTTCTCAATCCTCGCTCATAATTATTGCCTTAATAGTGATGGGTTTAGGATTATGGTTTAATCTTTTTTGGGTAGGGATAGCAGGAGCGATCGCCGCATTGCTATTTTCTTTGGGAGTGGTTGTTAACTCCATACAGAGCTGGCTCGGCAAATTTTTTACGTCTAGAGAGAGAAAAAGTCTTTTAGCTTTTATCGGTTTTACCGCAGCGCTCGCTGTATTATTTAAATATTTGGGCGTATATAGAGTAATCAGTAACTGGCTGACTCAATTCAAATACGATGAGTTTGGTTCTTGGGCTGAATGGGTTGGTGCGCTGGGACAGATTTCCATCGCCATCTTAGCAGTGTACGTTGCTTGGGCACAGTATGTTATCTCTAGAGATTTAACCATTCAACAAAATACCATTACCCAACAACAAACTATTGATGCCTACTTCCAGGGAATTTCCGATTTAGCTCTCAATGATGAAGGTTTTCTAGAAGATTGGCCTCAAGAAAGAGCATTCGCTGAAGGGCGTACTGCCGCTATTCTTTCTGGAGTAGATGCTGCCGGAAAAGCTAAAATTCTTCGTTTTTTATCTCAATCGAGGTTACTGACTCCTCTAAAACGCGATTATCATTTGGGCAGACCCATTCTCGATGGAAGTGGCGGTTATGAAGAAGACCGAATGTATGGATTAAGAGTAATCGATCTAGGACCGATGTTAGTAGGAGCTTATCTTGTCGGTCAAGATTTGCGCTGGACAGATTTGAGTGAAGCTTATATGATGCGAGCTAATCTCAGTCGTTGCGATTTGGCTAAAGCTAATCTTTCCCGCACTGTCTTACAAGATGCCAATTTGACTGGTGCTGACCTAAGAGGAACCCATCTTTTTTATGGTTCTGCGCAAACTGCCAGTCCCCGCAGTCGAAATCAACCTCCTGACTATGTAACGGGAGAACATACAGGAGCAGTGATAGAAAGAGCCAACTTTACCCAAGTACGGCAATTGAGTGAAGAACAACGCTACTATCTTTGTGCATGGGGGGGAGAAAAGACTAGAGGAACAATTCCTGGCGGTTGTGAAGATGTTCCCAATAAGTTGGGCAGATAGATTAATTCACTAACGAGTGAGCTCATCCATCCCTAAAAACAGAGCACAGGGGATTTCGCATCATTTGTCCTTTGTACCAATGACGAATAACTATAATGACAAAGCGCAGAAGAAAAGACAGCGAAGGACAAAAATTTCTCAAGCAAGCACTTACCAACATTTGTGCCTGCATCTATCGGTTAGTCTAGACTTAACTTAGTTGCAAAGCTTTGGAAAAATTATACTGTGAAACACCTTTCAGATTTACCTAATAACATCAAGACAGATATTGGCAAAGTCCTGCTAATTGGTGTGACTGGAGGTACTGGTAGCAATGTAGTCAAAGGATTGCTCGAACAAAACGTTACTGACTTACGTGCGATTACACGCAAAATAGATCTTCAGCGTCCTTCTCTATCTAAATTAAGCAGTATGGGTATTGAGCTAGTTGAAGCTGACTTAGATGATGAGAGTTCGTTAGAAAAAGCTTTCGCAGGGGTTTCGGCAGTTTACTGCCATGCTACTACCGGAGACTATGCTAAACCCGATCGCCGAGAAATTGAAAGGGCAAAACGAGTAGCACGAGCTGCAAAGCAAGCCAAAATTAGCCACTTTGTCTACAATTCGGCAGGGGGAGTAGAGAGGAATTCTGGCGTAAGCCATATTGAGCAGAAGCATCAAGTAGAACAAGTCTTGAAACAGGCTAACTTACCCACAACCATGCTACGAGCTTGCCTATTTATGGAGGAGTTTTGGAAAAAGTATACGCGACCCTCTATCCTGAAGGGTTCCTTTCCCTTCTCTATTCAACCCGATCGCCCTCTTCATCTCATTACCACAAAAGATATGGGGCACGTGGCTGCATATGTGATGAAGTATCCCTCTAAATACATTAATCGAGAAATT
Source organism: Pleurocapsales cyanobacterium LEGE 06147 (assembly GCA_015207585.1). Classification (GTDB taxonomy): domain Bacteria; phylum Cyanobacteriota; class Cyanobacteriia; order Cyanobacteriales; family Xenococcaceae; genus LEGE-06147. Next base: position 20,494 of record JADEWQ010000024.1, on the reverse strand, counting down.
GAGCTAGCTGGGGATATTCTCACGCCAAAACAAATGGTTGAGGAATTTTCTAGAGCGCAGGGAAGACCTGTCGTTTATAAAGAAGTTCCTTCTTGGATCTTTTTGCTACTTCTACGCAAGCCCCTGTTTGATTTAATTCAATGGTATCGCAATGAAGGTTATCAAGCCGATGTCGAGTACCTGCGCAACGAAGAGTTTCCCGGACTACTAACTACTTTTCAAGAATTTCTAGAGGAAACCAATTGGGCAAATGAAGAGCTAACCTATAATGATTTGTAATGTTTGGAAAAACAGTATAGCTCCACCAATTTAGAAAATTTAAAATTAGGGAGTGATAATGGCTGCACCAACAGATCGCGAACACGCCATTTTGTTTGAGCATCTACGAAGTATTCTGAGCGAACTATATGATGAAGTGACCAAGTGTCTCGCTCTGCTCCCTAAGTCTACTCAGCCTCTCGATCGCTTTAGCAGTCCTGATGGCAGCGTCACTGGCTCACTCTTGACATTTACAGGCAAAGAGGTAGACTTGCTGATTTACTCGTGGCTCCACGCTCCTCAAAGAAAATTTAGTACCATGCGTCTGACCATCTGGCTGAGTCCACTGATTGAGATTCCCCACTTGGCGTTTGAATTCGGCACCATTCCCAATCCCTTCTTCTACATTGACTATGTTCCCAGAGTCGATTTGTGGACTGACCCGAGTTACGCAGAACGCTATTACGAGCCGGTCAATTCGACTTACCTGAGCCTAAGAGATAATCCAAATTTGTCTTTATTTGTAAGTAAAGAATTATACGTGAGGCAGTTTCAATCTCCCGTTCATCTTTGCTTCACTTGTCCTGCAACAGAAGATTCTCTGTCTCTAATTCGAACAACCTCCTATGAGATGTATAGTCGTTGGTCAAGTTGGGTGAAGCAGGCAAAACCCATTCCCATAGATGCTCGAGCTGCTTTAGCAGAACGCGATCTCCGAATGCGTCGCATTAGTGCAGAGCGCGATCCAGGCAATGCTATGGCAACAAAAATTTTCGGTGCTGAACTGTCAGCTCAGTTAGTACGAGCCTTATGGAGTCTGGAATAATAGACCTCTTGCATGAGTTAGAAAAACCTCGGTTTAGCAAAGGGAAAAGGAAAAATTATCTACTTGGATTTCTAATTTATTTATATGCAGCACTTTTTTTAAGAAATTTACGACTTTAAAAATAAGAAAAAAATATAAACTAATATATTTAAACCCAAATATTTTATTTTTTTGTTAGATTTTTACCGGGTATTTTTTAGAACAATTATTTTACTTTTTTTATTTTAAATACAAGAATCAAGATTATAATAATTTTTAATCAATCGAAAACTAATTTAGTTAAATTATTTACTTCACTCGTTCAAGAATTATATAAATATGTAATGCTAAATAAAAGCTTTGAAATATTATTTTTTATAGATTGAAATTATTCTAATTGATCGAAAAAACCAAGCAGTATAGACGAGCACAATATTTATTTTTTAAAAGTCAATTACTATTAGAATAAATATGACATTAGGTAAAAGATAAAAAATTCTAGAAGAGATAACCCTTAACAAAAATAATTTTTTATGCTGATAGATAGTCATATTTTTTCCCACTCAAACACTTTTTTAATTATGGAGTTTCTTAACAACACGGTAGTCTTATCGCGGATGCAGTTTGCTCTGACTGCTAGTATCCATATGCTTTGGCCTACTCTGACAACAGGCGTGGGAATTTATCTGGTAATTATTGAGGGATTGTGGCTAAAAACTCGCAATCCCGACTACTATTATCATGCTCGTTTCTGGGCTAAACTGTATGCTCTTAACTTTGGCGTTGGTGTAGCCACGGGCATTCCCATGGAATTTCAATTTGGAACCAACTGGGCACCCTTTTCAGAAGCAGTTGGCAACTTTTTTGGAAGTGTGATTGGGTTTGAGGCATCCTGGGCGTTTATGCTAGAAGCTGCGTTTCTGGGCATCATGTTGTTTGGCTGGGAGCGGGTCAATCCTGCCATTCACTATCTCTCTACAATTCTGGTGGCGATTGGCGCTAACCTATCGACTTTTTGGATTTTGACAGCAAATTCCTGGATGCAGACACCCGCAGGCGGAGAAATGATCGATGGTAAATTTATAGTTCGCGATTATTTTCAAGCTATTTTTAATCCATTTACGTTAAAAAGTGTCAGTCATATGTTTCTGGCAACCTTGGAGACTTCGCTGTTTGTCGTGGGTGGGATTAGTGCCTGGTATCTTTTGAAAAATCGCAATACAGCCTTCTTTTCCAAGTCCTTCAAGATTGCTCTTGCAGCAGCGATCGCAGTTGCCCCCCTACAAATCTATGTGGGACACTTGAGTGCCGAGCAAGTCTATCACTATCAGCCTTCAAAATTAGCGGCAATGGAAGCACAGTGGAATACGATTCCAGCAGGACAGCCTGCTAATTGGAGCCTACTGGCGCTACCAAATAATCGAGCAGAGAAAAACGACTGGGAAATTGTCGTTCCCAATGGCTTAGGATATATTTTGGAGTTGAAAGAAAAACTCACCGAGCCAGTATTGGGCTTAAAGGAGTGGAAACCAGAGGATCGACCGCGTCTAGTTGGTTTGATCTACTATTCCTTCCGCACAATGGTTGGCATTGGCTTTCTTTTAGCCGGATTAATGTTTGGTAGCGTTCTCTACTGGCTTTTAGGCAAGCTTTCGGCGGAGAAGATTACTCAGCAGCGCTGGCTGATGCGCGCTTGGATATTGGCAGCTCCTTTAGGATTTATCGCGATCGACACGGGTTGGATCGTCCGCTGCGTTGGGCGACAGCCGTGGACTCTTTACGGACAAATTCGTACCGTAGATTCTGCCTCCGATCTTCCTGCTGGCAATGTTCTTGTAGCACTCACGAGTTTTACTATCACTTACATCTTGTTGCTGATTGCATACGCTTATTTTGGTAGCCGCATTATCCGCAGAGGACCGAGATTTGACTTGCCTATACCCGAAGTTGAAGTGACCAAACCAGCGATCGACACGACTCCTGGGGAGTTTGTTCCCGACGAGCGTCCTGTAGAAGCCAAACAGTAGGAGGTTGGATGGAGACATTAACTTATTTACTTCCTCAAGTCTGGTTTGGCATTTTAGCTCTGTTTCTCTTTCTTTATGTCATGCTTGATGGGTTTGACTTGGGGGTCGGAATTTTGTCCCTGACTTCTTCTACTGAAGAACGTCGCAGCATCCTCATGACTAGTTTGAGTAACATCTGGGATGCAAACGAAACCTGGCTAGTACTGATGGGAGGAGGTCTATTTGGGGCATTTCCCCTCGCTTACAGCACGATTTTGAATGCCTTGCACGTTCCTATTTTTATCATGCTGTTTGGGTTAATCTTTCGAGCTGTAGCGTTTGAATTTCGCGAACAAGCCAACCGCAAGTTTTTCTGGAACTTTGCCTTTGGTATGGGAAGTTTTTTAGCAGCCTTAGGTCAAGGATTTGCTCTCGGCGGCGTACTCAAAGGAATTCAAGTTGACAGAGCCGGTCATTTTATTGGCACGAGTTGGGATTGGTTGAGCGTGCCATCAATAATAGTAGCTTTGACCCTAATTCAAGGCTATGTCTTGATTGGTTCTACCTATCTAATTTGGAAGACAGAAGGAGAGCTACAGAAGACTCACTACAAAACTGCTACGATCGCGGCTGTAACCACTTTGATTGGAGCAGCGATCGTTACGGTCATTACTCCGATTTTTTACGAATCTGCTCGTACTCGCTTATTTTCCCAACCTCTTGTTTATCTGTTTGCCCTGATTCCCTTACTTGGCATTTTACTAATTTGGCAACTGCTCAAAAGTCTGAATCAAAAAAAAGAAAGAATGCCCTTTATCTGGACAATTCTGATTTTCTTACTTACCTTCATCGGTCTGGGGATGGTCGTTTTTCCCTACATTATTCCTACCAAGATTACTATCTATCAAGCTGCTGCTGACCCCAGTTCGCTGGTCATTATGATTATCTTTATCGGTGCTCTGATTCCCGTGATGTTGTTCTACAACCTATATCAGTATGTAGTTTTCCGAGGCAAAATTACTACTGGTAACTATGGAGAAGCTGAGTGAACTACTCCTGTCCGCTTATGCTAAGACAGGAGCTTCATTTAGCTTCACAGGCTCTTAAATCTTCGCTCGGCTCAAGATTGTGATGAGCTAATATTATTCATCGATTGATTTGGCAGTAGTCCGACCAATGAATTTATACTGTAATTCCAACTATTTTTAAGTAAGACGTTCTCGGATTGAAATCAGTACAGGAAGGCGTACTTGAAAACAACTACCGACATTAGCTTGACTCTGAACAGTAATTTTGCCTCCGTGGCTTTTAGCGATCGCTTGAGCTATAGCTAGTCCTAATCCAGTACCTCCTTCTCGTCGAGAACGAGCTTTGTCTGCACGCCAAAAGCGATCGAAGATAAACGGTATTTGTTCGGGGGCTATGCCAATACCAGTATCTCTGACACTAATCAGAGCAAAACGATTTTGTCTACTCAGATTTAAGCTAACTTGACCTCCAGAAGGAGTATATTGTAAAGCATTTTCTAACAAATTAGAAAATAAGCGAATCAATTGAGTTTTATCCCCAAAAACATCTACATTCGCACCCGCATGATATTTAAGCATAATATTTTTTTTGTGGGCAAAGGATTCTAGCAATACAACCTGATTTTGTAAAATTTGATTGAGAGAAATTCTCGTGCGTTCCCGCATTGGCAGAGAAACATCTCGATCGGTTCGTGCTAGAAAGAGTAAATCCTCAATTAGTTGACTCATTTGGATAGTGGCACTAGCAACAGCTGTCAATTTTTTAGTATCTTTGGGGTGAATTCTTTCTGGGTGGCTCTGCATGACATCAACAGAAGCTTTAATTGCCGTTAAAGGTCCGCGCAATTCGTGGGAGGCATCGGCAGTAAATTGTTTGAGTCTTTGAAAGCTCTGCTCAATTGGTTCGATAGCTTTTTGAGTTAACCAAAAACCACCAAATCCAATCAGGATTAGAGTCATCATTCCCCCAATAATCAATACCCAAAATAGTTGATTCTTTACTGTTTCGATTTCTTCAATAGATTGACTGGCACGAATAAATCCTTCTAAATTAGGTTGATTGAGTTCGGTGTTATCTCTGAAAACTGAAATAGTATAAGTGCGAACGGGAACTCTATTCGTATTTTGATAAAAATTATAAGCTCCAGTTTTCGGCGGCAACTCCAGTCTAATAATACCTTTACTGCCTATTAAGTTACCTTGAGCATCAAACCATTCTAGGCTTTGTTGATCGCGGTTAAAAATATCCCGCCAAGGAACTTCTTCAACTTGATTGAGGAATTTAGGTCCTCGATTTTTGACTTCTATAAAAGATGGTGCAGCAGATTGAGCTAGAGTCAGCAGTTTTTTATCTAATTGACGATAAAGGTTACGGCTAAAGAAAACAAAAACTCCCGTACCAAACACGCTCAAAATTGCCGCCATTACGATTAGATAAGAAAGAAGCAGTCGTCCCCGTAGACCGGGAGACATACTGATATTTGGTCGCTTCTTATTATTTTTCGATATAGATTTAGTTTGAGCAGTCTGAGAATGTCTCATGAGTTATGCCAAACTCTCTTTTATTTTGATTTCTTATCTATTATTCATTACTACCAATTCCGGCTATTGCGGTTGCTCTTTAAGACGATAACCCAAGCCATAAACCGTCTCAATTAAGTCGTGAGGAGCCCCTACTAATTCTAGTTTTTGCCTTAATCCTCTAATGTGGGCTTTGACGGTAGCTTCTTCTGGTATTTGCTCAAAAGACCAAAGATGTTCCAAAATTTGAGCGCGACTAAAGACTCGTCTACCGTTGCGCAAGAAAAATTCTAAAAGTTTGTATTCTTTGGGGCTTAAAAATAACTGTTTTTCTTGATAAAAAACTTCGCAACTACTGGGGTCTAAACGTAAATCTCCCCAAGTAAGTACGGGAGGTGTAGTCGAGCCTCCCCGCCTTAAAAGAGCGCGAATGCGAGCAGACAACTCTTCCAATTCAAAGGGTTTAACTAAGTAGTCGTCGGCTCCTGCATCCAATCCCTCTACCTTGTCGCCGATGGTATCTTTTCCAGTCAACATCAGTATTGGAAGATCGCAGTTTTTGGCTCGCAGTCGCTGACAAAGAGCAATACCATCTATTTCCGGTAGCATGATATCGAGCAGAATTAAATCGTAACTAAATACCTCAAGCAGTTCCCACGCGGTTTGCCCGTCGGTGGCAACCTCTACGGCATAGTGCTGATCGCTAAGGTATTCTGCGATCGCATCACTGATGCGTTCATCATCTTCTACTACAAGAATTTTCATTTTATTTTACCTTTGACCTCACTATTGGGATTAAACTACCAGAAAAGGGAAAAATACGCTAATCGCTAGTTATCATTCACTTAGGATAAGATACGTTCACTTTGTCAAAATTATTCAATTAATTAAGACTTACTACCAGAAAATAGGTTTCGGGAAACTTGCAGACTGTTTATCTGCATTCCAGCAAGAAGACCCTCAGCTCTGCTGACGGGATGGATTGCTGGTCAAGGTCTTGATATAATCGCGAATAACTTCACTCATCGTATATTCTTTAGATTTGGCATAACTTTCTAGTTTTTTCCACTCTTCCTCAGAAAGCCTGACTCTTAAAATCTTGCTTCTACCCATTGTCTTGTAGTTTATTTAGTGCTACGTTAAGTCTAACAGGCAAGGTAATCAACCTGTATAAAAACCTCAGATATCTAACCGATATCGCGTACATTGACAATTCAAGATATAGGGTTCAATCCAAACATAAGCTTCAATAGCTTAGATATGAGCGCGTAAGACCAGTAGTAGGGGGAAACCTGAACGGGCAATGCTCAGCCCAAGAATCCCTCACTTAGAAGTGATGGGAACGTCAAACTCTTAAAAGTTAATCCCATCTAAGAACAAGTCGATTCCATGCCCGAGCCCGTACTTTATCTTGCCATTACCAGTCACGGTTTTGGTCATGCCGTCCGCACGGCATCGGTAGCAGCAAAAGTACAGCAATTACGTCCAGATATTTCGCTAATTTTGGTAACTACTGCACCTCGATGGTTGTTGGAGTCTTATCTTAAAAGAAATTTTCAATATCGTCCTCGCGTGTTGGATATAGGCGTAATTCAAAGAGATAGTTTAACAATGGATAAAGCTGCTACTTTAGAAAAAATGCAGCGAATTCGCACTTGTCAAAAATTCTTGGTGGCTGAAGAGGTAGATTTTATCCGCGATCGCGAAGTAGGCTTGATTTTAGCCGATATTCCTCCCTTAGCAGCATCAATTGCTCGGGCGGCGGGAATTCCTTGTTGGATGATGAGTAATTTTGGTTGGGACTTTATCTATCGTAACTGGGGAGAACCTTTTGCACAAATGGTGACTTGGATCGAGGAATGCTATCATCAATGCGATCGCTTGTTTAAATTGCCCTTGTCAGAACCGATGAGCGCGTTCAGTCACGTTACCGATGTTGGTTTAACTGGAGGTACACCTTACTATACTCCAGAGGAATTGCGTTCTCGATTTAAGCTTACAGCTCCTCAAGAGAAGATAGTTTTGCTAACTTTTGGGGGTTTAGGGCTACAAGCCATTCCCTACCACAATCTCCAAAAATTCCCCAATTGGCAATTTATTACTTTCGATCGCCAAGCTCCCGAACTTCCTAATTTAATCAAGATCCTAGCTCATTCATACCGTCCCGTGGATTTTATGCCTCTTTGTGGCCGGGTAGTTTCCAAGCCAGGGTTCAGTACTTTTTCTGAAGCTTTAATTTTAGATGTACCTATTGTTTCCCTTACTCGCGAAGACTTTGCCGAAGCCCCAATTCTTATAGAAGGAATTCGAGATTGGTCTTATCATCAAATTATCACTCCTGCTCAATTTTTTGAGGATAACTGGCATTTTTTGCATCAAAATCTCGTGCCTCCCCGTCAAGCTGCTTCTCTCCCTAAAAATGGTACCGAAACTATTGCCAGAGCAATTGTTGATTATTTCTCTTCTCAAGACTGACAAACTAAGGCAAAACAAATTATTAATTGCTCTTTTTTTTATTTATTTTGTTTGTTCTTTTAGAGATATTAGCTATTAAGTATTAAAATTAATTTGACATTTGGTGAAGTAGGCAAGAGGCAAGAGGCAACAGAAAATATAACTAAGTAGCCGTCAGAAACTGCATGTACCAGGATACATGAGAATACCTCTTCACCTGTTCCCTATTTTTAAGTCAGTAAATATATAAAAAATTTTGCCTACCTACTTATAAGCGTATTTACAGGCAATAATCGCAGTATATTGACTGATATTTTGGTAGATATGCTGAAGACGCTGAGGCAAATGCACGATTATGCTTAAAAAATGAAAGAGATACTAGATGGTGTCTAGTATCTCAAACTATAGGGAAAGAACTGTGAACAATTTGTGAGCAATTAATGATTAGCAACTACTAATACATTTAACTCATCATAATCCAATCCCTAATTAATTTCCAAGTGGTATAAATACTACTTTCTTTTCTAATTTACCTCTAACTTGAATTTCTTAACTCAGTATTTTTACTAGTAAGTAAAAATTAAAAATAAGTTAGTTGAACACTACAACCAAGCGAAATACGAGCAACAAAATAAAATTTATTTGCTAATCATTTAATTATAGAGAAGGTCGTCTTTTCTGGTATCTATTTCACACTCTCTTCTGTTTATCCGCTTAAGTTAAAACACGCAAACTTGATTATTGAGATAGTTAAAAAGTAAAAATTTTTATGTATTTACACATAAAAACTAACTTACTTTTTATACTCTAGCTCTATTTTAAGAATCCGACGACAGCAAAGATTCGGACTGATAACAAATTCTGGCTTGCTTAAATCGACGCAGAACTTCGCCCAAGCGATCGCACTCAGTAATTAAACTAATCCTAACATAGCCTTCTCCAGCTTCCCCAAAAGCATTGCCTGGAGTCAATACCACTCCTGTCTTCTGCAAGACATTAAGAGCAAATTCGGTCGAACCCATTCCTACCGGAGTAGGAACCCAAAGATACATGGTTGCTTTAGAGGGAGGAATTTGCCAACCGAGTTCCGCTAAACCTTGAATCAAAAAATCTCTACGCTGGCGGTAACGTTCTTGTACCTCCTTGATATATTTATCCGGCAGTTGCAAAGCCGTTTCTGCTGCCGTTTGAATTGCAGCAAAAATACCGTAGTCGAGATTGGTTTTGAGAGTGCGCAAACCTTGAATAATATTTGAATTACCGACGACAAAACCCACTCGCCAGCCTGCCATATTGTAGGTTTTAGAGAGGGTATGAAATTCTACACCAATTTCTTTTGCCCCTGGAATTTCTAATAAACTAGTAGGTTGATAGCCATCAAAAGCTAGTTCTGCATAACAAAGATCGTGGACTAACAAAATTTGATAGCGATGGGCAAAAGCCACGATTTCTTCAAAAAATTCTCGTGGAGCGGTAGCAGTAGTAGGATTATTAGGATAGTTAAAATAGAAAATTTTAGCTTTTTGGGCTACTTGGTCGGGAATAGTAGCTAAATCGATCGACCAATCATTTTCTGGCTTAAGAATTATAGGATGAAGCTTACCCCCAGCGATGAGAGGACCGCGAAAATGGGCAGGATAGGAAGGACTGGGCACGAGAACTACATCACCGGGATCGATATAGGCTAAAGCAAGATGAGATAGTCCTTCTTTAGAACCAATTAAAGGCAAAGCTTCGCTATCGGGATCGAGATCGACTCCGTAACAGCGTTTGTACCAATTAGTAATTGCAGTTCGAAAACTGGCAGTACCTTCAAAGGGAGGATAGCCATGGTTTTTGGGGTTGGCTAAAGCAGCGATCGCCGCGTCAATAACTGGCTGTGGGGGCGCACCATCGGGATTACCCATTCCCAAGTCAATTAAATCGATTCCCTGTTCCCGCGCGCGGGCTTTGAGTTCGTCTAAACGGGCAAAGACATACGGAGGCAGAATACTTAGGCGTTGGGCGCGGCTAATCCAATCTAAATTCATCGGCACCTATGCAGTTCACGTAGCCTTTTATTGTCGCATTTGAGGGTGAAATAGTGTCAATACTATTTTGCTATTTCATCATGAAGTTGGTAAGGGTTTGTTTCTTAGCGAACGAGGGAACAATTAGCTGAAATAATCGAAAAGACCGTACTTTGGTCAAGCGCGAGAAGTTCGCTTTCTTCGGTCGCGGTGCGGCAGCACCCGCGAATGCGGGATCGCTAAAAAAAATTACTGTTATTTTTAATTTAGTTTGGCAAGTATTTTTACTAGTTACTAGCTACTACAGTATTAGAAGGGGCTAGAAAAAGTTGTTTTTCTGCCAGCCTGCGTTTGGTAAGTCCGGCAAGAGGAACTAATCTGCCACCCATGTTGGCTTTATTCCAACGAGGAAACTCGTTAGCTGCACCGACATAATCGCCAGAATTTAGTTTGTTGATTAAAGTGCTACGAGTTAGGACACGAGAACCAGTATTGTAGACCAAAGAGGTAAGGGCTGCTAATTGATTAGTATTTAAATCTACTTCGACTGCTGAAAGTATTTCTTGTTGAATCTTCTCTAATTTGTCGTGTAAGGCAGTTTCTGCTTGAGCTTGGGTAATGCGATCGCCCATCTTCACTGGTTGCTCATTAATTTGTGCCAGTCCATAACCAATTACAGCAGTACCGTCGGTATCCCAGTATGCTTGCTCCTTAAAACCTTCAAATTTTTTGATAAAGGTTAGAGTGTAGGGACTTACTGTTGATGTTTGAGGAGCTTCTTCATTATTGTTTTCTTCTGGTGATGGTTGAGGAGCTTTTTGATGATTATTTTCTTCTGGCAAGATTTGTGGTTCTAGAAAGATGTCCCTTGTTCCCTTAATAGTCAAGTACTTATCTGGTTCTTCTAAAAGCTTGAGAGCAAAAAGATAGCTTTCTTCTTCTCTGGCTTCCTCTTCTCGATCTTCTGCTCCTACAACACGCTGACTATAGGCAATAGGTTCAGCAATTATCGTAAAAAAAGCTACTAATCCTAAACTAAGAAAGCATTTGCTAAAAACACGGCAGCTTTTATTCATTAAAATTCCTCTATCAACTCAGAATAGGTCGCAAAATTTTACAGTTCTCCGGTTTTAGGCACGCAAAAACCCTATAAGACCAGTCTTTAAAGTTGGTCTTAACCTGCTTAACTAGGGCAAGCAGATACTATAAATTGATAATTTTTGTATTTAGGTGAGGACTGAGTCTTGTCAGGATAAAGTGCAAGGGGGAGGAGTTAGCGATCGCCTATCCCCAGTTACCCTTAACCGCCCGCCTATTGTAGCCTCTCTTTTTTTTTTGGCTAGTTTTTGTAACAAACGATTATATTCTGCAATATTTAGAAACAATTATGAATTTATTATTAATAATTGGTTTTCTGCCGGAAATAACCAAGGTTCATCCCAAGGCACGCCACCTACTTCTAATCCACAAACAGAACTAGAAGCAGTCAAAATCGTTCTTCCGTCTCGTTCCCGCAACTTTAAGCTTAATTTTCCCTTCATCGTATCTCGACAACAGAAAACTAAACCCCGTTCTGTCGGGGCGCGCAAAGGAGTACCTTCTAAATCGGTCGTTCCAATAATTTCTACCTGATATTGTTGATTTTCGGCTTGCATTTGCCATTTGCCCCAAGGCTGAATTTGCCAGCTAACGCGAGAATTCCAGGGAACAAATTCATAAAATTTGCCTCGGTGATGGAGACAAATTAAAGCTACTGATTCCATCCACCAAAGTACGCCTCGCTTACCGCCACCTGCGGTTAGGGCTAAATCGGCTTCATCATCAAAACTATTGCAATTCAACCAAAACCATCTTTGAGGAAAAGAACGACCCCAATTTTTTTCGCTATAAGCGGGTGCATCAGTAAATTGATAGCATTGACCATTCCAATCGATCCACCCCGTAGCCAAGCCATCAGCCATCAAAATCTGCCAACCCGGTTCAAAAATGGGTATATAGGATAACCAGCCAGCGGTAGATTGTTGGGGACGATGAGGATTGCCCCAACCGTAGATTGGTTTAATAGTGTATAGCCAACGGCAATAATTGCCACTAGCCGGATCTCTAAGATAGCCCTGGTTGAGATTAGCTGTAGCTTGATAACCTTGTTGAATGTAGCGATCGAATTTAGTTGGTTCTACTAACTGGGGCGCGATAGTCAAATCGGTTTTACCCCAATGTCCCAAGCCTAAAACATCCTTGGCTCCCCAAAATCCCTGGACATCGGGAAAAGTACGGCATAAATATTGATCGCCAATTCCCAGAACTTGTGCTCCACCACCACTATGAGGTTTGCCGCCAATGGGGTCTTCGACGGAGTACATAAAAGCAAAACTCTCATCGATTGCGGGGAGAGTAACGCGGTAGTACCATCCTTCAAAAAAGCGATCGCTACTACCATCCCAATGATAGCCACTATGAGGAGTTTGTAGATTATTTTGTTGATACTGCATCTAAGACTGTTTTGGATTTTAGATTTTGGGCTAGGAAACTTCAAACAAAGAGCGAGGTAAACCTGATTGCCGAATGATTGACTGTAAAGTACCGATGCGTATTTCTGAATAATTGGGTACGGGAATGGTAATAGTCGAATTATCAATTTTTTTCTGCATTATAATGTAACCTCACCTCCTCCTGAAGTAGGAGGCTTTGGCTCCAGCTTCAGATCTCGATGTTTCAGTAGCCCTGAAATTAATATTCCTTCGCATTAACTGCGGGACTAGTATTAACCTCGAACCTCCAGGCATGGTTACTACAAAACCAGTCAACTCTGGTTAATGCCCCACAAAGCCTAAAATACCTTTGCTTTTAGCTGATTTGCGGATTACTCGTTAATCCTTGCCTACTAGCTAACTGTTTACTCCAGCTGAAAGAGTGCCTTGCCCGAAGGGCAGAAGGAAATATTAACATCTGCCTTCTGCCTTCTGCCTTCTGCCTTCTGCCTTGCCCTTAGGGCAAGGCTTCAAACCCAATATTTCGGTGACTGCCACGTTGCCGTATCTTCACAAATTCGTTTTGCTCAAGGATTTGACAAACCTGTTGAGCCGAAAGAACTCGCAGTTTACCCGACTACAATCTCCAGTTGAGTAACAAAAACTTCACCACTCAAACGATTTTGGCGTTGCTGAAAAATAATGATAAATATTGCAAAATAAAAGGATGAAATGTCCTAGATGCAACTCTACCAAAATTAGGAAAAATGGTCGTCGTCAGAGTAAACAATGCTATCAATATTGCTTCAAGTAAGTTATTTCTAGCCTCCTCAACGGAACTACCTTGACTAGCAATGTCTAGTTCTGGGCATAAAGATACATATCCCTCGTCTTCACGCTCAATAATTGCGGTAAAATGCCTTGTTTGTTGCATAGGATGATGAACGTAATCTCGAGCAAAGCATATTTGTTTTATTCAACTATTTAATCTTATCTTCCCAAAGCGTGCATTTCATTAATAACAGCAGCGCATCGAGCAGTAACAGCCTGTAATTCTTTCTTGTTAGTAGATTGAGGAGGAGAAATGAGATCGCCAATGCGAATGGTAACGGGTACGGGTCGAGGCAGAGGCGAGCCTTTACGCAATATTTTTTCTGTACCCCAGAGACTAACTGGTAGTAGAGGAACTTGAGCTTTAGCAGCGATCGTGGCCGCACCCAGTTTGGGATGGGTAATAGAACCATCGCTAGTGCGCGTACCCTGTAAAAAAATGCCAACGATCCAGCCATTATTTAAGGCATTGAGGGCAGCACGAATAGCAGTGCGATCGCCAGCAGTTCGTTTGACTGGATAAGCTCCATATAGTTTAATTGCCTGTTTTAGTACCGGAACGTTAAATAATTCTTCCTTAGCCATAAAAGCTACCGGACGGCGCAGACAATTAGAAAGAATGGGCGGATCGAAATAACTAGCGTGATTGCTGACGGCAATTAACGCTCCTGACTGGGGTACTTTTTGAGCTTCGTAAATTCGTCCCCGAAAGTAAGTATGAAGCATGGGGCTAACTACCGACCATTTAAATAGGTGATATAGCACCAAGCTAGCTACAGGTTCTCTATCTTTCTTCGTCACTGGGAAACAGGTAACTTTTGAGAATTGACAGAATCTACCAAAGCATTCAACTCTTTTACAGAGCCAATATTGTGTAATTTTATATTGCTACAGGTTCTTTTAATTAAACCAGTTAATACTTTACCAGGACCGACTTCGATCGCTTCAGTAATTTCCTCTTCTGGTAATTGCCGCATTATTTCTCGCCAACGTACCGAACCAGTCATTTGTTTGATGAGGCGTTGTTGTAATTGTTCTGCGTCAGTAGTTGGAGTTGGTTCGACGTTAGACAGTACGGGAATTTTGGCATTTTCAAAAGACACGGATGCTAATTCTCGTTGAAATTGTTCTGAGGCTGACTCCATCAGTGGAGAGTGAAAAGCACCAGATACATTTAAAACTACAGCCCGTTTGGCTTTCACTTGAGCGAGAGCTGTTTCTACTGCCTCGGGCGTTCCTGAAATAACGACTTGTGCGAGGCTATTATCATTGGCAAGGACAACATCTGAGGTTTGGGCAATAACTTTTTCTAGCTGTTGGCGATCGAATTTCATCAGAGCTGCCATCTTACCTCCAGCCGCCGCATCCATTAATTCTGCCCGCTTTTTGACCAAACGCAATCCCGATTCAAAATCAAAGACTCCGGCAACAAAAAGGGCTACGTATTCTCCTAAACTATGACCCGTGACTAGCTGCGGTAAGCCTATTTTCTCTGCCAGTAATTGAGACAAAATAGATTCAATTACATACAAACAAGGCTGAGTGTATAAAGTACGAGAAAGAGTTGCTTCGTCTCCTTGACAAATTTCTAAAACAGACCAACCCAATATTTTTTCTGCTATCTCAAATTTGGTTTTTGCTGCGGGAATATTATTTAGATCGATCCCCATGCCAACTGTTTGAGAACCCTGTCCCGGAAATATCCACGCTATTTTTGCCATCTTAAATTTTTAACTAAGTTTTTAATTTTTAATTAGTAACTAATAATTGCTCACTGCTCACTGGTGACTGATGACTGGTGAGTGTTACCTACTTCCCCCATTGGAAAATTGCTGCACCCCAGGTCAGTCCAGCACCAAAACCAGAGGCAGCAATTATATCGCCAGGTTTGACTTTCCCCTGTCTTACCGCTTCATCCAGAACGAGGGGAATAGACGCAGCAGAGGTATTGCCATACTTTGCTAAGTTGCTCAGTACTTTTTCTTCAGGAATTTGCAGGCGTTTAGCAACTGTGTCCATAATCCTCTGGTTAGCTTGATGCAGGAGTAACCAATCTACCTGCTCGGCAGTGATATTAGCACGAAACATGGCTTTTTCGATAACTTCCGGTACTTTGGCGACGGCAAAGCGATATACTTCTCGACCATTCATTGTGATGGGTCGATACGTACCCGAACCGACAGTAACATCTTCAATCAAAGGCTTGGATTGTCCCTGATAAGAAAGATTCAGACAATTATTTTGGCTGCCATCGCTGTACATTTCGAAACCGAGTAGGCGATCGCTACCTTGAATTCCCTGACAAACTACTGCTCCTGCTCCATCACCAAACAGTACACAAGTACTGCGTTCCGACCAATCTACCCAGCGAGAAAGAACGTCTGCACCGATAATTAGCGTATTTTGATAGACTCCGGTACGAATAAATTGGGCGGCAGTAATCAGTGCAAAAATAAAACCAGAACAAGCAGCAGTTAAGTCAAAAGCTACTGCTTTATAAGCTCCAATCGCATTTTGAATCTGACAGGCAGTACCAAAAAGATCGTCCGGGGTAGACGTGGCTAAGATAATCAAATCAATCTCAGCTGCACTAATGCCTGCCATAGCGATCGCTGCCTCGGCAGCTTCTGCCGATATATTGCTTAGAGTTTCTTCCCATGAGGCAATATGACGATTTTTCATCCCCGTTCTACTAGAAATCCACTCATCAGAGGTTTCCACCATCTGACTGAGGTGATCGTTGCTTAATCTTGCTTTTGGTGCTGCCGAACCACATCCGGTAATGGCTATACCTGCGCCTAATTTAGTCAATCTTCTTCTCCCTTGCTTATTGGGAAAGTTAATTTGAGTTATTATTTGCTTATCTTAACTGGCAGAAGCCTTTTCTGTTGTATGGTTGGCTTCTTCAATGCGCCTATCATTATAAGCTTTAATTCTTTCTAAAACTTGGTTATTAACTGCCTCTTTGGCTAGACGGATAGCGTTAAAAACTGAGGGCGCTTGAGAGCTACCATGACTGATAATACAGACTCCAGCCACTCCAAACAGTAAGGCTCCGCCGTGTTCGGCGTGATCGATTCTTTGTTTGATGTTGCGCAAGTTTGGTTTTAACAAAGCTGTTCCCAACTTTCCGCGCCATCCTCTTGGTAACTCCTCTCGCAAGATTTGCAGGACAACTTCTCCTACTGCCTCGGCAAACTTGAGAAGTATGTTCCCTGTAAAGCCATCACAAACAATAACATCAAACTTGCCAGACAATACATCTCTTCCTTCTGCGTTCCCTATAAAAGGAATTTGGTCATTTTCCTGTAATAGCTGATGCGTACGTATGGCAAGTTCGTTTCCTTTGGTTGGTTCTTCCCCAATATTGAGTAGTCCTACCTTTGGTTGTTCGTTTCCCAACACATACTGACTGTAGATTGTCCCCATTAGAGCAAACTGCTCCAAATATTTGGGTCGACTGTCTACATTAGCCCCCACATCGAGAACGATTACTGATTTACCAGGAACGATCGTGGGAAACACTGCCCCAATAGCTGGGCGATCGATCCCTCGCAGGCGACCTAAGCGGAGTAAAGCCGCAGCCATTCCCGCTCCCGAATGTCCAGCAGATACTACTGCTTGGGCTTTTTGCTGTTTAACTAAATCCATCGCCACATTAATTGAAGCCTTTGGCTTGCGACGAATTCCGGTTAAGGGTTCTTCTTCCATAGTCACTACGCCATCAGCAGCGACTACTTCTATCCTTGTATTTTCTTTGCCGCCATGTTTTCGGAGCGAAGACTCGATTGGTTCTGGCTCGCCGACCAAAAAAATATCGACATCTAGTTCTGCGACAGCTCTGATTGCTCCGGCAACGATTTCATCAGGGGCGTAGTCTCCCCCCATAGCATCTACTGCAATTCTTGCGCGCGTTAATCCCATTGAGCAAATTGTATAGAAGCCTTAAAAATTTTAACAGTCTTAGGGCAAATCTCCCTAATCAATTTAAAACATAGATTAAGAGAAATTAATCCATGTCAATCGATTTTGGCTTTTGGATTGACGAAGTCGAAGCAGACTCGCCGATATGATAGGCATAGTAACTTCGACCCAAATAGCCTGAATCCCAAATCTAAAATTATTATTTAGTACTCTTGAAAATAGAGTTATAAATAATGTTGGCATTAACAGCTATTCTAGTCGAGGAGTTTGCTCAATGCTCGATGTCATTGCTTCTAATGTAATTAGTTTAATATTAGAAGTTTTTGGACGGGTTCCACCTAAGCTGGAGCCGATACAGCTAGTGTCTTGGCATCATGCTGCCATTTTTACTCTACCAACAACCGAACCCGATCCAGCAGTAGAAGTAATTGTTAAAGATTATTTACAGCTTTTGACTAATAAAGGTATCGTTCCTCAGCAGCAAGGAATGTGGATACAGACGAATTGGTCTGGGTTAGCCGACAGCGAAGGAACTGTACCTATATCCGCAGCTTCCTTGACTAAGATTGCTACTACTCTTGCTGCCTTGGCTAAGTGGGGCACGCAATATCAATTTGAAACGAAGATTTACAGTACTGGAGAGATTATAGATGGAGTATTACAAGGAGATTTGTTGGTAGAGGGGAGTGGCGATCCCTTTTTTGTTTGGGAAGAGGCGATCGCTCTGGGAAATGCCCTTGAAGAGTTAGGTATCCGTCGAGTAGCTGGAGATCTCGTCGTTACAGACAAGTTTTACATGAATTATCAATCTGAAGCCCAAGTTGTGGGAGAACTCCTCAAGCAAGCTTTAGATACTAAGCTTTGGTCTTCCCAAGTCCAACAACAATATCTTACTCTTCCTTTAGGAACTCCTCATCCTCAATTAGCGATCGCTGGTAAAGTTAAAGTAAAAAATAATATTCCCGACAGTTCCCAACTACTGCTACGGCATCAATCTCTGCCTTTGGTCGAAATTCTCAAACAGATGAATATTTATAGTAATAATGAAATAGCGCAAATGTTGGCTGATGCGGTGGGGGGTGCGAAAGACGTTGCTCGATATGCTGCCAAGGCAGCTAAAGTTCCTGCTGTAGAAATTCAATTAGTCAATGGTTCTGGTTTGGGAGTAGACAATCGCATCTCTCCTCGCGCTGTTTGTCGAATGTTGATGGCAATTGAAGAATCTCTCCAGTCTCAATCTCTGAGTGTAGGAGATTTATTTCCTGTCGCTGGGAGAGATACCTTAGGAACCTTGCAAAATCGTCAAATTCCCTCGGGTGTAGCGGTTAAAACGGGTACTCTGGCGCAAGTAAGTGCTTTAGCCGGAGTAATAGAGTCGGGCGATCCCGCTTTGCGGGTGCTGCCGCACCGCGGTCAGATTTGTTTTGCCATCATCAATAGTGGCAGCCAAATCGAATATTTTAGACAGCAGCAAGATCTACTGTTGTACCGTTTAGCCCTACACTGGCAGTTAACGCCCGCGATCAAAACTAATATTCGAGTAACTGACTCACACCTGGGCGATCCTCGTCGGAATTTATCAGTACTTACCGAAAGCCAAGAAAAAAATAATTATTTTTGAGATATAATAATTAAGCGTTCGGGCGGATGGCGAAATCGGTAGACGCACCACACTCAAAATGTGGCGACCTTACGGTCATGAGAGTTCGAGTCTCTCTCTGCCCATGGAGTATACCTAGCAATGATTTCGGTATCCATTAATCAAAAATCAAAGAAAATGGATTTAACTTGGCTGGACTAAGTTGAAATTTTACCCATTTATTACCCAAAAATAGTAGGTAGTTGTGGTATTTATTTACAAACATTATTAAGTCGCGATCCAAACACAACGGAAAAACAATCCGCGCTCGCGCTCTGCGAGCCAGCGAAGCTGACCGCGAGTCATGACTTAGCTGGCTCGAAGTACTACAAACCTAGAAATTTTAGCAACGATAGTTCTGTAACAAAAGCTTAAATTACCCACGCTACCTGGCTCCCAAGGGGATTAGACACGAAGTACTATAGGCCCATAAACAATACTACAAACGTAGAGACGGCGCAAGAGTAGTTATGGGCACTGATACCATTGCTGACTACTTAAATATCGAAGTCGCGGATATTCGAGAAGTTAGACCTTTCCAATACGTTTATTTCGTCATCTTCAATATTCGCCGACGACCGACCTTCGCGAGCAAGAGAGAAATCGCGGCAAGAGATGCCTTGAAATCAATTTTCCCTCCCGCTTTGGATTTAACGCCCAAAGGATACTGTGGCGCGATTGCGCATCGGGTTGTTACCCTCGACGATCCCAAGCACTATCAAGCGCGTACCTACCAAGTTTTGGCGCGGACAGACATTCGGCGCGGTCGCTATGGTTCCTATAATCGGGGAATAAAGATTAAAGATATTGAGACCGGGGAAATTTCCTGGATTAATAATGAGCGACCTTTTGATAGAGACAGGAGTTACGCAGTTGAGAAAAAATGCGATAAAAAAGAGGCATGAACCCACCGAAATACACAGCCATCGAATATATTAACTTCCTGATTGCTACTCAGAAAGCTTACAGTTGTAGTGAAGCTGGGGGAGTACAACCAGAGCAGCCAGAACCACCAGCTCATGATGCTATCACTCGCTTACTGCATCGTTTGGAACCAAAACCAGAGGAACTATGGGAAGAAGCGAGGGGATTGGTCAAGCTCAAAGGAGGCATTTTGGTTGTAGATGACTCCGTGCTTGACAAGCTGTATGCCAAAAAAATGGAATTGGTGAGCTGGCAGTGGTCAGGTAAGCACGGAAAAGTCATCAAAGGCATTAATCTCACAACAATGCTCTGGACGAATGGGGATAAACACATCCCCTGCGACTATCGACTCTATGAGAAAGCCGTCGATGGCTCCACCAAAAACGACCACTTCCGAACGATGCTGCAAACCGCTTTCATAGCGAGGCTTCTCACCTAAAGGTGTGGCTTTTGATAGCTGGTTTAGTGCTTTAGACAATCTCAAGCTGATTCCCACTTATGACTGGGTTTGGCTAACTCGACTCAAGCGTAATCGGTTGGTCAACTCTGATTGCACTGGTAATCGTCGAGTAGATGAAGTTGAACTGAGCGAAGCAGGAACTGTCGTTCCTCTTAAAGGTTATG
>JADEWQ010000023.1 GCA_015207585.1 Pleurocapsales cyanobacterium LEGE 06147 | reverse complement strand
CCACTTACGCAACGTTTCTACTGACACGCCTAGCAAGTTAGCTGCTGCTCCAATCTTGATAAATCTGTTTTCCATAGTTAGAGATTATAACAGATTTTACTAGATTTTAGCTAACTGTTTCTATCCCCCGACATTTCCTCAAAGAGATTTTGGGCAAACTCTTCTGTACCCGTACCAGCTTCACCGAGAACTAATACAGAATTACCAGCCCTGACTGCTTCACAGACTTTCTCAAATTGTTCCCAATTTTGAATTTTGAATTCTGAATTTTGAATTTCTAACTCCCGCCTCGATTGCTGCGGTGTTGAGCTAGTATTTTGTCTGCTAGCTCGGCGGGTGTCCACTTTGGGTTGACTGCTTCCCTCACAGCGAATACTTTCTGCTTTAAGTCTTCTGGTAGATCGTCCTCAGTCATCCGGTCGGCGATCGCTCTGATGGCTAGATCGGGAGTCGCCAGTTCGCGAGCTTTCAGTTGGGCTGCCTTGCGAAGTAGTTTATCGATATCGAAATTATCGATTGGATCTTCAGGTTCTACATAGATATTTTCTTCAGAATTAGTATTAGTTGAAGTAGCTAAGTTACTATCATTGACTTTGATTATTGAATTGTTATTTAAATCTTGATTTTCTTCTTTATGCATATTATTTAATAAGTAACTTTTAACTTGTTCGGCTTGCGACTCTGTTAGATAGGATTTACCAGTTGAATCCTTGTCTGCCTTGATTTCTAACTCCTTGAGAACCTGGTAGTATTTTGACTTTTTAATGCCTAGTTCTTCCATCAACTCTTCGGGTCGGATTGTCATGGTTTCCGTGGAATACTCCTTTTTCATGGCAAAATTTTTTTTCTTACTGTCCATATTATGAACATGGATAGAAAAAAAAACTACGATCGGATCGCGGAATTCCATGGAAGTTTGTAAAGATTCCGTGAACCACTACTTTAAGAAAAGACTCGTTCGATCTACTTGTTGAGGTGTCGGCTTGAGCAGGGGTAGGTAGAAACGCGAATCTTGAGGCGGTAGTATCTGGTTGCTGTAAGTTGAAGCGGAGTTTATGAGTCTCGATATTAATTGGCTTCAATTCTCAATTCAAAATTGGACGAGTTCATCTTTCCCGTTTTATTTCCCTTTAGGAAAATCATTTATAGCTCTTCTGATGGCATTTTTAAAATCAGTAAGTCAGTTATTAATTGCTTAATTAAATGAGTCATTAATTACTTAAACAAGCTCAATCAGTCAGAGGTGGATTACCTTTAGCTGCACTGTTTCTTTCTCGCGCAGTTAAAGGAACGAAATTAAAAGATGAAGCGATCGCCCTACTTAGTAAGAATCCAGGGGCGATTTTACTCAATACAGTGATTCACCAAAAACAAGTGATCGCCGATACCTCTGGTCAATCTGCAACTGTATGGAATTTACCAGGTAAACCAGCTTCTGAATCAGCCGCCGAATAGGAAAAATTGTTCAAAGAAATATTATCAATGAGTTCGGAGTTAGAAGTTCGGAATTCGGAGTTATGAATAGTAAAAATGCAAAGATTCAAGAAAGGACGCTTAGTTTTGCCATTAGAATCGTCAAACTTTGTAAGTTTTTAGATGAAGTTGGTGGAGTAGCCAGAGTTCTAGGTAAACAACTAATTCGTTCAGGGACATCAATCGGGGCAAATGTTCGCGAAGCTCAATCGGCACAAAGCGATCGAGATTTTCTGCATAAATTAGAGATTGCCCTTAAAGAAGCCAGAGAAACAGAATACTGGTTAATTATTTTAGTTGAGGCTGAAGTGATTAAAGAAGAGAAAGTCAGAGCTTTGAAACAAGAAAGCGATGAAATTATCAAAATCTTAGTCACCATCACCAGAAAGCTCAAAGAAAAAAAACTCCGAACTCCGTTCGCGTAAGCGACTACCGAAGGTCTTTCCGAATTCCGAACTGGAGCGTAGCGAATCATGAATCAAAAGAAGCAACGTAAGTCTCTTCAGGATACCTTAGCCGAGCAGTTTGTCTATGGTGCAGACGAATCGAAGGTTGAAACGGTAAAAGAGTCTGAACAGGAGCAGCTACCAGAACCAGAAACTCCAGAGCTACCACCAAAGCAAGAAAGTGACTTCCTCCCAACGCTAACTGCAAGCAGTATAGAATGGGCTTCTCAACCTCACGATTGAGAGCTTCCTGCCCCGCGCCACTTATCTAGAACTCGTTGGTACAAACGCATGACTGCTCCCACCGTTGGTTCCCCGACAGCTCGACGCTCGACTCGAATGGTGCGGAACTTGGTTCCGCACCCGCTCGCTCGACTTGACAGGCAATTTCTTTCCCCGCTAGACCAGCGGTACTAAGTGTCGTCTTGATCTTATTCAATTACATTACGTTTCCCAGAGTTTGCACTGTTCACCTGGTTCCCCAGTACGTTCGTGTCAATCTGGTTGGGCGATTCCCAATCCTTGGATCAATTCAGGTACAAACCTTACGTCCAGTATCAATTATCACATGATTTTCATGGAAAGTAAAGAGCCGGTCGGCGATTCATCCGCAGCGCCAAACTACGTTATGGCGTGGGACTTCTCGCCGTTGAAGTTAAATCAGCTTTACCAGTTGTCGAGAAGAAAGAAAATTTTGACTTAACTCGTTTCATCAGCGCACAAGACAAAGTCTACAATCGCGTTTTGGCAGAGTTAAAAAATGGTCGCAAGCGTTCTCATTGGATGTGGTATATATTTCCTCAGCTTGACGGATTAGCTCAAAGTACAACTTCAAAATATTACGCCATAAAAAGCCCAGAAGAAGCGCTCGCCTATCTAAATCATCCCGTTTTGGGAAGGAGATTGAGAGAGTGTGCGAATACGATTTTTGCAATTGAAGGAAAAACAGTTTCAGAAATCTTTGGCTATCCCGATGACCTCAAACTTAAATCGTCTATGACATTATTTTCTGAAGTTGCAGCAGAGCCTATATTTATCCGTGTCCTCGATCAGTATTTTCAGGGCGATCGAGATGATAGGACACTCCAACTATTAAAGAAGCCCAAAAATACAAGCAAGTAATTAAGTAATGCAGTAAGTAACGCAGTAAATACTTAAGTAATTGAAGAATCCCCAAGCTTTAAAACTCGACGTATTCAAATAACAAACGGTTATTAATGGTATGGTTAGCTCTATCCGATAAATACCGATACTATCCGATATGACGAGCAGAAGGACAGAAAATGTTACCAGGGTTGATGTTCGCATTCCCAATGAACTTTATGAGCAAATAAGAGAGATCGCTATTCATCATTTCAATGCCAAAATTCATCACCGCAGTAATAAACCAGAAGTTACCCCCACCATCCTCGAACTAATTAAAATTGGTATTGCACATATAGATTCGACTTTACCCGTAACCAATGAAACGATAACAGATGAGTTACGGCAAGCGATCGAGCAATTAGACTCGCGACTGACAAAAGTGGAAAATCAATTATCGGGAGTTAACGTTACTGCACCTAGAGTCGAATCAGATCCTACAGAGGATGAGAAGATACTAACTGACATGAAGTTATCAGAGCTTTTAGGTGTCAGCAATCTCTTAATTCGTGATTATCGAGTTAAGGGGAAAAAACCCAGAGGACAAGCTTTAGCCAGAGCATTAACCGAACAATGGGAAGTTAAGGGCGAAGGTTGGGTGAGAAAGTCTTGAATTTATTTACAGTTTTGTTGGAGGAGAGAAGTTGCTAATTCAAAACTATTGGGCTGAGTTTGTACTGCATAAGCTTCTCTTTCTAAATCCTGCCTGTGGACATCAGCATAACGCAGGAAAAATGGTCGAGCATAATTAATGGGTTGAATGTCTAGACCTAAAGTTTTTAATTTTCCTCCTCCAGCACATACTTGCGCTGCATGAACTGATTCATGGATTAGAGTTTGAGTAGCAATTTGTAAATCGAAAACCACTGGATTAATCCAGATTATTTTCTTGGAAGATTCTAATAAACCATAAGGTCTTGGCAAAGGAGGATTGCCACCGATGTTTTGCTGGGGAGAATGCTTAAGTGGAGGAAGAGCAATTATCACCTGAAAACCGAATTTTTCTAGTTGATTTTTCAAAGCAAGAAATTTTGGTTCAGCAATCGATGATTGAGAGATTAGGAAAGAACTCAATAAGAAGGACTCTAACATTTAATTAACAGAGCATTGGCTCTTGCCGAAGAGCAAGATTCTTTGTAACACATCAAGTAATTATTACGGAACTTTCAGATTGAAAAATCAACGAAAGCCTTATCCAGAGGAGCTTCCATCAATTTTGAAAGACCCCGTTACTGGGTACAATCTCTCTGAGGCGTATCTGAAGCGTGTTTTGAGGCAATCGCACCTATGTTTTGACTATACCGCGATCGCTAAACGCTAAAATTAAACAAGAGTTTACATGGACACAGTAGTCAATTAGTACAAAAGCAAATCCTCTGACGCGACCTGTATCGCGGTCGGTAGGAACATGAACCCGTTTAACAGTTCCATACTCGCTAAAGACTTCGTTTAAGTCTTCTCGATCGACTTCGTAAGATAAATTGCCTACATAAATTGACATAAATTAATTGTTCTCTCAATGAGTGTTGTGTTTAGAGAGACAAGATTATTGGACAAGAAATAGCTCAATACTTTACGGAAAAAACCTTCGATACTGAATAAAAACTTAATCATTAATCTTCTTTCTCGACCCTAATCCTAACATTTTTACGGAGAATCGCTCTATCAATGAGGACAAGAGAACAAGCTCAGTTCCGCCAAGCTATAATAAAGTTCGTGCTGAATTCAAGCATCTATAACATCTTCAGAGAAATTAACCCGTGCGTGTTGAAGCCTGTTGTCAAGCCTTGCTCGAGCAAATTTTGCCAGCAATAGATCGAGAAAAAACAGGAATTTGTCTAGACGTGGGTGTAGGCACTTTTGCTTTTTATTGTGAGCGATTCGCCCGTCTCGGATTTGAGACCGTAGCCATAGAGCCGCTTCCTTCCCAGAAATTACTTAGGGTCTGCCAAAATTATCAAATCCACTTGATTGAATGTTGCCTTTCCGATCTTAACGGAAGCCAAAACTTACATATTGGCACATTCGCTGGCTTTTCCAACCGGAACTTTAGCTCCTTAGACCCTAATTGGTTTGGGGCTTCCAATCAAACTAAACAGGTTCAATCAATGACATTATCTAGTTTGCTAGATAGGCTGACCACCCCAAAAATCACCTGTCTCAAACTAGACATTGAAGGCTGGGAGTCTGTAGTTATTAAGCAGTTTCCCGAATTACCAGAATCTTCGCTGCCAATGGCGATCGTGTTTGAGTATGGAGGCGGGGCTAATAAGCAGAGTCGTAAGGCAGGATGGTCATCCCAATTTCTCAGTGCAACAAAAGATTGTCTATCTGTCTTAAAGCATTGTGGCTATGGCTTTAGTGTGATAATTGACTCGGCTCCCGATGCTAAGGAGCTAATCTTTGACTTACAAGCATCTGCTCTGGACTTAGATGGGATTTTTCCAGCCAATTCCATTTATGGGAATATTATTTCCTGTCGCCATTTTCAAGATAAAAAAGCTGAAATTAGCCAAATCTGTGCTTTCTACTACGATGGCTTGGTTAGCCGATTGATCAAAGCGATTTTGTCTAATATTGGCTCCTAGATGGTGGTCAAAATCCTCGCGCGAGAAAGCTCAGTCCCAAGGAAAAAGAATAACCCAACTCTAATCGACTTGCCAGAATAGCGTTATACTGAGTCCGCCCTACCCCTCAACCCCCAACACCTCTAAAATTTCCCTCACTGGTGCTTTCTCCGCCTCCAACTTCTCCACCCTTGCCAATAACCGTTTGGGGATATAGCGAGACTTTTTACAGTAGCGATCCCGCGAATGCGGGTGCTGCCGCACCGCCATCTTGCCAAAACTCATTTGAATTGAAGTTAAAAATGTAGAGAATTACGGGAGGAGATAATTTTATGAAGTTATTATTAGCTTTAACAGTTTTAACGTTCCTACCAATAATTTAAGGAATTGGCGTTTTCGTATTCATTGCCTTTCAGCTACCGTTGGCAAATTTGATGCCTGGTTTAATAATTCAGGATTCGCTCTTTTTCGACCCCATCCTTTAGTTAAATCCGAAGGTACGATTGGTATACCTGCAACTTCAGATGGCTGTATCGCAGTAGCTAGTTATGTTTCTAAAAATAGTTGGGATAGTGATGATGGAGGACAACAGGATCTCAGAGCAGTTGTGAGACGTTCTAGTCTTTTTAGTAGTTTAGGTCCAACCAGAGACGGTCGTTGGAAACCCGAAATTTCTGCTCCTGGTCAGTACCTCACTGCTGCTCTTGCTGATGCATCAGAGTTATCAAGAATAAGTGAACGAGCTAAAGTTTCTTCACGTTTGCTGACGATAGAAGGGACTAGTATGGCTGCTCCTGTAGTTACTGGAGCAATCGCATTAATGCTGCAAAAAAAACCGACCTTAACACCTATACAAATCAAAGATATTCTGCAAAACACAGCCAAGAAAGATAGTCATACTCAAAGTAGTACTTGGACGACTGCTTATGGATATGGAAAACTTGATATTATCGCTGCTCTAAATCAAATTTAAATCCTTAATCTTGCCTGAAAAATGAGCAAAAGAATTAAAAATTTTTTTGTTCTGATTGCCTGTTATGCATTTGATAGCGATGTTTAATTTCTACGATCGCTACGGATTCAAGGTCTTTTACAGAATTAGGTTTGATTTCAGCAGATATAAACCCATCAGCAGGAAATTGCAAATTTTCAGCTTCCAACTTTTCCAGTTGATTTACTATCTCTTCCTGGGTATGACCCTGACGAGGCGATAGCAGTGCAGGAACTGTACATGATGAATTATGAATTGGTTGATTTTGAACTGGTTGTAACCACATAAGTCTATTTTTTTGATTGAGTTTCCTGCTTTAATTTTAGGTCATTGCAACATTATGTCGCTCTTTCTAAATGAGTATTTTTATCTCAAAATTTTTCTTTCTTAAATTACTTCTATCTAAATTCATTAACAAAAGTCTAATTATTATTTCTTTGGATAAAAGCGTTTTGTTTGTGGCGATCGCTTGACAGGGTGACAAGCGACACAAAAAGCTTACATGATATAGATGGCAGCAAAAAATGAGCTAAAAAAATGGACTTTGTTGATCGACAAGCCCAGTTAGTTGAAAATGTTGCCTCAATTCTATCAAACCTGCTTGCAAAAATAGCTCACTCCATCTCAATTAGTTACCTGAGAAATGCTGGTTTGGCTTTTACAAGTTCATAAGCAAATCAAACTTGAAAGGCTCGCAGCTAATTTACCCTAAGATAGTCAGACTAGGCGACCGAGAATTTAGAAGCGTCGAACTAGCAAATTGGAGACGACAGAACGTTATCTGCATATCAATCCTGACTCCTATTCTAGTCAGTTTATTAATATCTGAATGCTTCTCTGGCGGTAACTTCTCGTTATCTGCATGTTCAGCCGTCGGAGTTAAGAAGTAAGTTTATCGATCTCGATTAGTGGGAGCGACTGAGCAAAAAATCCGATGGAAGAATCTAATTCAACCAAGCTTATACCCAATGCAGAAAATGCAGTTGTCGATCTTCGCAAGCTGCGCGATTACTGTCTCAGTCCAGAACATAGTACGGGCAAACATAAAGCGCGACTTTTTAGTTCGATACTGGGGATGACGGCAGAAAATGCACCCCAGTTACGTCAAATCCTGCTGGAAGTCGTCAAAACCCATGAAGCTAAGTTGGGACGAACAGATGAGTTTGGACAGCGTTACACTCTAGATTTTACTCTTGAATGGCAAAATAAAAGTGCAGTCATACGTAGTAGCTGGATTATTGAGACTGATTCTGAAATTCCCCGATTGACCAGTTGTTATCCGCTCGCTTGAAGAAGGAGGTTTTCCTAAAATGACGACCAATAATATTAAGCTACTCGATGTAGTTGCGTTAACAGTTGACCTACCCGAATACAACCTGTGGCGGGGTCAAGTGGGAACTGTAGTAGAAATTTTGGCTGATGGTAGAGCGATGGAAGTTGAGTTTAGCGATAAGCAAGGACGTACCTATGAATCTCTAGGTTTGCGTCCCGAACAGATTATGGTTTTACGCTTCGAGCCGGCCTCACCTAATTCAACGTCACAAATGGTTACGGCATAGGGCGTTGAGCGAGTTGGATTAGTGGGATTGACAAAAATGTTTAAACCAGAAATCCAGATTTATAACAACGACGGCAGTTTTCGTTACCGCATGGCAGTAGAAAGAATACCTGTTAAAGGTGACTTATTACAGTTAGATGGTTTTTTCTATGAGGTAGAAAGGGTTTTATTTAGTGATAATGGTATTCCTAGAGTATTACTTTCTCAAGAGAATTTGGATTTGAGTTTAGGAGAATTCACAGAGCCGTAAGATTTAGTAAATAAATCAAGAGAAAGTCTATCTCCAGACAATTTTGTCGATTTTTTTCTCAAAAGCAGATCGAGAAGCTCTCAGAGCGGTCAGTCCTTAATCAGTTGAATTAGCTCCCTCACTGCCTCATCTCTCTCAATCTCAGCATTAACTAACTGTTCTTGGATGCGATCGCGCTTATCCTCCATCCCCAAAATCTGATTGGTACTACCACGATCGAACTTATAAGCAATCCTGGTAACTTCTCGTTGCTGCTCTAATGTCTCTAACTGAGATGAGAGTAACTGGTGTCTGCGGTTCGCTGCTTCATAATCGAGCAGTAGTCGCAGAACCTTATCTCCTAACCTTACTTTCTCTTCTTCCTGCTGACGCTCTAACTCCGCTTTAGCAGCGAGTAAATCTGCTGTCTTGATTTCAAGGTCGGCAATGGCTATCCTATCTCTTTGAACATCTCCGCCGCCGAAGAGGTTTTGTAGCAGCTTCACTGGGTCGAGGGTGACGTAGTTAGTCCAGGTTTTCTTCTGGCTGTAGGCAATGCGATCTTCCATCAACTCTAACCTCTGGTCAATTAGAGCAATCTTTTCATCTAGTTTTTTGAGTTTATTGGAATGGGCGATCGCTTTATTGGTCAACTGAGTTACACACTCGTTACTACTAACTCCTAACTCCGAACTCTCAGACGATGTTCACTTGCAGCTATTGCATTACCATCTAAAATTTTGAGCCGATAACCAGGTAGCCAATCAGGTAAGCTTCCGTTTAAATGCCGAACAATCGCTTCCATTGAAGCTCCCGTATTCCTCACTAATTCAGCACTGACATTAGGCTCCATTGCATTTAGTTTGTTATAGACCATTGGTCACAAGTTAAGGAAATCAGAAAAAAGTCAAGAAAAATTTAAAATCGGGTGAAACTCAAGATAGACAAGCAATTGAGCGATTCAGTTTCTCCATGAGTAAAAGCAAAAAACTAAACCGAGACCATGCTAAAACAACTCAACGTCCAATGAGCGAAGACGGAGTTATAGCCAATCAACTAGAAGCATTATTGACACCAGCAAAAAATCCATTTTATTAGTCGTCTAAAGAAAGGTGCGTCGATTAAAGTAGAACAGGTCTTTACTGATAGCTATTCTCTACGCGACCGTTTGATTCGTCTTGGGTCTGGGACTAAACGCACTCCCTAGGTCACAGTTCGTTTAATTGAAGTTTGTTCCTCAAAAACTTGGCATTCTTACGTCACTAGTGTTCTTGACCCAAAGATTTTACCTCCCTATGTTGTTGCTGATTTGTATCATAAACGGTGGCGGATTGAAAAGGCTTTTAATACTGTTAAAAGGTTACTCGGTTTAAGTTATTTATGGACTGGTTCAATTAACGGGATTAAGTTACAGATTTGGGCTACTTGGTTGTTCTATGCCGTGTTAATAGACTTAGGTGATGCTGTCGCTGATGAGTTGGCTTTACCTGTTGACCGCATTTCAATTGAGATGATTTATCGTGGTCTTTATCATTTTTCTGTAGCTGGTCAAAAGGGTTTAACTGATAACCCAATTACGTATTTTGCTGCACCAGAGAACCGAGATTTAGGAATAGTTAAATCGATAAGAAAACCTCGGGTTCGACTTATTATTGCCCCATTCCCTACTCGTCAAAAAAACTCGGAAGATTTTTTCTTTGAGGCGAGTTCTCAAACTCTCTTGACAACAGGGATTCAAGCTTAAGTTATTACCAATGATCTTAGGGTAAATTAGCTGCGAGCCTTTCAAGTTTGATTTGCTTATGAACTTGTAAAAGCCAAACCAGCATTTCTCAGGTAACTAATTGAGATGGAGTGAGCTATTTTTGCAAGCAGGTTTGATAGAATTGAGGCAACATTTTCAACTAACTGGGCTTGTCGATCAACAAAGTCCATTTTTTTAGCTCATTTTTTGCTGCCATCTATATCATGTAAGCTTTTTGTGTCGCTTGTCACCCTGTCAACAGTCCGAATCTTTTCAATGTAGCAATCTGGAATAGTCATAGTTTTCGCAATCTTGGCAGTTTAACGGCTCAATTTTCTCATTGTGCGATTGTTCGCAGCCAATAACCTTAATCTAATGCTCTACTAACTTATCTCAAACTTGCTTAACCTTGAACACCAACAAGTAATGCTCAAATCACTACCACAACCTACGCCCCTTTAAACTCTTTTTGTATAATTAATTTTCCCTGAAGACTACTTAATCTCTCTATTAAAGATCGGCAGCTTGCATGATATCTGTTAGGGTAGAGCAGTAATTATCTAAACCCAAGCTGGCTGGATTTACTGGTTTTTGATGCACAAAATGACGATAATTTAAAGCAAATCGACTCCAAGAGTCCATTTGAATTCGAAAAATTTTAATTAATAAATTAGTCAGTCCAATAGATAAGGGAATGCGTAGATAACTTTTCTTGTTTAAATAATTACAAATCTCTTCTATTGCTTCGTTAACTGTAATAGGCGCATTACCTAAAACTAATTTTTCAATTAACTGTTCTTGTTTGCGCTCTACAGAAAGATTAGGAGGATTCTCTATTAAATAACAAACTATTTGAGCTATATCTCGGGCATGAATAAAATGAAAACTACCATCAGCTTTTAACCAACGAATTAAATCAATCCATTTAACTACTTCTGACCAACCAGAAGAAAGATGAGATAGGGGTTTATTTTTATCTCCACCAAATACTAAAGTGGGAAATAAAACAGTAAGGCGATCGGCTATGGGCAGTTGAGATAATTGAGTAAAACACTGATATTTAGTTTTAATATAATCTGTGCCTAGTTGCTCTGCTTCAGGCAATAATTGATTGTGGCGATCGAGAATACTAGCAGTAGAAAAATAAATTACTTGTTCACAAATTTGGGGATCGAGTAACTTTAATAATGTCAAAGTTTTAACTATATTTATTTCATACGACTCTTCTGTTCCTCCCCAGGCAGTAGCAGCTAAAATAGTAACATCAATTTCTTGATGCAGCAGCTTACTAAATTCTTCTATGTGTTGCAAATCTCCTTGTAAAATATTGACTCCAGAACGAGCTTGATAATCGAACTGGAGCTTATCTGGATTCCTGACTAACAAAAATAACTCGTGTTCGGTTCCTTGAATTAAAGCTTCGGCAATATAGTGTCCGATACAGCCACTAGCTCCAGTGACAAAAATTCGCTTCATGAAAACTAAAAAACCACAAAAAAAAGAACTAAAAAGGAAAAAGTCAATAAATTGAAGAAGGAGTCAGGAGCCAGAAGTCACCGAGTCAGGAGTCAGAATAAATATTCCTGATTCGATGAATTCTGTATTCTAACTCCTAATTTGATAAATTCCCTTTTTCAGCGCACTCAATAGTCATCGTAAGTTTTGTCTTTTTCCTTAAAAGTTTTAGCTTAATTTAGGCATAAACTGCTAGTAGTCGATCGGCTTGTTTGGCAGTTTCAAAGAAAAAGCGAACATTGTCTTCTGGAGTACCGACTAATACCCCGTGTCCGAGGTTAAGTATATGTCCCTGATTTCCAGCTTTACGAATCGTATCGAGAATGCGATCGCAAATGAACTCTTGAGAACCAAACAAAACTCCAGGATCGACATTCCCCTGCACTTTCATTTCTTTACCCAGTCTTTGTCTAGCTTCTGCCATATCTACCGTCCAGTCAACGCTAACGATATCTACGCCAGATCTACCCATTCTCTCCAGTACTCCAGCACTACCACTGATGTAGAGAATTAGAGGAGTATCGGGATGGGTTTGTTTTACTTGACGGACGACTTGTTGTTGATAGGGTAGGGCAAAGGTTTCGTAATCTTGAGGGCTGAGTTCTCCTGCCCAAGAGTCGAACATTTGTACTACTTGCGCGCCGCAATCGATCTGATAGCGGACATAGATAGCGATCGCATCAGCTAGCTTGCTGAGAAACTGATGGAGCATTGCCGGTTCAGAAAACGCCATCCCCTTAATATTGGCGTAACTCTTAGAACTCTTACCCTCAATGGCATAAGCAGCTAGCGTCCAAGGTGCGCCGACAAAACCTAAAACGGTAGATCGATCGCCTACCTCTTGCCGTAGACTTTGTAAAATAGTTTTGATAAAGGGTAAAGATTTTGCTGGATCTAGAGGATAGAGTTCATCAATCTGTGCTTGAGTACGAATCGGCTTTTCAAACAAAGGACCCTTACTTTCAATGATATCAAAATCAATACCTATTCCTGGCAGGGGAGTGAGAATATCTGAAAACATGATCACTCCATCCGGTTGAAAAGCGTGCCAGGGTTGCAACGAAATTTCTATGGCAATGTCAGGATTTTCTGAACGTTCCCGAAAACCCGGATACTTTTCTCTTAAGTCTCTGTACACTTTCATATATCTACCTGCTTGGCGCATCAACCACACAGGAGGACGTTCTAATTTTTCACCACGAGCAGCTCTTAAAAGTAACGGTGTTTCCCGAACCTCGGTCATAATCGCTTTCCCTTCTTATAAGCATTTTTTAACGCAATTGCTAGCTTATCATTCTGCGAGTTATCAATGACTAGTGGTGATTGTGTAGTTATGTGTATTGTATGGATTTGGACTACAAAACAGAATTGAATTTAAAATTTTATTTTTTTTAACTTGCCAGGTCAAAATAATTATGCTACTCTCTGAGTCGTATACAGTTAACTATAAAAACTTATCTTTGGGGAGAGGCTACTGCTGTTTTTGGAATTCTTACTGCTGGTTTATTAACTGCAACGGCAACCATTAATGTCTGACTTGCCGAATCTAACTCGGGAGATTGCACGAGTTTAAAAGTAGGCGAGCTAGTAGAAAAGAAGTTAGATAGAGCAGCCACGAAGAGAGCAGCGATTGCACCACTACCCCACAAGAGTGTTCTCCGTCTCCGTTGAGAGCGGTCGATACATTCAAAAACTTTGGCTGAAACATGTTCGGCGGGAGTGCTGGTTATGGGTGCAGCTAAATTCTGAAGGTCGTCGTGTAATCGACGTAACTGAAGATAAATTTTTTTAATTTCTGGATCGCAATCGAGCCACTGTTGCACCTGTTGGCGTTCTTGTGGCGTTGCTTCTCCATCCAAGTAAGCACTTAATAATTCAAAGCAATCTTCCTCAGTATAATTGAGCTTGCTCGATGTAGCCGTTAGAGCTTTCTCTGACGGAACATCGAGTTCTCGAGCGCTTGAGTTGGGAGAATAGTTGCGGTCAGAGGAGGGGAACTTAGGGGTCATTCGGACATCACCACTTAGTTAAACTTAAATAAACTTACAACTATAAATAATAGGGTTCGCGACTAAAGAAAGAACGAGGCAATTTGGGTCGCGATCTTTCTCCTACTATCAAATTACTCTCCATCCATATAGTTTTGCAAGACCGATTGTAGTTTTAATCTTGCTCTGGCTATTCTAGATTTTACTGTGCCGAGAGAAACTCCAGTAATTTCAGCAATTTCTTCATAAGCCATGCCCTCTATTTCTCGTAAGACGATTGTCGTACGAAATGATTCGGGAAGGTCGGCGATCGCCTTTCTCAATTGTTCGTAAAACTCTCGTGTCGCCAAACTATCATCGGGACTAGGAGTATCAGAGGGTAATTCCCAGCTGACCTCTCCGTCTTTCATTTGGCGCGGTGCATCCAAGGATAATGATTCTGCACCGCGTTTGCGCTTGCGCAATTCATCGTAAAAAAGATTGGTGGTAATTCGACTTAACCAACCGCGAAACTTTAATGGTTCATTAAGACGCTTAATATGGCGATAGACGCGAATCCAAACTTCTTGGGCTAGATCGGCCCTTTCTTCCCAGTCAGGAGCTAGGTGATACAATAACCTGTCCACATGAGATTGGTATCGCCGCAGAAGTTCGGCAAAGGCAGCACGATCTGGCTGCATGCCTTCCTGACAACGCAAAATCAAATCATAGTTAGAGAGCTTTTCCGGAGACACTAAACTTTTAGTCTTGGTCACCTCAACTCTTGACCATGATACAGGAAGAGATTGACTCATGAACCTACCTACAACAATATAGTTGATTTGCTTTTCTTTTGAGACCTAGGGTTTGCTGAAAAAGTTCCATTTAGACAGTTTATAATTGTTCAATTAATATAGGCGCAATGCTTCTGTTTAAACCATTACAAAAGCTTTTGACTCGATTGTTGCTCGTAACCGGGAGCGTAATCTTTCAATAAACTGCTGAGCTGACCGGCGATATCGGAACCACCGCTCTTGCCCAAAGCCTGTCTTTCAGGGAAAAATTCTGGTCGATCCAAGTAACGAGCGAGCGCTTCATTGACCTGTCGATTAATTAATTCCTGTAATTCTTCTTTGGCTCTTTGACGCTGGTAATTGGCTCCTTCTTCTGTGGTCGCATACAAAGGAGGTAGACGATTGAGTGCATAGGCAGCAATATCTCCTACATCGAGAGAAGTGTCGCTGGTTTGTTCGATTTCGGCTACGCGGGTAATAGCTTCGCTCAAGACCAACTCTTCCATCACGTTAATGAACTGTTTGCGGGGAACAGCAACCACATCTCCAGAGAGTAAGGCACCCATTAGCTTATCCAGAGCCATGTATTCGTCCAGAGACAGTTCTGCCGCCGTGTCGCAAATGCGTCCTACTTCTGCTTCCATAGTGGGAGTAAGATAGCCATCTTGTAGGGCTTGTTCGACAATATTTTTAATACTCATAACCAATAGCTCTAGCCATACCTCTATTGACTATATAACCTATCTTTATAATTCCCCACTAAGCCGAAAATAACACTCAAATCCGATCGATTTTCATCAAAAATTTAGGATTTGGTTGATATTACTGATTCTTTTTGTTTCGAAGTCTTAAAAACTAGCCAATATCTAGTCGATATCACTGAGTCTCCAGGGAACGGGATCGACCGATACTCCGTGAACATACAGACCCCAGTGTAAGTGAGAACCAGTAGAAGCACCCGTTGAGCCTACAGTTCCAATGGTTTGACCCGCTTGAACAAAATCGCCTTCTTTCACATAGATATCTTGGAGATGTAGCAACACACTCAATACTCCCTGACCGTGGTCGATGCCAATGGTATTGCCGTGAACGCGAAAGCCTTCTGCTTCTCTGCCAACTAGCTTAATGTATCCTGCAGCTGGTGCCATTACAGCAGAACCAGCCCCACCAGCATAATCTACGCCTCTGTGATAATAATCTTGGGCAAATACGCCATTGTAGTAGCGACGCACGCCAAAGCCAGTGGATATCCTTCCCGTATTGGGACGTACAAAAGAACCATGCCAAAACTTGTCTGCTGTGACTAATTCCTTGAAGGCGGCTACTCGATCTAATTCTAATTGGGTAGCCGAACTGCTGGCTTTTCCAGTTAGGGTAATTCTTTGGGTGGGAAAGAAACGATTTTTGAGCCAGACACCAATATTTTTTGCTTGTCCGTCTCCTTTAACTTGGATAGTTAATTTGCCCGGTTGGTTTAAAGGAGAAGTGGGTAATAAAGCCCGATAGCGAGAGGTTCGCTCTCTTCGGTCGCGATCGCCAACAGCAAAAACAGGATAATCTTTTTGTTCTAGAGTAACTGTGGGTTGAGACTCTTTGTCTTCGGTGGTAACAATTACAGAAATGGTATCTCCCAACTGAGGATTGTTTGGTAAGATTTGCACTTCCAGTGCGGCTAAAGGTTCTGCCAGTGCCATCAAGGCTATCGTAGTTGCCCAAGCACAATTGTGTTTAAAAACCTCAAACATAGTCTCGAATCAGTTTGTTTACTGTAAATGCATCAATAAACATTAAAAATGAAGCCTTACGGATATTATCGTTGGGAACCAGCGATACTGCCCTTGGAGGGAATGTAAGACGGGTCAGTAAAACTTCGGTTCTACTAGACGCAATTCCCGATGAATTGAGAAGCCGCTTATCTACTGTCTAGCAGTGATGAGCGGTAGTTCACGCTTTTTGTTTGAGATAGACAATAGCTTGTCGCCAGATTATAGTAGGCTGATTGTAATGATCTACTAAACAGAGACAGTAAGAGTCTTGCCAGATAATTTTACCAATGAGTAGGTCGTCTGTACTAAGTTTTAATTCAACCTCTTGTTGGTCTTTGATATAGGTTTGAACTTGGCGAACGCTAGGCAAACCCGTGTCAAATTCCGTCATAATTAAAAGACTATTGATAAAGAATTAAGAGTGGGATGGTAATCGAGTTTAGCAAATATCACGGATTGGGCAACGATTTTATTCTGATTGACAACCGTCATTCTCCCGAACCCGCGCTCGCTCCAGAAACAGCAGTAAAAATGTGCGATCGCCATTTTGGCATTGGCGCGGATGGTGTTATTTTTGCTCTTCCCGGTCGAGATGGCACTGACTACACCATGAAAATCTATAATTCCGATGGTTCCGAACCAGAAATGTGCGGTAATGGTATTCGCTGTCTTGCCAAGTTTATCGCCGATCTCGAAGGAACGGAGCGAGTTAACAAATCTTATAAGATTCACACCCTGGCCGGAGTAATTACCCCAAAACTGGAAAGTGACGGTCAGGTGACTGTAGACATGGGCGCTCCCCAGTTAACAGCCTCAGAGATTCCCACTAATCTTGGTTCTCCAGAAGCAAAAGTTATCGCTCAACCCCTACAAGTCACTGGCAAATCCTGGTCTGTTACTTGTGTGAGCATGGGCAATCCTCACTGTATTATTTTTGTAGAAGATGTTGACGCTATTCTCTTAACAAAAATAGGTCCTCAATTCGAGCATCATCCCGCCTTTCCCCAGCGAACCAATACAGAGTTTATTCAAGTGATTAAACCGAATTATTTGAAAATGCGGGTTTGGGAGAGAGGAGCCGGTATTACTCTTGCTTGCGGCACGGGAGCCTGTGCTTCTGTAGTTGCTGGCGTGCTTAATGATAAATGCGATCGCCTCTGCACGGTTGAGTTACCAGGAGGTTGTTTGCAAATCGAATGGTCCGAACTAGATGGACGGGTTTACATGACTGGTCCTGCCGAGAAGGTATTTACTGGTAGCTACTTGAATTAAGTCAAAAATTCTCTCCATTTCCCTAGCTCCCTAACTCCCTCTCTGCTTTAACTAAAAATGAAACAGCCCTACTTACCTTGCGGAGCGATCTGGTAAAGTTGGCTTGAATGAAAACAACCACCAGATCAGCAGACCCAGCAAAATCCAAAGAATGTCTTTGAACCGCCGAATTACAGAAATTGTTAACCCTAACTCTGGACTGCCTGTAATGGCTGCACCAAGCACCACCAAAGACCCCTCTAACGTACCGATGTTAGCTGGAATGAAAAACGTTCCGGCACGCACTAATTGAGCTACAGAATCTAATAGCCAGGCATCGGCAAGAGTAATGGGATGCCGGAGGAACTGCATCAAAAAATAAATTTCCAAAGCACCGAGCGGCCAATTGAGAAATGCCACGATTAGTCCATTTCTCATCCGCGATGGATTGGTATAAAACTCGACTAAGCGATCGTCCACACTGCGGAGATTGTGCAGGAGTTTAGCCAAGCGCTCGCCTAAAGGAAAATGTCCGAGCCGATAAGTTATCCAGGAGGCTAAACGAAATCGCTGTACTAGGAAAAACATGGCGATACAAAAGGCGAATACGGCGAAGCTTAATCCCGTGACTGTCTTAAACGAAGTAGAAAACTGCTCGGAAACCAACAAAGGAAAAAAACCGATCGCCACAAATAACACCAGAGACATCGTGTTTAAGGTCTTGGTGAGAATTATCGAAGCACCCGTTTCTTGATAGCCAATCTGATAGTGAGTTTTCAGTATAACTGCCTTAAAGCTTTCCCCTCCTAGAGAAGCTAAAGGAGTAACGCGATTGAACGCTGCTCCTATCATATAAATTAGAAAAAGACGGGATGTCCATTTCGGGGTCATGGGAATACTTTTAAAGGTAAGCAGCCAAGCACAAACATCCGAGAGAAATTCTAGGAAATAAAAAATGATGACAACTGCCATTCCCACCCAACCGACAAGGGTGATATGGTGCCAAACCTCTTTGAGGTCAGTTCGGCGCAAAATTAAACCGAGTAAGACAAACCCAAGACCCAGAAATAGAAATTTGAGATATTTCATTCAACTGCTATAGAGGAATTTCCCTAAAAAGTTTTGAGTGTTGAGCTTTTTTTCTTCTAAAAATCAGTTTATCGAGTGAGGCGAACGGTATTTCCATCGCTGAATGAATGACATCCAGTGGGATTCAACCAGCTCGATGGCTTTTGGCTCGAAGGGATAATTATTCTTCCGATATCCTTGAAGGCTAGTTAGATAGTTCTCGAAGTGAGGACGTGCTGATTCAAATCCTGGAAGTTCTAGCTGTTGGTAAATTTTTTGAATTTGTTTGAATGGATCGGTTTCGAGGTCTTCAAAACAAATTTCCACGAAGCTTTCAGCAGGTAAATCCACACTATCTAACAAAAGAGAATTCATCATGCGTGGATAGCTTTCCAAAATCGATCGCTCGATTTCATCGGTTGATAAATTCTCGTAAGTTTGTAGGGCAAGTTCCGGTAAAAGTCGAGTAAAAAAGTGGCGTGTCGATTGAAACACCACATAAGGGTTGCGATAAATATGAATAAACTTTGCATCCTGCCAGATTGCTCGTAATTTAGCAATGTGAGCAGTATATACAGGATTCTTAATCAGCAACTGTTTGCCGCCCTGATGGATAGAGACCTTTTTCAACAGATGACTGTGCCAGCGTCGCCACCGCTCAATTTCTTGGGTACTGCATCCGTCGAAAAATACGCCTCGATTGAAATGGTATTTAAAGCGTTTGGGAAAATAAAGACCGTGATAGTAAGAAAGGGGAATCATACTTGCCAGGGCGATCGAATCTTCCTGAGGCGAATCTGGTTTGACAGCGACGTTATCGACATAGCGATCGCTAGGAAGGGCTAACTCCATCAGGGGTTGAAATAGCCGCACGATGCCCAGAAGATCCCATGGTAATCCTACCGCTAAAGGTGAGATGCAGCCGAAGTCATCGGATTGGCTGAGAAGGTTGTGCAGATGGGTAGTGCCGCTACGCCAATAGCCAACAATAAAAATTGGCGATTTTATCGATGTTTGACATTCATAGAACCATTCCATCAACACTCGTTCTAAGGTAGAAAAGGGCAAACGCGCCAGGGTAAATCCTAGAGCGATACTCGCTTGAGTTAAGTGTTTGCGGTCGATCGCTCCATTGGTAAATAGCAACCTCAACAAAGTACTGAGATTGCTGCCGCAGAGCGGATGAAACAAACTGGACATGCTAGATGTTCCCTTCCTGCTTTAAGATTACCGATGATTTTTGTTTTCCCTATTCTCCGCGTCCCCCTGTCGCTGCGTCCCCGCGTCTGTAAGTATTTTGATAATCTTGCAGTGGGACAGGAGTATCTCTCGCGGTTTTCATACGGAGGGCCTGAGTTGCTAAGGTTTTGCCGAATTCCCAGGCGGCTCCAGGAACACGGTGGGCATCGGCTACCACATCACGGACTGCCTCAACAATCCAGCGGCAGTCTTTATCTGTAAGGGTCAGCGGCGGGATGAACTTCACCACATTCATTCCATGTCCGGAAACCTGCGACAAGATGC
Organism: Pleurocapsales cyanobacterium LEGE 06147; assembly: GCA_015207585.1. Taxonomy (GTDB): domain Bacteria; phylum Cyanobacteriota; class Cyanobacteriia; order Cyanobacteriales; family Xenococcaceae; genus LEGE-06147. Next base: position 39,459 of record JADEWQ010000023.1, on the reverse strand, counting down.
GATGACGAGTAAATAGGGGGACAACGATTAGTTGCGAAAATAGTCCTTTATTGGCTGTCTCTAACATCTTCCACGCTGCCTTTAATGACCAACTCTTCGGCTCGGCAAACTCCAGTGCCATCATCATACCCAGTCCCCGCACCTCCTTCAAATACTCGTACTGTTTCACTAGTGGCTTGAGATCTGTGACGATCTGTTGCCCCATAAAAGCCGCTCGTTCTACCAATTTTTCAGACTCGATCGCCTCTAGGGTTGCAATACCAGCAGCCATCGCCAGATTGTTCTTGCCAAAAGTATTGCCGTGAACGACAGAGCGATCCATCCGGTTAAAAACTCTGTCAAAGATCCAGCCGCGACAGAGAACGGCACCCACAGGGACAAAACCGCCAGAAAGAGCTTTGGCAACACATAAAATGTCGGGTTCTACCGCCCAATGTTCTACCGCCCAGAATTTGCCCGTACGCCCCAGTCCAGTCTGTACTTCATCGGCAATAAACAACGTTCCATACTGACGACAAAGTGCTGCTGCCGTGGGTAGATAGGTATCATCGGGAATCCGTACCCCATGACCCTGAATCGGTTCGGTAATGAAGGCAGCAACGTCTTTACCTGCAAGGGCTTGTTCCAGTGCCGCGAGCTCGCCAAAGGGAATCTCGATGAAGTCGGGTACAAACGGTCCAAATCCCTCACGATAATGGGATTCGCCCGTTGCCGATAAAGATCCCAGCGTGAGTCCGTGGTATCCCCCCTGACAGTAAACAATCTTGCTTCTTCCAGTTGCATAACGACTAAATTTGATTGCCGCTTCTACAGTTTCCGTACCAGAGTTGGCGAAGAAGACTCGTTCCAATCCAGGAGGTGCGATCGCGACGAGACGCTCTGCCAGCAACCCAGCTAAGAGAGAGGCATCCAGTTGAACGAGATTGGGTAATTCTGCTGTTAGAACGTCCTGTATTGCTTGAATAATCTTAGGATGATTGCGCCCTAACGCAAATACTCCAAAGCCACTGAGCAGATCCAGATAACATTCACCGCGATCGTCAAATAAATATGGACCTTCAGCCTTAACATACTGGCGATCGTATCCAATCGTTCTCAGTACCTTAACCATCTGCGGGTTCAGGTATTGTTCGTGCAACGCAAAGTTTTCTCTAAGTCTTTGTTCTATCAGTTCCAGGATGCTCATAGATAGTTGGGTCAAAGTCCTGTTTTAAGTGACCTCTCCCAACGCTGACCTATGGTACAGCGCGGGCTTCCATACCTCACGGCATGGCTTTCCTGGTTATTCCCATTTCTGGTTTTTCACCCACCATCTAGACATGAAACAACAAGTTGCTCCATATCCCCGACGCTCTGATTGCCCAGGCAGTTTCCATTCCCCGCAGTCCACGGGTACGAGTTTTTTAAAATGCTTCCTTTGCACGGCGAACATTTTACGCAACTACCGAGTCCCCAATCGAGACTATTTCTTAGTTGCAACCCCCTATGTTCGATTGTCAAGGTGCTTGCCAGATTTAGTTTTTTGTTTTCCGGTCTTCGGTAACTAGCGACCCATTGACACGCTCAAACATATAGTACAACAGTTCAAGCCTCTGCTCTATAAAGATTCGGTATCTATTTTATCAATCCCTGACTCGGGAGGGGCTGTGTGGCGGCGGGGCGTTCCTGCAGGGTCCGTATTCATTTCGCTACCCGGAAAGCCCCGTCCCGACTCTAAGGCTGCGCCTATAGAGCGGGGCTTCCCGCCGAGATAACTAAAACTATACGGGAGCATGCCAATTTTGCAAAAATATTAATTAGTCGATCGTGCATAGTAGACTTATATGAGATGGGTGCGATGGAAACTAAAATAATCTGGCAGCAAGACACGAGCAATCCCGAAAATGCTAATAATTTAGCTAAGATCGGTCAGTGGTGGGCAAGTCTAAAAGATAAAGAAATTGTTTGGAAACAAAGATTAATTCCCTCAAACGGTAAACTGGACGAAATTAACTGGGAACAACAGCGATTTGACGAAAAATTTTCTTTAAAAGAACCCCAACTACGGGGAATTACAATCTATTGGCAAAAACCCGACTCAGAGCGAGAACTCAATATTACGGTCAAAAAACTAGAACTAGATCTTGCCAAGCAACAGATATATATTTATCCGCAATTGCAACCTCAGGTCGTCATTCGCGTCAGTAAGCCAGAAATTATTTATCAAACTATCGAATTAACTAATCCGCAAGTAGCAGCAACTAATGTAGGAGATAATTATTTATTGTTATTGCGCGATCCCCAACAGCAACTACAGATCAAAGTTATTCTCTCTCATGGGAGTTGGACCAAGTTAGTTGAGGATTTATCACAATAGTTACTGTAGGGGCGATCGCTTTGATAACAAAAACTTTTTACCGTAGAGCGTGAATTCAACTTCTAGAAATTCCTCAAGCTAGAGTCCCTTCTTATTCAACTTTGAGAAGGGTAATGATGCAATACATCTGAGGTTCCCTCAGATGACAGCCCCTTGAAATCCTGATGTCTAACGGAGACTCGTTGAACTGAGAATCCCTCGACTCAGTCGATGGGAGTGTCAAAGCTTACTTTTGTAAGCGATATTCAAGCCGAAGCTGTTTTATAGTAACGTTATCGCCTGTTTCTAGGAAGACATCGCGGCGGATTTCCCGTAATCCCAGTCGCTCGAACTGAGCTAGTTCTTTCTCAGACAAAGGCCAGGGAGGACCGTCGGATTCGGTGTCGGTATCGCGGAAGCGAGTAATGACCACAAGAGTTCCTCCTTCTGACACTAAAGGCGCGATCGCACCAATTGCCTTTGACCTTACACTTAGAGGTAGGGCTTGAATGTTGCGACATTCATATACTAAATTGAAGTGACGATGTCATCGAGGATCTAAGGTAAACAAATCGGCGACTAGATAATTTACTGACGAGTCGGGAAATCGTTGCTGACACCAAGCGATCGCTGTCGGGGAAATATCGAACGCAGTTACCTGAAACCCATGTTGAGCTAATGCTTCGGCATCATCTCCCAATCCACATCCAATGACTAGAGCAGATTTACCCTTCCCTTGAGGTGCATAGCGTTCTAACCAATCCTGAAAATAGGGATGAGTTAAATTCTTTGCCCACGGAACTCTTGCAGAATCTCCCTCTGCTTGGGCATATAATGTTTCAAACCATCCCGATGGATCTCCTTGACGCACCGATTCGGCTGCCAGGGATTGAATCTTCTCTCGCAGTGACTCTGGTTGTTGCTCGAACATGGATCTAGATTGATTAATTGATTTCAATCTTCTCGTCTCGACGTTGCTTATTTTAGGTCTTTCTCGCAATTCTGGCTACTTAGATAAAAATATTAAAGCTTTTTGTGGCTTGAAATAGAACCCAATGTAGCTTTTACTCGTTGCCCCTTATGCCTCTATCAGGATTAGTTAATGAGCGCATCATAACTAAAGTAATTGTGTGCGTTTGGGTTCTTAAAGGGAAGCGTAAACAACTTTTCTAAGAATTGGATGAGGAATATTGGCGGCATTCGTGTTTAGCTACGTTACCTCTGCGGTAACTCGGGTATCGATTAAATTATTTTTATAGAGGAGAACTAAACATGGTTACAACGCTAGATGATACTAAAAGACTTACAATCGCCGAAAGATTGGCAGACCTGAGAGAATTTCAAAATTTAATTATTTCTAACGATCAAAAACTAATAGATGCCTGCCCTTATGAAGATATTCGCGAGCGTCTCCAAAATATGCTTGAGGACGATCGGAAAAATTTAGGCATTATAGAGACTGTCATCATTCAATACGGCATTCAATCTGAACCTAGTGCTGCAACCAAGACATTTATTCCGCAGTTTGAGCAGATGATGTCAGGGGATGAGTTTACCTTCTATCAGAAACTCATTCACCATGAATTAATGAAGCATGGTCAGTCTATGAGTGGAATTGTTATCCACAAGGCGGCTCAGCAAGTAGGGGCTGATATTGAAGTGGCAATCGGACCTTTGAATACTGTCAATTTTGAGGGTCGCGCTCATCAGGAACAGCTCAAAAGGATGCTCGAACAGGTGGGCGTCCGCGAGATGACTGGACAAGACGCAGATCAGGGACTTTGGGCACGGGTGCAAGATGCGATCGCAGCACTATCTGGTGTTGCTGGCAGCATAACCACCCAAAACACTGACAAACAAGATATGAACATCCAGACTCTCATCCGGCTGGATCACAACAAGGTAAATACTATCTTCACTGAAATTGGAGCGACTAAAGATCCTCAAAAACTCCAAGAGTATTTCGGTCAGCTCTACTATAAGTTTAAGTCTGGGAGCTTAGGAAACTACCGGACTTAAATTATTAGAGCTATGTAGATCTGGCTTAAGTAATATAATTATGTGTCCGAGAGCGACCTTAACAACATAAGATTTAATCTGTTAATGCTCAACTTTTAGCTCTAAAAATAACTAGAATATGCAAACATTACTGATCGTAGGAACTGATACAGGTGTAGGTAAAACTGTTCTCACTATTTCTTTAACTGCTTATTGGCAAACTTATCGCTTCTGTAACCGTTTGGGTTTAATGAAGCTAATGCAAACAGGAGAAGGCGATCGCGAACTTTATTCGCGACTATTTGGTCATGAGGATTCGCTAACCATCTCGAACCCTTTATGCTATTCAACTCCTATCGCTCCACCCCTAGCTGCAGCTAAAGAAGGACAAGCTGTTGACCTTAAAATAGTATGGGAAGCTTTATGCAATTTACAACAACAACAAGATTTTGTTTTGGTAGAAGGTTTGGGCGGTTTGGGTTCGCCCGTGACTGAGGAGTTAACGGTAGCTCATCTGGCAGCAGATTGGCACTTACCGACAGTGCTAGTGGTTCCTGTAAGGTTGGGAGCGATCGCGCAAGCTGTCGCCAATGTAGCTTTTGCACGCAGCTTAGGAATAAATCTTCGAGGAATTATTCTCAGTTGCTCCAATGCTGAATCTGAAGGTCAGTTGGCAGATTTAGCCCCAGTTAGTCTAATTCAATCTCTTACACAAATTCCGGTTTTGGGCATCCTCCCTTATATCAGCGAGCTTACCGATACAAGAAAGCTGACCCGAGTTGCTTCTAACTTGGATTTAGAATTATTTTTGCCAGTATGAGTATTCAGTTATGAGTTATCAATTATCAGTTACCAGAGTTTATCGACTCTACGATGGCTGAAAAATTACCAACTCGATTTAACCACTCCTGGCAATAAACCTTCGTGTGCCCATTCTCGCATTACATTACGCGATAAACCAAAATCCCGATAATAACCTCTCGGTCTACCAGTTACCCAACAGCGATTCCGTTTTCGGTTGGGTGCGCTGTTTCTAGGCAATTGTTGCAATTGAAGATGGATTTCCAGTTTCTCTGCAGGAGAGGAAGCTTGACGAAACTGTTCTTTTAACTCTGCTCTTTTAGCAGCATATTTTTCAACTAAATGAGCGCGTTTTTTTTCTCGCTCAATCATACTTTTTTTAGCCATACTTATCCTTAATTGCTAAATACACAATTTACTAGTATACCTCGAACTCGAGTTTTATGACACAATTGCCGCAGAGGGACACAGATGGGCTAACTGACAGCTATGGCAGATAGGCTGACGAGCTTTACATACAGCCCTGCCATGATAAATAAGACGAATAGAAAAGTTTTCCCAATCAGATTGGGGGAGAAGAGTCATTAAATCTCTTTCAATACGTACGGGATCAGTATGTTCTGTCAGTCCTAATCTACCGCTGAGACGTTTAACGTGAGTATCTACGGTTACCCCTTCAACGATTCCGTAGGCATGTGCTAGTATTACATTGGCAGTCTTGCGAGCAACTCCCGGTAATTGCAATAAATCTTCCATTCGTTTGGGTACTTGACCGCCAAAATTCTCGACAATCTTTTGACAAGCACCCTGAATATTTTTGGCTTTATTGCGATAAAAACCAGTAGAACGGATCAGTGTTTCCAGTTCTTGGCGATCCGCAGCAGCTAGAGATGGAGCGTCGGGAAAACGTTTAAATAGGGCAGGAGTTACTAGATTAACTCGCTCATCGGTACACTGAGCGGATAGGATAGTTGCTACTAAGAGTTGAACGGGGGTTTCATAGCTGAGACTGCAAGTAGCATCGGGATAAAGATGTTTTAATAACACTAAAATTTCCTGCGATCGCTTTTTTTTGACCGATGATTGAGTAGTGATGCTCACAGCTAACAAAAATTCAGTTATTGGCCAATGGCATTCTATTGAAAAAGTTCTTGAAAGAAAGCCAAGTTAACCGTATCTCGCACGATTAAAAATACACCTAAACCCAACAGTAGGACTAAACCAGTTTGCATAATACTCTCTTGAACTCTACTAGGTAAAGGTTTCCCCCGTACTCCCTCAATCAATAGAAAGGCTAATTGACCGCCATCGAGAGCTGGCAAAGGCAAAATATTAATAATCGCCAAGTTAATACTAATCAAAGCGCCAAATTGAAACAAATTACCGAGATCGCTGCGTGCCAATTCTGCCCCAACAGCAACAATGGCGACTGGACCAGCTACTTGTTCGGCATTTTCGCCAAAATTACTCACTAATTGCCAAAAACCTCTAGCCGTCAGTTGTGCAATTTTTTGATATTCTGCTGCACCAGCACTAAAAGCCTCAATGATATTGTTGGCACGCTGACGAATTATCTCACCATTGGGGGCAAGCATCACGCCAATTTTACCTTTTCCATCTTTGTCTGACTGAGGTGTTATTTTGATAGGAATAGTGGTTCCCTCTCGCTCAACAGTCATTTGAAGCGTCTCATTGGGGGAGTTTCGAATCTTTTTTCTCAATAAGTTAAGAGCTTCTGGCGATGCACCTAATTCTTGCTCGTTCACTGATAGAATAACATCTCCTGCTTGTATTCCCGCTCGGGCTGCAGCAGAATTTTCTTCAGCAATGATTTGCGGTACTAATACTCCAGGTTGATATTGAATGTCTTGAAAACCAATAGTTGCTGATTGAGCGACTAGAAGCAGGTAAGCAAAAACTAGATTGGCAATCACTCCAGCGCTGATTACGATCGCGCGGTCTAAAACGGGTCGATTGCGTAGTAAATTGGGATCGTCAGGAGCAATTGAACTATCGGGATCGTCATCGGGAAAGCCGACATAACCTCCTAAAGGAAAAGCTCTAATGGCATATTCAGTTTCTGAACCTTGATACTTTAAGAGCGATGGACCAAAACCGATAGAGAAACGATTAACGTGAATTCCTTGTAACCGTGCTGCAGCAAAATGACCTAATTCGTGAACTACGATTAGTAAAGCTAAGACTGCGATCGCCGCCAGAACTGACATAAGTATATAGATAATGGGATTTAAGCTAACTTTGATACAATTTATATATTTTAAGACATTCCCTCGATTCTTTTCTTTATCTTGTATTATTTAGTTGCAGCAATTCTCACTTGGAAAATCCTCATGTGACAAGAGCGAGGAGAATCGTTCGCAATGTTAGTCCAAGTTATACACTACATAACAATGTCAGGAGTCAGTAGGGGCGAAGAGATTTGCTCGCTCCACTTGCGCACCCTCTTTGCACTGCTGGAGACACCATCGCCTGTATAGGAGTAAGAATAAGAGGAATTAATTATCCTGTTTCCAGAATTGTTGTCTCCTTATTGAAAAATTTTTTGCTCCATTCGCTTGCGCAAAGTGCATTCCTTCGCGTTCTCTCAGGACAAGCCTTTTGACTTTTGACTTCCGCAAGACTTTAATTTTTTTTATCAAGTTACTTTTTTTTGTAATCTAGAATTGATTTTTCAGTTAACTTTAACTGTTCTTTAAATGACCGCCTTTGTATATTAAAATTCAATCAAGTTAGCCGCAAATGCTTAAAATATTTTCAAATTTTTATTGAACTTGGGTTTAATAGTATAAGCAAGCTTAACTTTTTATAAATAAAATTTTATGTTAAACAAATTATTTTCTACTAAAAGACTAATCCATCAACCTTTTAACATATTAGTCATCGATCCCAATCCAATAAAACGAGATTATCTAAAAATACTTATTAAACAATATCGTCCCTATCATAAGATCTTAGAAGGAGAAAAACTAGAGCATGCTTTTTCAGTAATATATGAAGAAATTCCTCTCGATTTAATTTTCTTTGATATAGAAACTGAAGTGAAAATTAATAATTTAGCTTTAATTAAAGCAATCATCCCAACAGTTCGTTTAGTCAATTGGAGCAAATGCAAACAACCAGAAGCACTGGAAATGCTCTATTTTTTAGGAGTTAGGTACTTTTGCTTCAAGAGTAGTCAGCCAGAGGTAATCATTGATGCGATTGACTACACTAATAACGATCGCGACGTTATTTATCTAGATAGACAGTTAAACGATTGTCTTTCCCTACTAAAAAATTAATCTTTTCTCTTGGAAGTAAAAGGACAGATAAAGGCACAATAAGAATAAAAAGGCGACTGTGCTATCTATATGTCCGATCTACTTACTAAGCAAACCGATTTTCTAACTGACTTAATTACTCGTTATCGCGATCGCGTTGATTTTTTAACTATCCGTCTCGAACAAGCAGAAGACACAAATATCTTACTGCGAGGCGAAAAAGTGGAAACCCTCAGTGAAGGTATTTCCCTGGGTGGACAAGTAAGAGCTTGTTATAAAGGAGGTTGGGGGTTTGCCGCTTTCAACGATCTATCTACTCTCAAAGAAAGAGTAGAAGAAGCTACCTCTGCTGCTAGAATTGTTGGAGAAGAAGAAACTTTACTAGCACCTGTCAAGCCAGTTCGAGCTATCTGTAAACTGCCCTTAAAGGGAACCGATCCCCGTCAAGTTCTCTTGGCAGACAAAAAAGCACTGTGCGATCGCTACAATCAAATTCTCCGTAGCTATAGCGATCGCATAACCTCTACTTCTGTTCGCTATAGCGATAGCACCCAAAGAATTATTCTGGTTACTTCTGAAGGAACCGCGATCGAACAATCTTGGTCGGATATGGAGATGCGTTTTTCTGCTACCGCTAGAAACGGTGAAACGGTACAAACTGGCAGAGAAACTATCGGATCGCGCAAAGCTTACGAAGATCTGCTGGAATTGGACGAACAGATACAGGATGCTGCCAAACAAGCGGTAAACGCGCTGTCTTTACCTACCATTAAAGGCAATACTTATACGGTAGTCATTGACCCCATCCTGACAGGCTTATTCGTTCACGAAGCTTTTGGACACCTCTCAGAAGCCGACATGGCATATGAAAACCCCGACTTACTGGAAGTGATGAGCATGGGGAAACGTTTTGGTCCACCCGAATTACAAATTTTTGACGGTGCCGCTCCAGAAGGACATAGAGGTAGTTATTATTATGACGATGAAGGAACGCCAGCCACGACTACCCAATTAATTGAAAGCGGGGTGTTGGTAGGACGTTTACATTCCCGCGAGACAGCAGGAAAATTAGGAGAAAAACCTACTGGTAACGCCCGTTGTTTGAATTATCACTATCCCCCAATCGTACGCATGACCAATACTTGGATCGAGCGAGGTAAAACACCTGTTCGAGATTTATTTAAAGATCTTAAAGAAGGAGTTTATGCTCGCAATTGGCTGGGAGGCATGACCAATGGGGAAATGTTTACTTTCAGTGCGGGAGAAGCATGGATAATTCGTAACGGTGAATTAGCCGAACAAGTAAGGGATGTGACTCTGTCGGGAAATGTATTTAAAACTTTAGCCAATATAGAAGCGATCGGTGATGATTTTTACTGGGATGAGTCCGGTGGTTGCGGTAAAGGAGGACAGAGTGGCTTAGCTGTAGGTTGTGGTGGACCGAGTCTGAGAATTAAAAATGTAGTGGTTGGAGGGGAAGCTAGTTGAGCAAATTTAAGAACGGGTAAACACCAATCTTTAGTTTGCCGTGAACTAAAGTTCCGGCTCAAAGCTCAAACCCATTGAAATGGGTTAGCTTAAGCAATATTTCGAGTCCGAGGTACTCCGCCGTCTCACGGCGAACAAGGCTCACAAGGTGCGGAGGAGACCTCCGCACACGGTCCCTTGCCTGCTTGGTACTTCGTCAGTTTTAATTTTAATTTAAATGTAACTATTCAAACGGACTTCAGATAAGATCGTTCGTCGCAACTATTATCAACCAGATTGAAAATGTGCGATCGCTTTTAAGAGTAGAAGTAGCACGACAAACCTGCTAAAAAGTTTTTATTTCCAATAGTCCAGTTGTGACATTACAACCCCAACTTTTCTCGAATTACTTCTTCTGAAGCTCTGAAGCCAACTAGTACTGCTTTCCCATCTTTAACAAACAATGGACGCTTGAGAAGCATGGGGTCTTTAGCAAAAGCATCTATCCACTCCTCATCCGTCCAGATTTTCTTATCTTCACCCAGCGCACGATACGATCCACCTGAAGTGTTACGCATAGACTTTGTGCCAAGAGAATTTGCCCAATTTTGAATTGTCTCACGCTTGGGCGGATCTTCTTTGATATTGATAAATTTATATTCGACATTATTAAATTTAAGCCATTTGAAAGCATTCTTGCAGGTTCCGCAATTGGGTATTCCGTAAATGTGAATTGACATTAACCTTTTTATAATTAGCTTAAAAAAATAAAGACAGTGATGATAATATTCGTTTTTTTTCACTGTCTATTTTTTGATTTAATTAAAAAATTTAAATTTGCAACCATCTTCTACCAATCTGTTCCTGAGTGGGGAAGATGAATTTCACCTTCAAAAGGCTGTAGACCAATCGCTGGATACTCATCATTATTAGGACTGAAAATACGGGCAAATGCTTCAGTTACATACTGAATTATATCTTTCAAAGTTCTGTTAACAATCATAATAGCTAACCTCTGATAAGCTGCCGATAATCTAACTTTAGAGAAGACTCGATACAAGGTAGATACTTCAATTATTATCTGCTTAAATTATAATTTGGGAAGATCGACATAATTGTTGAATCTTCTTAGTAATCTTTATTTAGTTTTTTTTCGTTTTCTGTTTTTTTCTAACTTTTATCTCACCAACCAATACTTTAGTTTTAAAGCTTGGGATCGTTTGCTCTCTTTATATGAATAAGTTTGGCGCTCGCCTTTGACAAAAATGCCTTGTTATATTCCAAGTTATGGTTTGCCCTACCATAATATTATGGTAAAATTCACCATAAATTAGAGTCAACACCATGGATCGAAGCCATGACATTTTCAAAGCAAGAACTGATTATATTCCCTGACGAGTACGGTTTGCTAACCGATCTTTATGAACTAACCATGGCAGCCTGCTACGTAGGGGAAGAAATAGAGGCTAAACCAGCCAGTTTTGAATTATTTGTGCGCCATCTACCGGAAGATTTTGGTTATTTAATCGCGATGGGACTAACTCAGGTACTGGAATATTTGGAACAATTTAGATTTACCAGTAGTCAGTTAGAAGCATTGCAAGAAACAGGAATTTTTAACCGTGCGCCAGCCAAATTTTGGTCTTTGCTAGAATCTTCTCGATTTATTGGTGATGTATGGGCAGTACCAGAGGGAACGGCGGTGTTTGCTAACGAACCATTCCTTAGAGTAGATGCTCCTCTGTGGCAGGCGCAATTGGTAGAAACCTACGTACTCAACACGATTAACTATCAAACTCTAGTGGCTACCAAAGCCGCACGGATTAGAGATGTAGCGGGCGAAAAAGCCAAACTACTCGAATTTGGAACGAGAAGGGCTTTTAGTCCTCAAGGCTCCATGTGGGCAGCTAGAGCAGCCTTAGCTGCAGGTTTGGACAGTACCTCTAATGTTTTAGCCGCTCTTAAATTAGGTCAGCAACCGAGTGGAACGATGGCACATTCTCTCGTCATGGCAATCAGTGCTTTAGCTGGAAGCGAAGACGAAGCTTTTAAAGCCTTTGAGCGTTATTTTCCTACTGCACCTTTGTTAATCGATACTTACGATACCGTGACTGCTGCCGAACGTTTAGCAACACGAGTTAAAACTGGCGAGAGGCAAGTTACCGGAGTACGCTTAGATTCTGGAGACTTAGTTGAATTGTCCCAAAAAGTGCGATCGCTTTTACCCAATATTACTATTTTTGCCAGTGGCGACATAGATGAATGGGAAGTCAAACGCTTGTGCGAGGCTGGTGCATCGATTGATGGCTATGGTATAGGAACAAAATTGGTAACTGGTTCGCCAGTAAATGGAGTCTATAAACTGGTGGAAATTGACGGCATTCCCACCATGAAAGAATCTAGCAGTAAGGTTACTTATCCGGGTCGCAAACAAATTTTTCGCACTCTAGCTGACTCTCAAATTCAGCAAGATAGATTGGGATTAGCTGAAGAAAAACCTCAAAATGGCGAACAACCTTTGTTGCATTTAGTGATGCAAGAAGGTAAAAGAATACAAGCACCCCAATCACTAGAAGCGATTCGCCAGCGTACGACTGCCTCAGTTGCCAGTCTTGCTGTGGCGACTCGTCAACTAAATAAGCCAACGCCAGTAAAAGTAACAATCTCCGATTTCTTAGAATCTCTTCGGCTATCGATAGAGGAAAAAAATCAATCTTTCCAGTAATTGATAATTGAACACTCGCGGTTACCAATGAAAACAATAGCACTCTTTGGGACAAGTGCCGATCCGCCAACGGCAGGACATCAAACTATTTTGCGCTGGTTATCAGATCATTACGATTTGGTAGTGGTTTGGGCATCTGATAATCCTTTTAAAGATCACCAAGCTACCCTGAAACGGCGTACCCAGATGTTGCGTTTACTCATTGAAGAGATCGAGCCGTCTAGAAATAATATTAGCCTCCGCGAAGAACTAAGCGATCGCCGCACCTTGATTACCGTTCAAAAAGCAAGAGAAATTTGGGGAAGTGATGCCGAATTTACCGTTGTTATCGGTTCCGATCTAGTCTCACAGATTCGCAAGTGGTACCGCATCGAAGATTTATTAAAACAGGTGAAGATTTTAATCGTACCTCGTCCTGGTTATACTATTGCCCAAAAGGATTTAGAGGCATTGACAAGTTTGGGTGGTAAATATGCGATCGCCAATCTCGATGCACCCCCGGTTTCTTCAACTACATATCGTCAGGAGAAAGACAGCGAATTAATTACGCCAGCAGTGCAAAATTATATTTCTCAAAACCATTTGTATTCCGCATTTACCGATAGCCAGAACTAAAACAAAACTATCAAACCATGAAATGTAAACCCACAATTAATACAGAACCGAGCGAACGAAATCCTTTAGTGAATAAAGCCTTAGCAAACTTTAAAGTTGGAGTAGATAACGTTATTTTCTCCGTCGATACTCAATTAAATCGTCTATTAGTTTTACTCTTAAAAAGAAAAGAAGAACCTTTTGCTAATTACTGGAGTTTACCCGGCACTTTAGTCCGCCAAGGCGAATCTCTTCAAGATGCTGCCTATCGCATTTTGGCTGAAAAAATTAGAGTTAATAATTTATACTTAGAACAACTTTATACCTTTGGGGGACCGAGAAGAGATCCCAGAGAAGCACCGGAAAGTTTTGGGGTTAGATATTTATCGGTTAGTTATTTTGCTTTAGTGCGCTATGAAGAAGCAGAATTAATTGCTCGACCAGTAAGTAATATTTCTTGGTATCAAGTCAAAGAAGTACCTAAGTTAGCTTTCGAGCACAATCAAATTTTAGAATATGGTTATCAACGGCTGAAGAATAAATTAGAGTATAGTCCTATTGCCTTTGATGTTTTGCCAGAAGAGTTTACGCTTAATGATGTTTATCAACTATACTGTACAGTTTTGGGAGAAAATTTTGCCGATTATTCTAATTTTCGCGCTCGGTTATTAAAGCTAGGATTTTTATTAGATACGGGGGTAAAAGTATGTCGTGGTGCTGGTCGCCCGGCAAGTTTATATCGTTTTGATGCTAAAGCTTTTCAGGATAAACTTATCTAAATTTATTTAACAAACTAACCAATTATAAATTGTCAATTTTAGATGTATGTTGTGATTTATAAAACTGAAGATAGGTAATATATCCCTAGATTGATGAATAATTACCGCAAGAGTTTATAAGCTTTGAGCAAGAGTAAATATCTAGTACATAAGCGCAACAGAGGTATAACAACATAATATTTAAATGGGATATCAACTAAAAGCTGACGAAAAATTATCAGTAGGAATTAAGCGAATCACCTGCGAAGAAATAGACGGTGCCATCAAGCAATTGACAGGACAAACTAACAAGAGTAGCGATGAAGCCGTTCATGTTGCTCGCAAAAGATTTAACTACAAGGCAGAATGGGCGGGCAAAGTCTACTTGGAAATAGATAGATTTTTCCCTTCTTCTAAAACTTGTAGTCATTGCTATCACAAAGTAGAAGAATTACCCCTGAATATAAGAAGCTGGACTTGCCAGAGATGCAATACGCATCATGACAGAGACATCAACGCTTCGATCAACATCAGGGATGAGGGTCTGCGGATATTGTCGGTGGGACGCACCGATAGAGGAGTTACGCGCCGTCGTACGGCGCATAGTAACCTCCGTACTGCTCAGGGACGCACTGTAAGACTTACTTCGGTAAGCAGGAGCGAGTGAACTGAGAATCCCTCGACTCCGTCGATGGGAGCGTCAAAAAGATAAGAGCAGTTTTACGTCTAGTGCGCGATCGCCTCGGACAAGAAATATATAAGCATGAAAATATCTGCTTTCGAGACGCTAGAAGACTTATAGCAGATGTGAGAGATGCTCGAGTCAACCTAGAAACTAAAGATACTCGACTGAATTACTAAAGATTGAGCTAAATTTATCCAGGCAACTGCGATCGCTGCAGCTAATTATACTATTTAGCACGAGCATACTTTGTTTAAGCAAAACGCTCGGAATTATTGGGTTAAATCGGGGAATACTTGCTGTACTGCTGGATGAACGATTTGATGATTTTTTACGTTCAAACCTTTAGCCAGAGCCGTATCCAGATTGAGAGCTTCTAAACCGTAGTTAGCCAACTTCAGCACATAAGGAAGGGTACTATTATTTAGAGCTTGAGTAGCTGTCCAAGGAACAGATCCCGGCATGTTGGGAACGCCAAAATGAACTACTCCTTCTTCTACGTAAGTCGGATTGGTATGAGAAGTTGGGCGTAGAGTTTCTACACAACCCCCTTGATCGACCGCGACATCGATAATTACTGAGCCAGAACGCATTTGTTTGACTAAATCCCGCGAAACTAAAATAGGGGCTTTTCTTCCTACTACCAAAACTGCACCAATAAGTAAATCGGCTTCGGGAACGGCTGCTTCAATTTGTGCCGGACTGCTATATAAAAATTCTACTCTCGAACCAAATAAAGTTTCTAAATAGACTAAACGCTCGACATTGATATCAAAAATCTGAACCCTAGCTCCCATACCTACAGCAATCTTGGCTGCTTCTGTCCCGACTACGCCACCGCCAAGAATTACTACTTTGCCAGGTTGTACTCCAGGAACGCCACCTAGCAATACACCTCTTCCTCCTTGTTGTTTTTCTAAATACCTCGCACCAAACTGCACGGATAAGCGTCCGGCTATAATACTCATTGGTGTGAGTAAGGGCAATTTCCCATCGGGCAATTCTACGGTTTCGTAGGCGATCGCAGTTGCTCCAGATTCGATTAAAGATTCGGTTAAACAGCGATCGGCAGCTAGATGTAAATAAGTAAATAGTAACTGTCCTTTTTGAAGGTACTGATATTCTGTCTTTAGGGGTTCTTTGACTTTAACTACTAACTCTCTTTCCCAAGCTTCTGCCGCAGTCGCGACAATTTTAGCTCCGGCTTTCTGATAATCTCGATCGCTAAAACCTGCCCCTACACCTGCATTGGTTTCGACAAATACGACATGATCTTTGTCAGACAGCACGCGAACGCTACTAGGAGTCAATCCAACCCGAAATTCTTGGTCTTTAGTCTCTTTTGGAACACCTATTTCCATTTTATCCCCCTAAATCATCCCCATACTACTGTAATAACAATAATTTGATGTTGTTTTTGCTTCTATTATTTAAATTGCATTAACCATAAAAAAATGACGTTATCGGGAGAAACAAAACATGGACAAACGACCCCTAGGATTATCCGATGTAAAAATCACCCCAATTATTATGGGAACTTGGCAAGCCGGCAAAAAAATGTGGGTAGGAATTGAAGACGAAGAAAGTATTCAAGCAATTCGAGCTGCTTATGAAGCAGGTATAACTACTATTGATACAGCAGAAGTTTACGGTGAGGGACATTCAGAAAGAATTGTCGCTAAGGCTTTAGCCGATGTTCGCGCTCGCGTGGTCTATGCTTCTAAGGTA
Organism: Pleurocapsales cyanobacterium LEGE 06147; assembly: GCA_015207585.1. GTDB lineage: Bacteria > Cyanobacteriota > Cyanobacteriia > Cyanobacteriales > Xenococcaceae > LEGE-06147. The sequence goes on along the minus strand of JADEWQ010000023.1, from coordinate 23,090 downwards.
TTTTCTAAGGTATTTGCCAATCACCTCAAATACGATTTAGTAATCGAGGCTTGCGATCGCTCTCTTAAAAATCTCGATACTGATTACATCGATCTCTATCAAATTCATTGGCCTGCTGCTCGTCACCAATGTAGCCTAGCTCAATTATCTTTGGCTTGGTTAATTGCTCAACCTCAGACCAATGCTATTGCTGGCGCGCGCAACGCAGAACAAGCCATGGCTAACGCTAAAGCCGCCGAAGTTCGGCTTTCTGAGGCAGAACTCCACCAAATAGACCAAATTGGTCGTCAGGTGAGCGATTATCTCGATTCCGATCCGGTAATGTGGAATTGGTAATTACAAACAACCAATGACCAATTACTAATGACTAAAGTGAAATACTTCTTTTTATCAGATGGATGGACTTATAGTCGAGTTTGGGAGTTTGGTGGACTATGGGATGAAAGCACTTGGAGGCGCAAACCAGAAATTAAACGTCTTAATTGTGGCATTGTCGAGCAAGGTGAAATTCTCTGGCTTTACCAGGTAGAAGATGCCGTCCTGATGATTGAAGTTAAACCAACTAGCGAAGTCGATCTCTCGGCACAGAATAAAAATATAGGACAAGTTGTTCTAAAACGTTTAATTGATGCCGAACAAGTAATTGAAGTCTTAACCCAATCAGAAATTGTTATTAATCCAACATTAAACAAGGATAAAAAGTGAGCTAAATTTAATTGTTGTAATAATTATTTACTTTTGCTAATCCCGCTCGAGAACTCTTGCAATAGGTTCTAACAATAGTTACACTTCTTTAAATAAACGGCAACTTCAACCCATCTTTGATTGAGTCTAACTCTTCCGCTTTAATTGTCAAAAACTTTTTGAATGGGAAAGAGGTTAGCACGTATATCCAATACAAAATAAAAAACGAAGGTCGAAGTAGACACTATATATTCATTCATCATCAACAGGAGGAGCGTAGTCAATGGGACTACCTTGGTATCGAGTTCATACAGTCGTCCTGAACGATCCAGGTCGTCTAATTTCCGTACACCTGATGCATACTGCTTTAGTAGCAGGATGGGCAGGTTCTATGGCTCTATTTGAGCTAGCTGTTTTCGATCCTAGCGATCCCGTTCTCAATCCAATGTGGCGGCAAGGCATGTTCGTATTGCCCTTCATGGCACGTTTGGGTGTAACTGGCTCGTGGGGTGGCTGGAGCGTTACGGGAGAAACTGGCGTTAACCCCGGTTTCTGGTCATTTGAAGGTGTGGCGATCGCTCACATTGTCTTATCCGGTTTGCTCTTTTTAGCAGCCGTCTGGCACTGGGTTTACTGGGATTTGGAATTGTTTATCGATTCCCGTACCGGTCAGCCAGCCTTAGATTTACCAAAGATGTTTGGTATTCACCTATTCTTGTCTGGTCTTCTTTGTTTCGGTTTCGGTGCTTTTCACTTGACTGGACTTTGGGGTCCGGGTATGTGGGTATCGGATGCTTACAGTCTGACCGGTCACGTGGAACCAGTCGCACCGGAGTGGGGACCGGCTGGATTCAACCCATTTAACCCAGGGGGAGTGGTTGCCCACCATATTGCCGCCGGGGTCGTCGGGATTATTGCTGGTCTATTCCACCTCAGCGTTCGTCCGCCCGAACGGCTCTACAGAGCTTTGAGAATGGGTAATATCGAAACCGTACTCTCCAGCAGCATTGCCGCAGTATTTTTTGCTGCTTTCGTTGTTGCCGGAACGATGTGGTACGGTAGCGCGACTACACCGGTAGAATTATTTGGTCCTACTCGCTATCAATGGGATCAGGGATATTACCAACAAGAAATTCAACGTCGTGTCGAAGCCAATATGGCAGCTGGCGATAGTCGCTCCGAAGCATGGTCAAAAATTCCTGAAAAACTAGCTTTCTACGACTATGTGGGTAATAGTCCTGCTAAAGGAGGTCTTTTCCGGACGGGAGCGATGAATAGCGGCGATGGAATCGCTCAAGAATGGTTGGGACACCCTGTCTTTAAAGATAAAGAAGGTCGCGAATTATCAGTTCGCCGGATGCCTAATTTCTTTGAAACTTTCCCTGTAGTTCTAACCGATTCAGAAGGGGTAGTTCGGGCTGATATTCCTTTCCGTCGAGCCGAATCTAAACTAAGTATCGAACAGAGTGGCGTCACCGTAAGCTTCTATGGTGGTGCTCTTGACGGACAAACTTTTGACGATCCACTAGACGTCAAGAAATATGCTCGTAAAGCCCTGTTAGGCGAACCTTTTGCTTTTGATACAGAAACCTTAAACTCTGATGGTGTATTCCGCACCAGTCCCAGAGGATGGTTTACCTTTGCACACGCAGTGTTTGCTCTACTCTTTTTCTTCGGTCATATCTGGCACGGTTCTCGTACTCTCTTTCGAGATGTATTTGCTGGAATTGACCCCGACTTAGAAGAAGAACAAGTAGAATGGGGCTTTTATCAAAAAGTTGGTGATAAGTCCACCCGTCGGAAAGAGGCTGTTTAAACTTTTTTAAGGGTTAATTTTTGAAGAAGCGGGAGGAAAAAGATTGAGGGGGCGTACAAGCTCCAGGGGGTTCACAAGCCAAGAGGGTGCTAGGCTCTCGCCTGAAGGTTTTCTCCAGGGACACCCCTTGCCCTTCGAGGGCGGAGACAGCCCCTTGTAAAGTGCAAGCAGGCTCTGTCTTTTAAGAGCAGAGCAGCTAGTATTTATTCTTACCTCCTGCTTTTAAACACCGCTAAAAATTTAACTGTCTCGCTCCTTTTCTTGATAAACTAGATATTGAAGCAGTTTTAGGTACTTAAAAAATGGAGAGCGTTGCTTACATTTTGGTATTAACGATGGCACTTGCGGTGCTTTTCTTCGCTGTAGCATTTCGGGAACCTCCTCGCATTGAAAAATAAAATAAAAACCCATAAAAAGTAAATATTTGTTAATTTCTAAGTATTTCTGAGCCGTTTTAATAGTAACCATGTTTAATGGCAAACTAAGATAAAAAAACGGCTCAGATTTCTGTTTAATTTTTTTCAGTGATTCATCGATTCATTGAAGGAGCTCGCACAATTTACCCACTAAACCAATTCCCGATTTATCTTTAGTGTTATGCAATGTCCATACTGTCAGCATACCAATAGTAGAGTACTAGAGTCTCGTTCCACAGAAGCAGGACATAGCATTCGCAGGCGAAGAGAATGCCTGCGCTGCAAGCATCGTTTTACAACTTACGAGCGAATCGAATTTGTGCCAATTACGGTCATCAAAAGAGATGGAAGTAAAGAATCTTTCGATCGCTCTAAATTACTGCGAGGAATAGTACGTGCTTGTGAAAAAACAGGAGTATCTTATCAACGGCTGGAAGCTTTAGTAGATGAAATTGAAGCTCAACTACAACAAAGTCAAGAGCGGGAATTCACTAGTAATGAAATTGGGGAGTTGGTTCTTAAATATTTACGTCAAGAAAATGAGGTAGCTTACGTTCGCTTTGCTTCAGTTTATCGCAAGTTTCAAGGCATCAAGGATTTTGTCGAAGCTCTAGACCGCCTAAAAAATGATAGCATCCAGATAAATAATTCTGATAGCTGGTCTAAAGGGGAAGCATTTTCACCACCTGTTCTTGATTGTTTTTCCCGCTCGATTGCTGCCGAATCAATAAAGTCTGATTAAAAAACAATTTAAGTCGAGATAAAAAGTTTTGAAATATTACTCTTTGTTATAGTAAGATAATGTGTCTGTACTCCAGTTTTCCTATCCCGGAGTCGAAGCTTCTTCAGATTAAACTACTTCAATCCAAGAGAGGCAAAACAATGACCGAAGGTCGAGTAAATTAAGTTGCTTTTATTAAGCCTGAAAAAAGGTAAAATAAACAAGCTAGAGTTAAATAGAAAAGCAACTTGTCTTGTTGAGGCAGATGCTCATCCTAACAAAGCATTCCTTTTCTGAGTAATTGGATGAGTAGATAGTTATGATGTAGGTGTAGGCTGCACAATCTAAAGTGAGTGTACATCAACAGGAGGCAAAATAGTTAAAAAAACGCGAAAGCAAAACTAGGAATTAGTAAGTACATGGTCAATCAGAAAGAAAAAGATACGAAAGATATTGGTTTTACCCACGAGGATTTTGCTGCCCTTCTCGATCGATATGACTATCATTTTAGTCCTGGGGATATCGTTGCTGGAACAGTATTTAGCGTGGAACCAAAAGGGGCTCTGATTGACATTGGTGCAAAAACAGCCGCCTACATTCCCATACAGGAAATGTCGATTAATCGCGTTGACGATCCCCTCGAAGTTTTAGAGCCAAATGAGACAAGAGAGTTTTTCATTTTAACTGATGAAAATGAAGACGGGCAGCTTACTTTATCAATTCGCCGCATCGAGTATATGCGAGCATGGGAAAGAGTCAGACAACTGCAGCAAGAAGATGCTACTGTACGCTCTGAAGTTTTTGCTACTAACCGTGGGGGTGCATTAGTACGCATTGAAGGATTGCGCGGCTTTATCCCAGGTTCTCACATCAGTGCTCGCGAAGCTAAGGAAGATTTAGTCGGTCAAGATTTACCGCTTAAGTTTTTGGAGGTAGATGAAGAGCGTAACCGCTTGGTTCTCAGCCATCGCCGCGCTTTAGTAGAGCGTAAGATGAGCGGTTTGGAGGTAGGTCAAGTAGTTAGAGGTTACGTAAGAGGTATTAAGCCTTATGGTGCCTTCATTGATATTGGCGGAGTGAGTGGATTGCTTCACATTTCAGAAATTTCTCACGAGCATATTGATACCCCTCATAGTGTTTTTGGTGTTAACGATGAGTTGAAAGTAATGATTATCGACCTAGATGCAGAAAGAGGTCGAATTTCCCTATCTACTAAACAACTCGAACCAGAACCTGGCGATATGTTAAAAAATAGGCAATTAGTCTTTGAAAAAGCAGAAGAAATGGCTGAAAAATATCGTCAGAAATTACTAGCAGAAGCTGAAGGACTCTCTACGGAAGAAGAAGCTGCTGCTGTAGGGGCTACAGAGGAAATCCCTGAAGAAGAAATGGTAACTGCTACAGAAGAATAAAGTGTTTGCAGGGATAATTTGTGCAAAAAAAGGGGGAATAGCCCTCTTTTTTTATTTTTATTATTGAACTTAAAGTAATAAAGCCGGGAGGAAAATGATTTGATAACGATTGGTTGCAAAAACGCTAAATTTACCAATATTAAAGCCATCCTCTTTGATAAAGATGGTACTTTGGAAAATTCACAAACTTTCTTGCGAGAGTTAGGTGTTAAAAGAGCGCGCTTAATTGATGCTCAAATACCTGGTATTGGCGAGCCTTTACTCATGGCATTCGGAATCCAAGATGACACTCTCAATCCGACAGGATTAATGGCAGTGGGAAGCCGCCAAGAAAACGAAATTGCTGCTGCTGCTTATATTGCCGAAACAGGACGTAGTTGGTTTGAATCAAAAGAAATTGCTCGCAACGCTTTTGAAGAAGCAAATAAATATTTAACTAGAACGGCAGAATCTTCGCCGCTGTTTACTGGTAGCCTTGAAGTACTCGAATATTTTGCTAATGCTGGTCTAAAACTAGGTATTCTTTCAGCTGATTTGACAGCTGGGGTAGAAGCTTTTGTCGAGCGTCATAGGCTTAGAGCCTATATCCAACTTACTATGGGAGCCGATCTCGGAAGTAAACCCGATCCAACATTTTTTATCCGAGCTTGTCAGGCTTTAGACGTTGAACCCGCTCATACTTTGATGATAGGAGATGCTCGAGACGATATTGAAATGGCAAAAGCGGCGGGTGCAGCGGGAACGATTGGTATTTGCTGGGAAGCTTCTCAAAGCGAGCGCTTAGCAGAAGCAGATGTAGCGATCGCTCAACTCGATGAAATTAAAATTTTGGCAACTTAGCAATCGCATTATTAAGCTTTATTATTTTGATAATTTCAGTTAATATTAATGAGGCGATAGAGTCAAGTTAAAACGAGCTTATTTTTACCTTACTCGTTTCTTTTTCAAATTATATTTACTCAAAATTGGCTGCTAACCAATGGACGAGGTTAAAGAGTATTGGTTCTAATTTTAGTATCATCCTACCGCTCGAACAATCAATATCTTTTCAATGCCTATAATTTTTGTTACTATAATATACTTTATTAACATAAAAATATATTATCAATTTTGAATTGTTTGTGAAGAGTGAATTTTTAATTTTCAATTGTTTATGATAGTAAGTTAATCTAAGTAATTTTTACTTAAGTTATTAGGGAGGAATATTTAAAATTGTCTCATCGTTACTTATTCACCTCTGAGTCAGTTACTGAGGGTCATCCCGATAAAATCTGCGATCAGATTTCTGATACGATTGTAGATGCTTTGCTATCTGAAGATGAATATAGTCGTATTGCGGCAGAAGTAGTAGTTAATACTGGCTTAGTTCTCATTACTGGAGAAATTAGTACTCAAGCTCAGGTCAATTATGTCGATCTAGCCAGAAAAAAAATTGCTGAGATTGGTTACAACTATGCCGAGAACGGATTCTCTGCTAATAGCTGCTCTGTTTTGGTGGCACTAGACGAACAATCCTCTGACATTGCTCAAGGCGTGAGTAAAGCTCACGAACATAGAGAACAGCTCAGCGACGATGAACTCGACCAGATTGGTGCCGGCGACCAAGGAATTATGTTTGGTTTTGCTTGTAACGAAACCCCAGAATTGATGCCCATGCCTATCAGTTTGGCTCATCGAATATCCCGCCGTTTAGCAGCCGTCAGAAAAACAGGAGAACTGTCTTACCTGCGTCCTGATGGGAAAACCCAGGTTTCTGTTATTTACGAAGATGGCAAGCCAGTAGGAATTGATACCATTTTAGTTTCCACTCAGCATACAGAAACAATTGGTGATATTAGCGAGGGTAGTGCGGTACAGAAAAAAATTAAAGCCGACCTTTGGGAAACAGTTGTCCAGCCAATTTTTACTGATTTAGACATCAAACCAGATCGAGAAACTCGCTTCTTGGTCAATCCTACGGGTAAGTTTGTCATTGGCGGACCTCAAGGAGACTCGGGTTTGACAGGCAGAAAAATTATTGTCGATACTTATGGAGGTTATTCCCGTCACGGTGGCGGTGCTTTCTCCGGTAAAGACCCTACCAAAGTAGACCGCAGTGCTTCTTATGCTTGTCGTTATGTGGCAAAAAATATTGTTGCAGCTAGTTTAGCAGATAAGTGTGAAGTACAGGTAAGTTACGCTATTGGTGTAGCTAGACCAGTGAGTATATTTGTCGAAACTTTTGGTACTGGCAAGATAAAAGAAGACAAACTATTAGCCTTAGTTAGAGAGCATTTTGAGCTGCGCCCGGCAGGCATAATTCAGACTCTAAATCTCTGTAGTTTGCCAGCAAAAAGAGGCGGTCGCTTCTATCAGGATGTAGCTGCTTACGGTCATTTCGGCAGAACCGATCTAGACTTGCCTTGGGAACAAACGGACAAAGCGGCACTGTTAAAAGAATATTCTTTGTCTAATGCTTTGGTCTGAACTTAATTTTTAGCAAAATTTAATTGCTAAAGCGATCGCATTTATCATGCTTTATTCTTTGGCAAGTAAAAAACTTTCTATCTTTAAGTAGATAGGAAGTTTTTTACTGAGATAGTTGCGTAGAAGTCAAAAAGATTAAAACACATTAGGCTTCTTACGTAAGGTCGGGAACAGGGAACAGTCACCAGTAGGGGCAAACGGTCGTTTGCCCCTACTGATAACTGACTTATTATAGTTAATATAAGCATTTCGTTGCTCTGGAATGGTAGCTGTATTTGGGCCGACTTGTACTAGTTAAACCCTGCCACCAAAACAGGATTTAAAATTCTACTGGTTTTGAAGATTGGACTGTTTAATATTGCCGATCGCTGTATTGTTTTGTCCGATCGCGGTAAGATTGCTAGTAGCTTTCTGAATAGAGATTTGGTTTTGGGTATTTCCTGAGTAACCATTGGGGTTAGCAAACTGATTCTGGAAGCTAGACTGGTCGATCTTGCTAATTACTCTATTGTTACTACCAATGGCAGTGGCGTTACCCTCAGCTCGTTGAATTATAATTTGATTTTGTGGATTATTTGAATTGCTAAATTGATTCTGAGAGGCAGATTGACGAACGCGACTGGCGGCAAAGTTATTGTCTCCTACAGCAGTAGCAGTAGCCCGACTTTGTTGAAAGATTACTTGTTGAGCGCGAGCAATACCAGGAAGGATTAAAAGGGCGATCGCGGCAAGTCCGAGAGATAGGATTTTGTTAGACATAATTTTATGAGCGTAAACCAGACTAAGGGTTAAAAATTATCTAAGGGTAATTTTTGTAATTATTTAGTTATCTTTTCAATCATTTATCAAATAAGTACTTTGAAAAAGTATTTGTAATGCATTATCTATTTTTATCGTTAATAATATCTCGATAAGCCTCTATCATTTGTTGCGCGATCGCCCTCCAACTATATTTTTGCTGTACTAATATACGTGCATTTTTCCCTCTTTGTTCCCGCTCAAGAGGTTGTTTTAATGCTAATCGCAATACCTTAGTTAATCGATCTAGTTCACAGGGAGTTACCCATCCTGCTACGGCTGCTTCTATCTCTTGCCAAATATGGACGCGATTCGAGATGATTACAGGCGTACCTACAGCCATTGCTTCGGCTACTGCAATGCCAAAGTTTTCGTAGTAAGAGGGTAAAATAAAAATATCTGCATCTGCTAGCAATCCTAGTTTGAATTCTCCTCGAACAAAACCCGTGACAATTGTCCGTTGTTGCAGTTTAGAAGTTTTTAGTCTGTCTCTAATTTTGGTTTCATAAGCTAGATCTTGAGGGTTTGCTCCTGCTAAAACAAACTGAAAATCCAATCCTTGTTCCTGTAATGCTTCCAAAGCGGGAATGAGCAAGTCCAGACCTTTTTTGGGATCGATACGAGACATGAATAAAATAAGAGGGCGATCGCTACTTATCCCTAATTGCTGACGCGCTGTTCCTTTCTTTGGTAAATTTCCAGGTAAATCGACTCCTAAAGGAATCACTAAATCTTTTGTGTAGATGCCAAATCTTTCTGATATTTTGGCTTCTTCTTCGCTCGTGAAGTGAACTCCTGCTGCACCAGCTAAATTCGGCTTTTCCAGAAGTAAACCATAGATTTTTTTTAATTGTCTTTTTTTGCGTAAGTCAGCTGGATCGAGAGTTCCCAGAGGGCGCAATATATAAGGTAAACTTCGATATCGGGCTAGAGTTGCTGCAGCAGTACTTACTGGAGAAAATAAAGCATGGATATGAGCTAAATGATAATCTTTAGCATGGTTAGCTAGCCACTGAAGTAAGCCTAGAGAAAACTTATAGCGTCGAAAAGGAGAACAAGGAAAATAAATTATTTCGTAGCCATCTCGTTTAACTGGTTTGGCGATGGGAACATCTAAGAGAGGTTGTCCCATATCTCCATTTGTATTGGTGGTTAGTAACGTTATTTCTACTCCTTCTGCTGCCAAAGCTTGAGACAGTCCCAACACCATCTGACTGGGACCGCCATAAACTAAAGAAACTGAAGGAACTATTTGAATAATGCGCATTCTTGTCCAAATTAACTAAAAAGTAATTCTTGATAAAACTCCAACTGCTGCTTGGCTAAAGCTTTATTCGTATATTTTTCTATCGTCCTCTCATAACCTTTTTGCGCCAATTGTTGAGCCAATTCTGGTTTCTCCATCAACTGCTGCAAGCAATTACGTAAAGCTTCTGCATCTCCTTCTGGAAACACTAATCCAGCATCGCCAATTACATTAGGAATTTCTCCAGAATCAGAACCAATTACTGGTACGCGACAAGCCATGGCTTCGATTAATACATGACCGAATTGTTCTTTCCAACCAACCGCAGTCAGGGTTTTAAACTGATAAGTAGTTTCGGAAGGCAAAATTAAAGTATTCATCAAATTAATGTAGCGAGGAACTTCATGATGAGGAACGCTTTCGACTATAATTAATCTGCTTTCAATTCCTGCTTCGAGCGAGGTTTGGTGAATTTTCTCTTGAAGAATTCCGCGACCTAATAACAATAACTTCCAAGATAATTCAGTTAAGCCAGCAAGGGCTTTGATTAAAGTTAAGATACCCTTTTCTGGTACGAATCTACCGACGAAACCTACAACAAACTCATCAGATTTGATACCTAATTCTGCAGCTAATTCTGGTTGAAGACGAGGAGAAAATAGCTGTTCGTCTACTCCTAGTTGAGGCATGATTTTGATTTTTTTACGATATCCGTGTTCTTTAAGAATATCTGCTCCATCCTGATTACCTGCAATTAAGCCATGAGTATTTCTGAGATTATATTTTTCTAACCAAGAGATGGGAAACTCATTTTTATATGGTAAATTCCACCAAGTAAAAAAAATATTTTTTGCGTTGAGATTAAAAACATGATTTAGAACAATTAATTGAGCATAGCTTAAAGCTTTTGCTCCTTGCTCTACTTGAATAATTTGAGGCTTAAAAGTTGTTAATAAATTAATAATATCGATTCCAAAAACAAGTAAACCCTGATTATTATTACTGAAGTTAGAAATAGGTACTACTCGAAATCTGCCCTCATCTTTTTCTTGAGATTCAATAATTTGATGTTGAACTCCACCGGGGCACCATCGTTTAGGAACGACCACGAGTACCTCTATATCTGGTTTTAGTTTGGTTAATTCTCTTAATTTAGCACGATTAAGCTCGACTATATAGGTATGACTAGCTACTAAAATTCGCATATTAATTAAATTTAAATAATCCTTGTTCGATACTTATTTCGTTTCTAAATCTATACGAGTATAAATTTGTCCGTCATCCCACAATTTTTTAATTTGAGTCCAGAGAGCATTTAAAAAACCCAAACAGTAAAAAAGTCCACGGGTTAAGATTTTGACTGGAGAACCACTTTTATTACAGGGTGGATTACCTAAAACATGACAATCAAATAATTTGATATAAAGATGTAATTGTTGGCTCAAAGTAAGATTTTTCAGTGCCATCAAAAAATGATTGTGATAAAAAGTAAATTGGTATTGAAGCGATCGCGTACTAATATCGTGACATCCTCCGGTTTCTTCTCCTAAATGGATTAGATTTGCTTCGGGGTCGTACCAAATCTGGTATCCTGTTCGACGCAACCGCAAACAAAAATCTGATTCCTCTCGCACTGCACTACCGCGAAATCGTTCATCAAACCAAATATTGTGTTTGGTGAAAATTTCTCTACGAAAAGACATATTGCAACCTCTAGCAGAGATTACCCTTTGGGGTTCGGTTGTATGCACCAGATCGATGTGATACCAAGCAATTCCAGGGTCCATTGCTTCTGGAGGCAAATATTTTATAGTAAACAGAGAATCATTTTGCCCTTTGTTACTAAAATCTGCTAATTTCATACGATCGAAAACTCGCCCTGCTACTGCACCAATTGCAGGATTTTTTTGATAGTTTTTTATATGAGCTTTTAAGTAACTTTTTGGTAACTTAACATCATCATCAATAAAAATAATAATTTCTCCCTTCGCTCGTCTAATCCCGTAATTTCTTGCTCCTGGCAAACTTGCCCAATCTACGCGAAACCAGTTTATTTTATTTTCTTTGGCTAAATTTTCTAAATATGTCTGTATTTCTGGTTTATGAATTAATGTTTGATCGATAACTAAAATTTCAAGTAAGGGATAATCTTGTTTGAGAAGATCTTCAATCGTATCTCGTAACGGTTCTTCTCTTTCATAAGTAGGAACGATTGCGGAAATTAAAGGTAAGCTCATAAATAATTAAAATTTGACACAATCCAAGCAAGCTCTTTTTTTGAAGAACTTGCCAGTTTCATCTATTTAATTGAATAAGTTAAATGTAATATTCCCTAATCGTCCCTTGAAAACAACATTAATAGGGAAATTATTAGTTAAATATTTAAAGGATGTCGCCTCCATTTTTTTGGTGTACGTTTTCGCGAACTTTGAGCTTCACGATCCGACTCCAATTCCCATTTTTTTTGCTCTTGCCTCTCGATACTCGGTAGCTTCAACAGTACTCCTGCAAATAACCAGTAATAAACTGCTACTGGATCGGTATCTAAGGGATACCAGTAAGGAAAATAAGTAATGATTAAAATAAATACCCAAAAACTAGAGCCAAAGCTACGGATACTAGGAATTTTGACCGAACGATAACTTTTAAAAGCAACTATGGCTAGATGGGACACAAAAATCATAAAAGTTAACAAACCTAAGTAACCTATTTCATAGAGTAGTTTGGGATGATATGTTTCTACTAAGACGGTCGGACCAAAAGAACGAGTGGAGTTAGTCGCTTTACCTAAGCCTCTTCCCAAAATTCCTCTTTGTTGATTGATAGAAAATTCAAATTGCCTCTCAATAAATAGATGGGGAGGCGCAACATTCCAACGCTCTACGAGACTATCAACTCTCTGCTCAACTATAGCTGGGTTATTTGCTACCGCAATTCCGATAATTAAAGCTAATCCAATAGCAGCAGGAATAAATCGCTTGAGATTTGCTAATTGTCCGGTAAGAATCAGTGAAATAATAACGGCGACAGGAACAAAAGCAAGAGCAATTCTCTGTCCGCAAATAACAGCATTGATAAATACCAATGCTAAACTCCCTAAACCTGCTGTTCGCCAAATAAAAGATGGATCGCTAAATGCAACAGTAAAAGTTATAAAACTATTGGCAATGAGAAACCATGCCCAGTGCCAAGGAGAGACAAAAGTGCCTGGTAAACGAATTTGCCCCTGCTCGGGACTGTATAATAAAGAACCTCCTACAAAACACTTTGCTTCTAAGCTGGCTTTGAATAAATTTTCACCTACTGCTTCGCGAGTTCCAGCACAAATTCCCTTAAATAACATGAGGTATTGAATTATACCCAGTATGCAGCAGATAATAGCTAGCACTACTAATAGTCTTCCCAAAAAAACTAATTTTTGTTTATCTTCAATGAGATAGTAAGCGCAAAAAATCAGAGGAACATAACCAACTAAAACTTTTAGCCCTAAAATTCCTTGCAGTAATGGAACCCCTTCTTTACAGGGAGTTTTTATCGCTATATTCGTTACTGGATTAACAAGAAGTGTCCCATCGGGAGCGCGAAGAAATCGATCGTATTCGCTCAAACTGTCACAATAGGGTAAAGTAAATTGCTGTCCTCCATTAACTATTAACAATGTCATTAAGGAAAATAGTAGCAAAACCAAGAAAGTAGGAATTAATTCTTTAGCAATGATAAGTGGCTTTTTTCTCCGTCCGCACTCTATAACTAACGCAATCAGGGCAGGCAAATAAAATACGTCTTTACTGATTTGAAACAAAGCATTACCACCACCAATCCAATAAGTAACGGTGCCACTAAATGGCATATAAATAAGAAAAAACCAGAGAGCTTGACGAGGATAAGAGAAAGAAACGATTAAAGAAGGGATTACGAAAATGACTAGCAAGCCTGCATTAATATTTACTGTTAATGCTATGGGTAGACCAATTACTAAACTAAAGAAAAAACAAATAACAGCTAATGTAATTAGCTTTTTAAATTCTTCTTTTGCTTTGCGCTTTTGAGCTAGACGTTCTTTTAGGGTTAAGATTGATTTTTTAGTCTGAGATTTTTTGTTCGGGCGACGCTTTGCTCTCACCATGATAGAGTAGCTAATTACTTAGAATATGAGTTACTGGTGAAGAGATAAAATAATCCCTAGTTGCCCAGAAACAGTTTTCTCAATCTTGTCTTAGGTTTTTTGCAATGCCAACCAAAAGATCGCTGAAATTTTTTAAAAGATAATTATCGATTAACTGGAGCGGTTCATATATTTCCAGTGCAACTCGGTCTGAGTACTCTCGATCTGGTAATTAGATTGCAGCTTGTATTGCTTGTAATGACAGTATATTAATTTGAGCCGCTATTATACGACACTTTACCTGTAGAGCGATCGCTGTATTTATAGATTTATATTTTCTTTCGACAGATAGACGTACTTTTACTTGCTAATTCTCTATATTTAAAATAAATAAGGTCGTTTTGTTATGCCGGACAAGGCGGCACTAGAGCTGACTTAGATCTAAATCGATAAGGATCGACAGAATAGAAAGAGGTGGAGGAGTAGCGGCGACCGCGAATTGTCTTGATTTGGATAAGCTCGCGGTAAGAAAACAAATAAATTAGTCTTTCATCAAAGATGGGTTTAGAAATAAGTGACATGCATACAGATGAATATTTGGCTCAATCTGTCGTAAACGAGCAATATTTGGGAGAAGCAAATTGGAGTCAAACTGTCTCAAATCAGTCAACCCAAAGCGATACCCCCATCATTGGCGATACCCCATCAAATCAAGAGTTGTGGTTATTTCCTACTGGTTTAGCAATTATAGCTAGTTTTTTTGCTACTACTTTGATTGTGGTTTGGCTCAAGCGATTGCAATATTGGAAAAATTTGGATAACTCCTTAATTTCCCATAAAACAGAATGCTTTCATCAAACGGCTTGTTACCAATGTCGATTTTTTAATAACAATCCATATCTTAAGTGTGCAGTAAATCCTTCTACAGTTTTGACTCCAGAAGCCAAAAATTGCCCTGACTACCAACCTTGTCAACAGAAAAAAAGCGAGAACTAGCTAGTACTGCTGCGCGGCAATAAAAACTAAAAACGCTCATTTTATAAGCCTTTCGTTCATTCGCAATGGCAGCTTTATTTCTGCACGAATGTATTAGAAATAAATTAAATTAGTCTTTCTTATTAACTACCCTGTGGATTTATCAATCCAGGGGAAGTTTTTATGTAACTCTAAGCTATTGTAGTTGAGAAAACATACCTTCTTTTTTTAGCTCCAGAGTATCAACACTGATTTAACATATTTTTTATTCTTTATTTATAAATTAATTAGCTCGGTCGCGATATATCGAAAGGGTTTGTGTAACAGCTAGGCAGCTTATTATAATTGATTTGGTGTGTCTGGAGCAATTTCAACTCCTTGTTCTTTGTTGCTGTACGCTCCATCTTCAGTTAAATCTTTAAAACTTTCAATTTCTACACCAATAGAAGCGCAAGCTTTCTTTAACTCACTCTCGAAGGTAGAGATATCGTCCCCATAACCACATCGTTGTGATGCAACTTCAATTCCTTTGTTTGCGTTTGCTCTAGCACAATCAATTAATTCGCTGCCGTGAAGAGGTGCTGATGATGCCATAAGTGGACTCCTCCCCTGCTACGTTACTGCTCATCTATCATCATCTTAGTAAAAAATTAGCACTGAGCTAATCCATCTATGGTCAGAGAATTTTAGCTGATTATTTTGCTGTTTTGAGATATTAATTATATATATATTTGAAAATTGTCCGCTCGAGCCAATAGCTCATTGTCGTTTCAATACTCAAAATTTACTTCTTAAGATAGAGGCAAGCCAAAGGATAAAAAAGCACGATTAGTTCAGGTTATCGCAACTTTTTTCAATCCGAGTACCGTTGCTACCAAAAAGAAATCCACAACATTAGGAACGCTAAATCAATTATCTTACCTTACGTGGGGAATTTAACTAATGAGACCAAACTCTAACAGAACACTGAGAATGGGAACTTTGCTAGCTCGGAATTGGTGGACATTGTTATTGCGAGGACTAGTGGCGGTGCTTTTTGGCGTGGCAGTTTTGGTTTGGCCTGGTATTACTTTAATAGTATTGCTGACTCTCTTTGGCATCTTCGCGTTGTTGGGAGGAATTTTTGTCGTAATTGCGGCCTTAAGTGAGCGTCGTGCAGATGAACCTTGGTGGCTACTATTGCTAGAAGGATTAATTGGCATTGCCATAGGTATAATTGCCTTCGTGTGGCCTGAGGCTACTGGATTATTCTTACTATATTTAATTGCAGCTTGGGCAATCGTGTCTGGTATTTTCGAGTTGATTGCCGCTATCCAATTACGCAGGCAGATAGAAAATGAGTGGCTGTTGGCAGCGGCTGGCATTGCCTCGTTACTGTTTGGTTTACTCTTGGCAATCCGTCCTGTTGCTGGCGCATTAGCGATTGTGTGGGTAATTGGAGTTTATGCCATTATTTTCGGCGTGCTTTTAATAATTTTTGCTTTCCGACTGCGAAATTGGAATAAACAAGAGCCACCGACAATTGTTTAATACTATGTACTGTACAGCAGAATGGTTTCCAAATCCGATTTTGTACTATTCAAAATTTGCGCCAAAGGCGAACGGTTAAGTTTAACAAAAATAAAATTTGCCTAATTCTTTGCCATTGTAATTGTAGTATTTGATAACGTTGTCGTAATTGGTTAATATTCTTTTGTTTTCGATCTAAAATTGTTTGTCCTGAATAGAATAAAGTCTGAATTGAATATTCACAATCTATCAGAGTTTTGGTCGCGCAAATCAGCCACCGCCGTAATTGCCAAATTTTTACTGCTAAATAGAAATTAACTACAGTAATACATAAATTCACCACAATAACAAAAACAATCATTTATGAAATTACTAGTTCTCAGCAATGGTCATGGAGAAGATATTATTGCTGTCCGTATTATCGAACAATTGCAATGTCATTTCAATGTAACAGAATTAGTGGCATTGCCTCTAGTTGGTAAAGGCAATGCTTATCGTCAATTGAATATTTCTATTTTAGGTAAAGTACGACAAATGCCTTCTGGGGGTTTTATTTATATGGATAGCACTCAGCTATGGCGAGATGTCCGAGGTGGCTTATTACAGTTGAGTCGAGAACAACTAAAAGTTGTGTGCCAGTGGGGAAAAAATGGTGGTTCGATCTTGGCGGTAGGAGATATCGTTCCTCTTTTATTTGCTTGGATAAGTGGTGCGGATTACGCTTTTGTCGGAACTGCTAAATCAGAGTATTACTTACGGGACGAACGAGGATGGTTACCGCAAACTTCTTGGTTAGAACGTCAGTTTGGTTCGGTTTATTTGCCCTGGGAACGTTGGTTAATGAGTCATCCTCGTTGCAAAGCCGTTTTTCCTAGAGATAGTTTAACAACTCAAATTTTACAACAATGGTCGATTCCTGCTTTCGATCTGGGCAATCCGATGATGGATGGTTTAGAGACAGAGGATAGAATGGGGAGTGTAGGATATAGTCTTGAGAACCCCGTTCGCCCTTCGAGGAGGACACGTCGTCGGAGTTCATCTCTGACGCTTGAGGTGTCCGTGGCGGAGACGACTCCTTACGAGAAAAAAAATCTTTATATCTTACTGCTGCCTGGATCGAGAATGCCGGAAGCAGAAAGAAATTGGCAACTCATTATTGAGGCAGTACGAGAAATAGCATCTACTTTTGGTTATTATTCGGTGGTATTTTTAGCTGCGATCGCTCCTAGTTTAACTCTCGAACCTTTTGCGCGGCTTCTTTTATCCCAAGGCTGGAATTCTACTTCTCTAGCAGCCTTTACCGAACCAGTCAAAGATGCAGAGGCGATCCCGCTTTGCGGGTGCTGCCGCACCGCTTTTAGCTGGCAGAATGGAACTTTAATCTTGACGCAGAATGCCTATGCAGAATGTTTGCAACGAGCCGATGTAGCGATCGCAATGGCAGGAACGGCAACCGAACAATTTGTTGGTTTGGGTAAACCAGCGATAACTATTCCAGGCGAAGGACCACAATTTACCTACGCTTTTGCCGAAGCACAGACTCGTTTACTCGGATGCTCTGTTATTTTAGTTGAAAATCCCGAACGAGTAGCAGAGACGATTCAATCGGTTTTGAATAATTCCCAACTAAGACAGCAGATTGCTGAAAATGGTAAAAGGCGGATGGGAACTGCTGGTGCAGCGGGACGAATTGCTCACTGTTTGGTAACAAAATTGCTCGACTCTTCAAATTAGAAATTAAACAATTTATAAGTGTCCCTCTTTCTCAGTCGTAGCGAAGCGGAGTAGCAGCTAGTAGTTCATTCCCAATTCTTGATAGGATAAGTTGAACCCGGGATCGTTTAAAGTAAATTATGTTTTTCCAAAAATACTTTTCGCGTATAATTGCTCTTGTTTTAGTAGTCATAATTGGCTTAATGGGCTGTGGTGCCAATCCTAGTGGACTGACTGGTAACTACAGCCAAGATACATTAGCTGTAGTAAACAATTTAAAAACAGCGATTGAGTTGCCCGATAATGCACCTGATAAACCAGAAACTGTTGCTCTGGCACGCCAACAAATCAATGATTATGTTTCGCGCTATAGGCGTAACGACAAAACTGCCGGACTTCGTTCTTTTACTACCATGCAGACAGCACTCAACGCTTTAGCCGGCTACTATAGCTCCTATGGCATTCGTCCTTTACCAGAGAAGATGAAAAAACGTCTCAAACAAGAATTTAACCAAGTGGAAGTAGCCATCAAGCGAGGCGTTTAGCTATAGCCCCTTTAGGTAATAATCAAATCGGGTAATCAAGACAGAAGGAAAAGATACCTTCTGTTTTTTATTGTTTGGGTATAGTTGTGTTTTGAGCTAAAACGAGATATTGTATCGATATATATAGAAATGTAAAGATATGTGGATATAAAAAATATATAGCGATTGGTTAATGTAAGAATAACGGCTTTATGCAAACTATTTCATTAATTAGACCAAACTATAGCAGCATCTCTTCTCTAAAAAAGCAGCAACCATTAAAAGTAGTTGCTTTGGGCGATAGTCTCGTTTATGGTTTTGGCGATCCTGTAGGTGGAGGCTGGGTTGAAAGACTTCGGCGTAGCTGGATGTCTGCAGGCAGTTCCGGTCACGTTCTCTATAATTTGGGCGTTCGTGGCGATCGCCTACATCAAGTTATCCAGCGTCTCGAACAAGAATTTCGCTGTAGAGGAGAACGAATTTCGCTGTAGAGGAGAACTACGCAATAGCTTACCCGATTTAATTATTTTGTCGGTAGGAGTAAATGATTCCCCACGTTTAGGTAAAGCAGAAGGAAAATTATGTACTGATTTGCCTACATTTAGCCAACAAATGGACGAGCTACTCGATTTGGCTCAAAGTCTATGTCCGGTAATATTTGTGGGAATGGTTCCGGTAGATGAGGCTAAAATGCCTTTTTTGGATTGTTTTTATTTCAACCATCGCGACCAATATCTTTATAAAGAAGCGACTAAATTAGCTTGTCAACAACGTCAGATTCCTTATCTAGATATTTTCGAACTTTGGCTGGCAAGAGGAACGGAGTGGCTGCGATCGCAGCTTGGTGATGATGGACTTCATCCCAATGTCCGAGGTTACCAAACTCTGTTGGCAGATATTTTGAAGTGGCAGCCAATGACTCAGTTACAAGCCAGCGATCGATTTAGCCACGTAGTTAATTATTAGTTGTCAACTTTAATTTTACTTACAGCCAAGACTGTCTCTGGTAGAAATTCCCGTAACCGGATTAATACCGTCCGCTCTCTGACATAACAGATAGGTTTGGTAGCGGTCTAAAATAGCGTTAGAAAAGTCGGCTCCGGTGACAATAGCACCGTCGAAGGTAGTGCTGGTAGCGACAGCATCTACTAAAATCGCATCGGTCAAATTGGCGTTATCTAATGCCACTCGATCCATGAAGGCGTTGGTGAGATTGGCTCCCTTCAAATTAGCATCTAAAAAAATGGCTTTAGTCAGAATCGAGTTAGTGAGATCTGACTCTTCAAAGTTTGCTCCTCTGGCATCGGCAGCAGCGAAAACCGCTCCCACTAAATCTTTATGGGAAAAATCTTGGTTACGAAGTTCGCTGTAGGTATAGTTAACGGCACTATCTTGAGCTATAGCCATACGAGCATCTAGTAGTATCCAGATTACTGCTAGCGAAAGTATAGCCAGTAAGGTTAGCAAACGTCGCCAAAGTTTAGCACCCATTTTTGATTTCTCAACTACTTTTGTCACTAAATCAAAGCTAGTCACGAATAAAACTATCTTCTTGAGAAAGAAATTGGGCATCTTCTCCCAGACGAATAATTACGTCTGAGTTTAAATCACCGATAGTAGATGGTTTTAATCGACCTATACCTAGCATTTTTTGCAAATTTTTAGCGGCTTTGAAATTTCCAGACGAGAAAATAATCTCGGTTTCTTTCAATTCTAGCGATAAGCTACTGCTCAGATACACGTTATTCAAATTACGTTCGGTTAGATAAGATAGCACCTCCATAGCTAACTTCGGTCGATTTGTCGTATTTTGCACCGCGATCGCAGTGTACTGCAAAGCTGACAAATTTGACAAAGAGAGTATTTTTCCCTCTCTAGAACCATTCCAATTATCCTGCTTTTGTTCTAGACTGAGTTGCGAGTCAGGAAAAATTGCCGTATCTTCTAGATCGACTTCGTCGACAAAAGCACCAATGACATTGGAGACTGGACTAATTAAAGTTAGAGTTGCTCCTATAGTTGCTGAAACTGTCGCGGTAAGCGAGACTAATGTACCCCAAAACAAACCATTTTCAAAAGGAGATAATTGAGAATACCAGAGAGAAAATAGAGATAGACAATTAGATTGTGCTGCAATTGTAGAAGCTTTCTGAGAGGAGTTACTCTCGCTTTTAACTCTAGGAAGTTTCTTGAATTTCTTGTTACTACTATGTTCCATAGCTATTGCGGGCGAAATAAAAAATTAAATAATTATTAAATTATGATGAATTTTAACCGCTCGATCGCTATTGTTGTCGATTCTGCTTTGTTAATAACCGACTAAAGAACAGACGAAATTAGAATTACAGGCGAAGATAGGATTATTTCAGACGAGAAGTGATTGAATGAGTACGACCTTAATCCCCATAATCCTGGCTGGCGGTAAAGGAGAGCGTTTTTGGCCTCTCAGCCGCAAGAAACGACCCAAACAATTTTTATGTCTGGATGGTAGTGGAAAAAGCTTACTACAAGAAACTGCCGAACGGCTGCTAGAATTAGCTGGAGGATGGGAACAGTTGTGGGTGATTACCTCTGCTCTCATTGCCGATGGTGTCAGAGAACAACTGCCAAATTTACTGGAAACGAATTTGTTAATCGAACCGGAAGGAAAAGATACTGCTCCTGCCGTAGCTTGGGCTAGTTTGGAAGCTTCAAGGCGTCATGGCAAAGAAGCGATTTTAGGGTTCTTTCCTGCCGATCATTGGATTGGCGATCGCCAAGCATACGAACAAACTCTTAAAGTAGCTAGTAAAATCGCCGCCAAAGAAAGAGCGATCGTTACCCTGGGCATTCAGCCGAGTCATCCCTCTACAGGCTATGGCTATATCGAACAAGGAGAAAAAAAAGCTAGCTTTGATGGTTTACCCATCTACAAAGTCAATCGGTTTACCGAAAAACCAGACAAAAAAACGGCTAAATCTTTTCTAAAGATGGGAACATTTAGTTGGAATAGTGGAATGTTTATCTTTAGAGCAAGTACGGTTTTGGAGGAGTTGGCAGCTTACGCACCGGAAATAATTCAGCCTTTACTAGAGCACGGAACAGCAGCTTATCCTCAGTTAGAAAAGAAAAGTATTGACTATGCTTTAATGGAAAAAACAAAATTAGCATATGTGTTGCCTGCTAACTTTGGCTGGGACGATCTTGGTGACTGGAATGGGGTTGAACGACTACTGAAAGGAAAGAACCAAAATGTGGAGTTGGCTACCCATATCGGAAGAGATACTAAGGGAGCAATTCTCTATGCGACCGATGATGATGAAGTAATTGTTACGATTGGATTAGATGACATCGTGATCGTGCGCGATCGCAACGTTACCCTGGTAGTTCACAAAGACCGAACTCAAGAAATTAAACAGATAGTCAAGTCCCTGCAAAAAAACTCTCAATTCAAACACTTACTCTGATACCAGTGATGGGCGATTGGTAATTGATAAGATACACAGAGCAATTACCAATTTCTTCCTCTTTTCTTAACTATCTCACTAAAAGTGTTTTCGTTAACCAAAACTAGTACCCGTCAGCGAGAAATTATTGAAATTGTTCTCAGTAATGGCTGGGGTTATATGCGGGGATTATTGACTAGAGGTAAAGCTGACGAACCCCGATTACCAGCTCCAGCAGTACTGCGGAAAATTCTGACTGAATTAGGACCTTTTTATATTAAGTTTGGTCAACTACTCAGTACCCGACCCGATTTATTTTAGTTGTAAATTAAGTGGTGGAGATCAGATGTTAGGTGTTGGGTTTTAGGTTTTAGGTGTAATAAGTTTTCACAAATAATTTAGGACTGCTATAAAATGCGAACAAATGTGAAGTACCTAGCGGTTCTCTTGCGAGTAACCGTAGGCTTCCTACCCAGCAGACAGCACAGTAGTAGATTTCTTTCGTCCTCTATTACTGCGTCTTACGTCTGGACAGTAGGCTTTTTCCCCGCTTCCCGAGGTCTTTAATATTCGCAGTCCTTCGTCTCTTATATTCTTAGCTGCATTGATATCTCTATCATGTTTAGTACCACAGCTAGGACATTCCCAGAATCTGAGCTCAAGTGGAAGGTCGCTTACTTGATACAGGCAGTTATTACAAGTTTTACTAGAAGCAAAGAAACGGTCTACTTCCAGATAAACTTTACCTTCGTTTTCAGCTTTATATTTCAACATGGTACAGAATTGACCCCAACCTACACTGTTAATGGCTTTAGCTAGATTGCGGTTTCTTACCATGCCTTTAACATTTAGATTTTCTACCACTATGACTTGATTTTCGTCAACTATCCTACGTGATAGCTTATGGTGAAAATCTTCCCTGCATCTTGTTATTTTGTTATGCACTCGAGCAACCTTAAGCCTCGACTTATTGCGGTTGTTAGAACCTTTCTTCTTGCGTGAAAGCTGTTGCTGTTTCTTCTTAAGGTTACGCTCGTGTTTAGCCAACCATCGAGGATTATCAAACTTACTCCCATCACTGGTAAGAGCAAAATGAGTTAGTCCAAGGTCAACTCCGATAGCTTTACCCTCAATCCCCCCGCCTTCGGCACCCCCCTTAATAAGGGGGGCTGGGGGGGATTTACCATCCTCAAAGAGAATAGAAGCAAAATATTGACCGCTACAGCTCATTGATAGAGTAACTGTCTTAATCTTCCCTTCGATAGGTCTGTGTGCTTTAG